>JAOARN010000088.1 GCA_025210485.1 Marinifilaceae bacterium | reverse complement strand
CGTACAACTCAAAAATCAAAACAATAGTATATTTTTCGATAAACTAACTTTTATTTATATCGAACTACCCAAATTTAACAAAAAAATCAAAGATTTAGAAAGCAAGCAAGATAAGTGGATTTTTATATTTCGACATCTTGCGAATTTACAAAATCGCCCAACTGAACTTCAGGAAAGAGTATTCAAAAAGCTTTTTAATACTGCTAAAATAGCTAATTTTAGTGGTACTGAAAAAGACCAATACGAAGAAAGTCTTAAACACTATAGAGATATTAAAAATATTGTAGATACAGCCAAAGAAGAAGGAATCAAGCAGGGAGAAATTAAAGGCAGAATTGAAGGGAAAATCGAAGGAAGAGAAGAGCTTGAAATCGAAGCTATTCTTGGCATGGAAAAACAAAATATTAAAATTAAAACCATTACTAAAGTTCTTAATATTTCGGTTGAAAAAGTTGAGAAAATAATTAAATTATATTCCTAAACCAAGCCTAATATTTTGTCGCCCTATATAATTCGATCGAAATAAAATTCACAACTAAAAATTAACAAGCTTTTATAAAAAAATAATTGTTATTTAAACAAAACATATCTACTTTTGCATCATTGTTGCATTTGACACATTATTGCAAAACAAAACAAACCTAATCTCAAACAATCGAAATAAAACTAAATTAAAAATCCTATACTATGACATATAGATTATTCATCTTAAAGTTACCTATGAACTTATTAAAAAAGATCAAATACCAATAAGTATAGATAACCTAGATTTTATTTTTTCTGAAGTAATAAAATATCTAAATCCGTATTTGAATATCTACTAATTACTCAAGATGTTTAATGTATTGATTTTCTAAACACAAACAAATATAATCTCAATTGAAATTTATATAATAGACAATTGAGATTAAACGAGATAAAACGAGATGAAACATATAGCATTTATATTTATTCTATTTTTTATTTGTAGCAAAATTACCTTTCCTCAAGGCAAATCAACACTAAAAGGAATCGTCACAGACACTTATAACAAACCAATTGCTGGAGCTAATATAATATTAAACAATGGGGAATATGCTTGTATAAGTAAAAATACGGGCGTATTTGAATTCCAACAGTTAACTCATAATAATTATGTTATACAAATCTCTTTCATTGGTTATAAGACAATTAAGGACACTATTTCTCTTGACAAAAATTTTAACTACGTAGCGAAACTTTCAGTTGATACAAAAAGCCTAAACGAGGTGAAAATATCGGTAAAACCAACAAATGCAAGAAAAATAGAATCGAGAAGTATTGAAATCATAGATAAAACAAAAATAAAGGAAAACCTTGGTGGAACATTAATGAATTCTTTGGAAAATATACCAGGTATATCGACAATTAATATTGGGTCAGGACAATCAAAACCTGTAATTAGAGGACTTGGGTTTAATAGAATATCAGTAGTTGAAAACAACATAAAACATGAAGCACAACAATGGGGCGCAGATCATGGCCTTGAAATTGATCAATATTCGGTTGAATATGTAAAAATAGTAAAAGGTCCTGCTTCTCTCGAATATGGATCAGATGCAATAGGTGGGATAATCGATATAAATACCAAGAAAATCCCTCTTAATAATAGTATTGGAGGCAATATCGACCTAATCTATAAATCCAACAATAATCTGTATGGTAGTTCCACAGCAATATTTGCGAGAAAAGAGAAAATATATGGAAAAATTAGGGCTACTTATATTGACTACGGTGACTACAAAGTACCTACTGATAGTATTGAAATATACTCATATAAAGCTTCTCTAGACGACAAACATCTGAGAAATACTGCTGGCTGGGAAAAAAATATACATACAAATATTGGTTATATGACAAGTAACTTCAACTCAAACATTATTATTAGTAATATACATACAAAATCAGGTTTTTTTGCAAATGCACATGGGCTAGAACCAAGAAATATCGACACTAAATTTCACGACAAATCAAATAGAGACATTAACTTTCCTTTCCAAGAAGTTAATCACTTTAAAATAATAAATTCAAACTCTTATGATCTAAGAAAAATAAATTTAAGACTTAATATTGCATTCCAAAGAAACAAAAGAGAAGAATGGAGTGAATATGTAAATCACGGATACATGCCGAGTAAACTACCTAACAACTTAAATTTTAATCCAGACCTTGAAAGAAAATTCATAAAAGATATTTATTCCGCAAATTTTACATTTACAAAAAATATTTCGGAAAAGACAAATTTTAAAATTGGACTAAATTCTGAAATTTTCGATAATAAAATAAATGGAAGAGGATTTATAATTCCAAATTTCACAAGAAATAACATAGGGAGTTTTGCAATACTAAAACAAAAATTAAACAAAAAAAGCAATATTAATGCTGGTGTAAGGTATGATTATGGCGAGATAAGAACTGAAAAATATTTTGATTGGTTTAATTCGCCAACTATTTATGATAACAAAACAGAATACACCAAGCTGCAACGAGCAAAAGATCTAAATAAATCCTTTTCCAACCTCTCATGGTCAATAGGCTACACAATGATAACAGGAAAATTCAATTTTAAGACTAATATTGGTAAAAGCTTCAGAATTCCAACAGCTAAAGAACTTAGTGTAAATGGTGTAAATTATCATAATTTTAGCTATGAGATAGGAGATGAAAATCTATCACCTGAAATATCATATCAGTGGGATATCAGTTCCGAGTTAAATATTAATTCAAAAGTCAATATAACTAACTCCCTATTCCTAAACTATTTTTCAAATTACATTTACCTTAACCCTACTTCCAAACATGACAGATTATATGGGAATGGAAATCAGGTATTCAGATATCAAGAATGCGAACTTTTACGCTACGGAGGTGAACTGTTCATAAATTATAAATTAAACAAAGAATTCGAATCAACAATAAGTAGCGAATATATATATTCAGAACAATTATCTGGATCAAAAAAAGGGTTTACGGTTCCATTCTCCCCTCCTACCAAGCTTATATTTGAGCTAAAATATAAAAATCAGAAGCTAGGATTCTTTAACAATTTCTATATGAAAAGTCAATTTATTTATTCTGCAAAACAAAATAGAATAGTGCCTCCCGAAAAGAAAACAAACTCATACCAAAATATGAACTTTGCAAGTGGAGGTAATATAAAAATATCGAGATCTGAATTAAACATATCATTTCAAATACAAAACTTATTCAATAAAAAATATTTTAATCACACAGATTATTATAGACTTATAAATATTCCTGCTAGTGGAAGAAATTTCATAATAAATATATCAATTCCTTTTTCTAGCAAATTTAACAACATTTAAAAAACGTATAAATATGAAAACTAAATTTTTCCAATTCTTGACAATTTGCCTATTATCAGTATCATTATTCTCTTGCGACGATGACAATGATTCAGCTGCAAAACCTAAAATAACAATTACAGAACTTGGTCATGGTCATGATGATGAATTCGTTTCGAACAAAGCTATTATTGGCGAAGAGATACATATTGAAGCAGAAATTATTGCAGAGGGTAAGATAGACCTAATTATCGTAAGAATTCATCATGAAGGTGAAGATCATCAGAATCATTCCAAAAACGAAGATGAAAACGAATGGGAAGTAGATCAAACTTTCACTAAATTTAAAGGATTAAAGAATACAAATTTTCACGAGCATATCGATATAGATAAAAACGCTGAAGCAGGTGATTATCATTTCCATATTATTGTCAGAGATCAAGAAGGAAACGAAACAGAGGCAGAAGCAGAATTAGAACTCATTGAAAATCACACAGAAGAAACGAATAAAAACTAAACAAATGAAGCTTAAATCATTCCATATCATACTATTAACACTTAACATATTTCTTATTGCATGTGACAGTAGCGATAGTAAAGATACAGAAAAACCTATAATTGACATTTCCAGAGAAAATACATTCCCTCTTAACTGCTCGGAACTTTATTTCGGTGAGGAAATTGAGATAAACTATTTATTCAAAGATAATTTTTCTTTAGGCTCTTACAGCATAGATATTCACAATAATTTCGATCACCATTCGCATAGCACAGAAGTAATATCTTGCGATTTCGAAGATATTAAAAAAGCTAATAATCCATTTAAATTTACTCAAGAGTATACTATCCCAGAGAATCAGAACTCATACGACACTAAACTTAAATTGGTATTACCAACAGAAGATGAGAATGGAAAATTTGATGAAGGAGATTATCATTTTTTTATAAGCTTAACAGATCACGAAGGATGGTCTACTCAAAAAGGATTCAACATAAAAATAAGACATAAATAAATACTACTTACATAAGAACTGGTTTGAATAATCAGTTCTTATCTTTCCTTTAAAAAAACAGAAAGTAAAGTATCAGATTTATGTGAGGTTTCATCCCACTCTGACTCCTCCTCCGAATCTTTTGTAATCCCACCTCCAACATAAAGCACTAACTGATTGTTTGTCAATTTACCACAACGCAAGTTTACAAATAAATTCCAAATCCCATTTGCAACAGGACCTATAAAACCAGCATAATATTCTCGATCATGACTTTCTATTTCAATAATACTATCCATTGCAGATTGTTTTGGTATACCGCAAACCGCAGGCGTTGGATGGAGATCTTCGATAAGTGAAATCATTCTGTTGTCATCTAACTTATCACTGCTTCTATAAAATGTCTTAAGATGACAAAGTTTCCCTGCTTTTACTGTTTCTGTTTCAGATTTTAAATAATTACAATTATTCAAATCCAATAACTCCTCAATATAATCCTGCACATATGATTGCTCCTCAATCTCCTTTTCAGACCAATTCACAGTACCATCACTATCAGGAAGTCGAGTACCTGCAAGTGCTATAGTTTGAAATCCAAAAGAATTAACATTCAGTAATATTTCTGGAGTGGCACCCACCCAAATATTATCGCAATCGAATTTTACAATATAGACAAATGCATCCTTATATTTTTTACATAATTTATAAAATACACTCCCGACCTCATCCAAATCTTCCCTGTCAACTACTACTATTCTTGATAAAATAGCCTTAGATAAAATTTCAGAATCGAGAAGAGACTTGAGTTTACTATACTGAGACGAGTACAAACTTCGTGATGTAGAGAAATAAGTTTTTGGACTATCCGAATTTTTAGCTGTTAATGATTCTAAAAAACTAATATCGGAGGTTGATATAGAATTAGAATTAAATTCTATATCAGATTTTATAAAAACAGGTTTATCGTTTCCTCGTTTACAAAAAGGATAAACAACAAACCCATTTTCAGAAAATAAATCGGAAAATAATTGAATATTCTTTGAATCATTTTGTTTTTGAATTCCAATTGTACAATCTTCATCTCCAGGCAAAGAATATATATAAAATTGACTATTCGAGCCTAAACACAATTCAACTATTTCACCCAATTCCATTTACTAGATATTTTTTTTTGTAATAATATTAGTGATACGACAAACACAAACAGGTTTTTTGTTTTCATTTGTAATTTCAACCTCAATCACATGGCTGATTTTACCAACATGCTTAAACTTAGCTTTTGCATGTAATTTACCAGCTTTTACACTTCTGATATGGTTTGCATTTATCTCCATACCTTTAACTTCTTCTGTCTCTTGGTCTGTTTTAATTACAGATAATGCGCTACCCGCACTTTCAGCAAGTGCCATACTTGCTCCACCATGCAAAATACCTTTTGGCTGACAATGTCTAGAATCAATATTCATTTCTGCTAATAGGTAATCCTCTCCTATTTCAGTATATGTAATTCCTAGATGTGACATTAATGTGTTTGCACACATTTCATTTAATCGATTTAATTCCTTTGCGTAATCCATTTAATAAAATTATTAGTAGTATAAATAATTATCAAATCATCTATCTCATAAACTTCTTTACATATGACTTCTCGACTCACAAAAAAGCTAACATAAAAACAATCAGGACATTATTATCAAACATCCTAAATTACATCATATTTTTAATGCGTAAACAAGAAATATATTAAAGATAATCAGCAAGTATAATAATTTTAATGGGATTTTAAAAGTTTATTTTATCATAAATTTATTTTTAGGAAATTTTATGTTTTCAAAATTATTTACAGCAAAATCAGAAGATAAGATACAAATGAATTCAAGAAACAATATAAACCTCAACAACAAATTGACATATTAAGAAAAAACCGAAGCTATAAAACTCATAATTATGTTACTGCGTAAAAATCAGAAAAAAAACAATCAATCCATTAATGAAAATTCGATAAAGTGTAAAAACAACTCAAGAACAAGTCTTAACCAATACAACATAATAAAGATAATTACAGTTCAAAAACAACATAATAAAAAAGAAACTATCCAAGCTAAGAAAACACTGAAAATAAAAATCATAAAACACTAGCTCTATGTATTCCATTACATCTAACAAAAAATCAGTTTACAAGTGAACTCCTAAACTACTCCATGCACATTGATTCAAATATTAAAAAAAGGACGGAGTTTTATTTTATTGTTAAACAAAATGACTTACTATAAATTTATATGAAAAATAAATCACTGCTCTATTTTGCAACTTAAGTAGGCATACTAAAAAAAAACTGAGTTTTTGTTAAAAAAAACTAATTTTCTAATGTAAACGTTCTCATATATTTGGCGAATTATTCTATTCCGTTGACTAAAACCTTACTTTGATATAAAAAAATTTCTTTTTACATTGCTAGCGTTTTTCACGAAAAAATTAATTATGTCAAAGAAGAGTAAGTCAATTTTATTTATTTTAATTGCACTGATTACTGTAGGAACTTGTGTTTGGTTCTTATCCAAACCATCAGATTTATTGTACGAACAGAGCGAAATAGAAAAATTAACCCAAAGTCATATGGGTGCAAAAAAAGCTCAGCACAGTGGAACAATTTTCAAATACAATGATATATTGTTCAGTTTACCGTCTCCATATCAAATTTCACTACTTTTAGAAAGAAGTAATGTTGCATATGATGAGACTATGTTAAATCCAACATCTAATGCAAATAATTATTTGAGCAGTTTTAGCAAAGCTATTAATTTCGGAGTTTACGGTGCTGACTTAGGATATATTAATATATATGGACAAACACAAAGAGCAGCCAGCTATTTTGCAATCATCAAAATCTTATCTCAAGATATTGGACTATATGAAGCTCTAACCAAAAGCACAATTAATAGAATTGAAGGAAATATAGAAAATAGAGATTCGCTTCTACATATAGTTAGTAATACTTATAGAAGAATTAACAATTACCTTAAAGTTAACGACAGAGATGACACAGGTTCATTAATTCTTGCTGGTGGTTGGATTGAGGCTATGTATATTCTATGTCAGCAGACCAATGATAATTATAGTGAAAAATTAGCTATCAGAATATTCGAACAAAAAAGACCATTAAACAATCTTATTAAAATATTAGTACCATTCTCTAATGACTCGAAGGAAATTAAATTTTTGGTTGATAGCTTGATTGATTTAGGATACGTATTTGATGAAATTGAAGAACGATACACCTATGTTCCTCCTATTACCTACCCTGAAAAGAAATTAACAAAAATAATGAGCCAATCTGAAATTGTTATTGGTAAAAAAAGATTGGAAGACGTAAGACAAAAAATTGCGAGAATTAGAGAATTCGCTTGTAGATAATATAACAAATAAGAAAAAACACAATACTATGAGAAATAGATTTAAATTAATTATTCTTGTCATCGTACTAGTATGTTCTCCAAGGGTTTTTGCTCAATCAGACATAACTTTAAAAAACTGCGAAAAATACTTTACAGATGACTTTATTTCTGATGGTCAGCAATACAAAGCTTTATTATCAGGAGATGAGACAGCAGAATTTAAAGCAACATTTTTCGAAGGAACCAAATACAGAGTTGTTGCTGGTGCAGGTAAAGAAGAAGGAAATGTAATATTTTCGATATACGACCAAGATAAAAGATTATTATTCTCCAACGCCAATCATAATAATTCGCCATATTGGGATTTTATGATTGAAGACACTATATCTTGCACAATAGAAACGAAGCTAAACAAGAGCAAAGTAAATTCTGGATTTGCATTAGTATTAATTGGCTTCAAACAAGAAATTAAGAAAAAATAAGAATCAATAAATACTTTTTTCTACATACAATATTCAGAATAGATAGTATTTTCAATCAAATACTTTATTCTGAATATTTTTTTTTTGCTTTTATAGATTTTTTAAATATTTTTATCATAATCTATCCCCTATGTATGCCAGACAAAAATGGTATAGTGCTATTTTGATAGGTATAATCAATATTATAGTATAATGAGTGAACAAATCCTGAAAGCTTTGATGCAACTTTTTGCAATCATTGCCCATCCTGAAAATTCTGCTGTCAATAGAAGAAATGTAGTACTTGAATACTTAAATTCTCATTTAGATAAAGAAAGTTCATATGAGTATCTTGAGCTTTATGACAAGCATTATGCCGCTGTTTTCCACAGAACAACAAAAAAATCTAACAAGATTAGAAAATATACTTCTGCTAGTTCGGTTAAAGTTCTTAAAATTTGTACAAAAATAAATGAAGAACTTACTATCAGACAGAAAATAGTAGTACTTATTCAGCTGCTTGAATTTTTAAAAACTGAGGCCAGTCTTAGCGAACAGGAAAACGACTTCATTCAAACTGTTAGTGACACCTTCAACTTTCAAACTGAAGATTTTGAGACTTTAAAGAACTTCATATTAAGTCCACACACTCTTGTTGAAGAATCCGATCAATTACTCACTATCTCATCCGTAAAAACAAAGCCCGAAAAAGGCTACCATCTCTATTCAGATCATATTGGTGGAGAAGTTAAAATACTGAGATTAGCTCAAGTAGGCATGTATGTGATGCGATTCAACAAAGTGGCTAGTCTATATATGAATGGGCAAGTATTAAGTTCACATAAAGTCCACATACTTACTCCAGGCTCGTCTCTTCGAGCGATGAAAGCGGATCCTATTTATTATAGCGATATTGTCGGTGTATACAATAGAGAGAACAATCAAAACAGAATTGTATTTGAGGCTAGCAATATAGAATATCGTTTCAATGAAAAACAAATCGGTATTCACTCCATGAGCTTCAAAGAAGAATCTGGAAAAATGGTTGGTATTGTAGGTGCCTCTGGAGCTGGAAAAACCACCCTTCTTAATGTATTAAACGGCAGTTCGAAACCGTACATGGGGAATGTTTACATAAATGGCAATGATGTTTTTAGTAATCCTGAAAAAATAGATGGTGTTATTGGTTATGTATCTCAGGATGACCTTTTGATAGAATCACTAACTGTATTTGAGAATTTATATTATAATGCAAAACTATGTTTTAGTCAATACTCTAGATTCAGACTTATCAGAATCACTCTCAGATTACTAAAAGATTTGGGCTTATTCGAAGCCAGAAATCTAAAAGTTGGTTCACCTTTAGACAAGAAAATTAGTGGAGGACAACGTAAGAGATTAAACATTGCACTTGAATTAATACGTGAACCAGCGGTTTTATTTGTTGATGAACCTACATCTGGACTTTCGTCACGAGATTCGGTTAAGATAATGGATTTACTTAAAAATTTATCCCTTAAAGGGAAGCTTATATTTGTAGTAATCCATCAACCTTCATCTGAGATATTCAAAATGTTTGATCGCCTGTTGATTCTGGACACTGGTGGTTTTATGATTTTCAATGGGAATCCACTAGATTCAATTACATATTTCAAATCACAAACAAACAGAGTTAATCACACCGAAAGTGAATGCCCAGCATGTGGTAGTGTAGATGCCGATCAAATATTTGACATTATTGAATCGGAGGTAATTGACGAATACGGAATGTCGACACAAATCAGAAAGGTATCTCCAAAACAATGGTATCAAAGATTCAAAGAGCATATCTCAATTGGAAGAAAGATCGAAGATACTGTAGATCTACCTCCTATTTCGTTTAGCATACCTAAACCGATAAAACAATTTGGAGTATTTATAAAAAGGGATATCAAATCAAAATTAGCTAATAGGCAATATCTGTTTATTAACTTATTAGAAACTCCGATACTTGCTTTCTTATTATCCTATATAATAAAATTCTATACTATAGATGCTGCAAATGATGTTGGTTACACTTTCAGTGACAATGGCAATCTACCTGTATATTTATTTATGTCGGTGATAGTAGCCTTATTTGTTGGATTAACAGTCAGTGCCGAAGAAATAATAAAGGACAGAATGATTCTAAAACGAGAGAAGTTTTTGAATCTTAGTAAAAGTAGCTACTTAATGTCAAAAGTAGTTATTCTATTCAGTATATCTGCTTTTCAATCCCTAGTATTTGTATTCATTGGCAATGGGATAATGGAAGTAAAATCAATGTTCTTCTACTATTGGTTAGCTTTATTTAGCACTTGGTGTTTTGCAAATCTAATGGGATTAATACTTTCAGATAGCTTCAAAACAGTTATCACCATATATATATTAATTCCATTTATATTGATTCCTCAAATCATACTAAGTGGTGTTATTGTAAAGTTTGACAAATTAAATCCAGCAATTTCATCCCCTGATGGTATTCCCTTATATGGAGAAGTTATAGTTGCTAGATGGGCATACGAAGCTCTTGCTGTCAAACAATTCAAAGACAATGAATTCAACAAGCAATTCTACGTATATGACAAACTCATGAGTAAGTCAACCTACAAGAAAAACTACTGGATTAGAGGTCTTAAAAACAAAATGAATTTCTGTAAAAGGAATTTAAAAGACACTAGCAAAAGAGCAGAAATAATAAGCAATTTAAGCTTAATAAAACGAGAATTAGATATAAAAGAGCTTAATAATGTAATGATGTCGTTCCCATCAATACACAAACTTCATATTGATTCGATTAACAAGGAAGTGTTAACAGATTTAAAACAATATCTTACAAATTTATATAACTATTATGCTAGCTTATACAATAGAGCTAATCTGAAAAAAGATGAATTATTGATGGAAATGGAATCAAAATACGAAAAACGCAAAGATTTCATAGCCTTTAAGAAAGCATATTGTAATGATAGACTAAAAGAGTTTGTTCTGAATCAAAATGATGTAGAAAAGATTGTAGAATACGACGGGAAATTTTTCCAAAAAGTTGATCCAATATATAAAGATCCTACTAGTAGTTTTATCAAAGCTCATTTCTATGCCCCTCGTAAGAATTTCTTAGGAAGATATTTTGATACCTATTGGGTAAACATATTTGTGATATGGACTGCCTGTGTTATATTATATTTATTATTATACTATAGTGCACTTCAAAACCTATTGAATATAATGGAAAAGAAGTGGAAATTTAAACTCATTAAAGAATAATAAAAAAAGCCTCTTTAGAACAATCTAAAGAGGCTTTTTTATTACTTAAAAAGAGGTGAAAAATCAATTTCAACATCCTCAAATATATCTTTTATAACTGGGACATCAACAATAGGGCAATCAAGTTCATATTTAATAAGGAATTTTTTAATTACATCTTTTGTATCATTCACAATCTCTTTATTATTATCAGGATAGTTATTATAAACAACAGCCTGCAATGGAATATTTCTATTTTTAATAATCTCAAGGCTCATCAGAGTATGATTTATACTTCCTAGTTTTGGAGAGCTAACCAATACCAAAGGTAATTTCTCTTCTTCCAAAAAATCAAGTAATGAGTAAGTTTCATAAATTGGGACATGCAAGCCTCCTACCCCTTCAAGTAGTAAATAATCGTAGTTTTCAAGTAATTTCTCAGATGATTTTCGTATTAAATCTACATCTATTTTTTGATCTTGTAACTTAGCTGATAAATGGGGAGAAGCTGGTAAATCGAAAACATATGGACAGGTAGTTTTGTTTTTATCAAATTCGTTAAGAGGACTACCCATTATATTTCGATGCTCAATTATATCCTCTGAGATATCCTGACATCCAGTTTGGGCAAATTTTTGAGTAATTACAGACTTATCTTTATTTTTAAGGTATCTTGCAATAAGACCAGTAATCATAGTTTTTCCTGCATCAGTGTCAATTGCACTAATAAATATCTGACTTTTCATAATTATATTATTAATATTTTCGTATTAACAAAAGTAATATTTAAAGCAGAATTTTTTTATTTATTTTAAACTTAAATATATTAAAAGCAATAATAAGTTGAACTCTACGATTAATTATCTTATTCTACCTAATGGTCTTTTTTTATCACAACAAACCATCATAATTATTAGGATACAAAAAGGGAAAATACCAAAACTGATTTGCAACATTGGCTCTGTAATATTCGCCATAAAAAATGCTAGCCATAACAATAAAATAAGCTCATTTCTGTTTTTATATAGATAATAATACAAAGGATAGAGGAGTATAATTAAAGACAACAACAGCCCTAAAACCCCAAACTGTAGCCAACTTTGTAGAAACTGATTATGTGAATGGAATGTGTATATTACACCTGCCCTATATCCATCTTTCTTATACTGCTCAAGCAGTTTATCTTTGGTAGTACCAATACCATATCCTAATATAGGTCTTTCTTTAATAAGCTTAAAAGCAGTCTTCCAAATATAAACACGAGGCAAATAATCAGGGATTGTCTGTTTCTGAACATTTTCAATCGAGATATTCTTTAATCTGGGATTTAAACTAACTAGACTTATCCCAGCCACCAAAAGTATAAATAGTGATATGAAGAATATTTTCTTCTTTTTCCTGAAAATCCAAATCGAAATAAATGAAATTACAATTCCTACATAACTTAATAATCCCATTCGCCCTTCCCCATTTAACAATATCAATGAAAAAACAACAAACAAAATGATATAAAATATTTTAGGTATAATCAAAATATTTTTAATTTGATAAGTCAATTTATATAAAATTGCAATAATGGAGAAGTTTAACAATATATTGAAGGAAACATGATGTGCATAATGATATGCTCTGACAGCATTAAAACGAGTAAAAAAGTGTTCATTTAAACTAAATCCATACTGTTTGTGACACAAATACAAAACAATCACAAAAGACACGAAACCACCAAATACCAATGCATTAAGCAAACTTTTAAAAACCTCTTTTTTATCAAAAAAGACTAATACCAAAGGGACAAAAAACAGAGCTAGTTTTCTCTCCTGTTCCCAAAACATGCGAGATATGTCGGTATCTACAAAAAAATAGATGAATCCGAGCAAATAATATATCGGTATAATAATTAAATATATATTCTGTGAATTAATAGTAAAAACAGGCTTCTTAGCTTTTAATAGAAGGCTAAATGAACTAATCAGAAAACTGACTAGACTTATATTTCTCATTAAATTATTAGTACCAGGAAAATATATACATACAAAGAAAGATACTAATGATAAATTCGCCAAACTATAGAGATTATAATTCAATACTTCAACAATACTTTCATTAGTTCCAAATAATTTATATTTTATATGTCTTTTTATACCGCTATTCATTCTTGTAGTTTTTTGCAAAATTACAAATAATAACTATTCGAATTCTGCTTTTAATTTATTTTAACAAGATGCAAATATACTATATAGGTTGCGTTTGAACTAAAATAATATCGAGATAATCAATAATTTTTGTTCCTCGTTTATACGATTCAAAAAGACATTCATGTCAATACAAAGTTTCCATCTTACATATTGCTATCAGGCAGAAAAATAACATTTATCATAAACAACAAAACGAGCTGTAAATCATCCATCGAATTTACAGCTCGTTTTACAAAAAATATTCTCCAATTTCTGGTCAGGAATTATATATTTTCAACAAAAGCATTCACTATTCTTTCTGAAACTCTACCATCAGTTGGCCCCACAATCATCCTTGTACATTCGATACGCTTGGCTTCCATATTTTCAGGATTGGCTATCTCTGCATCAACGGTTTCTTTCAAGTGACTATACTTATATATATTCACCCCAACATCTTTAAATTTGGCTATTTCTTGATCAATCCTTTTATTATATTTTCGCTGTCCCCATAAACGATATGATAATCTCAATTTTAAAAATCGATTAACAATCAATGGTTTATTAAGCGATATAAACTCAAACATTGCAGAAGACTCGTCAGAGATCATCAAATCAGCAATTGCCATAAACGGACTCAGGTCTAATTGAGTAAAATCTGCAACATATACATTTTCGGCCTTAGACCAATGTTCTAATAAATTTCTTTGTTTTGCATATTTTTCTCTTAGAAAGGAGAAAAAATGAGGTTTTATTATAATATTATATTCCGAAAATTCATGAGGGAAATTTTTACCCATTTTCTCTATCGAGCTAGGGTAAAAGGTCGGTGCATACAATAATGTTTTCTTACTAGTATCTAAATTTAAATAATTCAGAAATGACAACTTCTCGTCATCGGTCATATTATAAGCAGTATCAAGCTTAGCAAAACCAGCATTTACAACGATATTATTTGCATTAGGATACAATTCTTTTAACTTCTGCTCCCTGAATTCACCTTCTATAAATCGCAAATCATATCTATTTTGCTGTTCATCAAAACAACCAACTTTCGTTCCTATACCATGCACTAAAAGAGCAGATTTTTTGTAATCTAAATTTATGTTTTCCGGAGAACCTCCTCCACAAACAATATAATCGCATTTAATCTTCTTTTCCTGTGCTTCATTATAGAATAAAAAATCGACATGATTATTTGAACAAAAATCACGAATAAAATCTTCTTGCTCAAAAACATCTCTTTTTTTGCCCTGATCAATTACAAAAAGATAAGACAAGTTTCTTTTCTTCAACTCGCGAGCAACTGGCAAATATTGTGGCAAATAATACAAATAATGAGCATAAAAAACCACAAAATAATTATCGTTCATATTTATTTTCTTTTAACGTATACTACTTGTCCCGTAAAATCAGACATTAAGGTTTTCACAGAAGTTTTTGCAACTTCCATTGAACTGAGCAGAGTATTTTCTGGTTCAACACCAAAATTCTTAACCCTCATAGGTGTTTTGGTTCGTTCTGGATTAATACAATTTACCTGAATTCCGAAAGGTATCCACTCTTCGGCTATGGCTTGAGTAAAATTAACTGCAGCTGCTTTGGTCGATGAATACAAACTATACGATGATCTCCCACGTGTATACGAGCTTGAGGTATATAATAATAAATGTCCTTTGGTCTCATTTAAATACCTGAAAGATTCCTTAGCAACATTAATCATACCTTTGTAATTAACATTTATAATCATATCAACATCCTCGTTTGATACATTTGCCAAGCCTTGTTTATTAAGTATGGCAGCTGTATTTATAACATAATCTATCCTTCCGCCTTTTTCGTATACTGACTTTAATGCCGATGCAACATCTGCCCTATTACTTACATCTACATTATTTTCACTCCTACTAAAAGAATGAACAATAATTCCCTGTTGTTTGAATATATCTACAATATCTTTTCCAATTCCGTAGCTTCCACCAAATACAACTACTACCTTATTCTTAATCTTTTCGAATTCGATATTACTTATAGTGTCATTTGAGAACTCTCTGTTCTTGAATTGAAATAATTTATCGGCGATAAACATATCCATCTCATAGGTAACTTTTATATTCTCCTCACTGCCCTCTACAACATATATTTTTTCCTCTGGTAGATATTTCAATACCACACCACAATCATCAGTTGCAGTAAAGTTTGGATCCCTTTTAGCCAACTCATAAGCCTGATAAATTGTATCGTACTTAAAAGCCTGAGGGGTTTGCCCTCGTCTCAGTTTAGATCTTTGAGGAACATTTGTTATAATATTATCTTCGTTTATTTCTATAATGGTATCAGTAGCAGGAATTGCAACATCTATTGCATTGTATTTATCTAATGATATTATAACATCATTGATTATACTTTGACTAACAAAAGGTCGAACTGCATCATGGAAAATCAAATTTATATCCTTCTCTTTTGATTCGGTATAATAGGCATCTATAGCTGAGATTGAGGATGAGCTTCTTTCAGTTCCGCCTTTTAAAATTTTCCTTACTTTATTATACATATTCTTATTTACCATTTCCTCAATAGTATCAATAAAGTCGGGATTCATAACAACGGCTATTTCGTCGATTTCGTCTGAATCCTGAAAACGCTCAATTGTGTGTTCTATAATTGATTTACCTGCTATTTTAGTAAATTGTTTCGGTAACTTAGATCCAAATCTTGCCCCTTTTCCACCAGCCAAAATAACAGCAATATTATATTTTTTCATCTCCTTGTATTTCTAAAATATTCTTATTTCCCATTTTTTCCAATAAGCTTTTGACTATTTTATGATAATTTCAACTTATGAAATATCAGCCTTAATTAATATTCTAAAAAACTTTATTATGTACGAATTCATAACGACATAATATAAGTTTAGTAAATACATATTGCTTATCTTATCACAATATTAATAATAATATCACGATTATTATAATAATGACTAAAATATTAACTATTTTAGAAAACATAAATTTTATTGTTAATTGTTATAATTAGTTGAGCTTTGCCTATTATGTATAAAATTATCTTCAGTCTATTTTTATTGTCCTAGATTTCATATACCTATAAATAGATAACAGAAAGAAATACAAAGAAGCTTTGATAAATTCCATGAATCCTAATTGGAATTTTTACAAATTTGATGATTTGTAATGTATGAAATCTTCCCACTTCGGCAAGCTCAACGCACTGGCTCGTGCCTCGCTTCATGATAACGGATAGTAGTAACGAAAGCAGGAAGAGGAAAGGTCATTTTGAGCTTGCGAAACATCTTCTATAATTCAGAAAGTCGTGCTATTAAAATTATGAGATTCTTCATGCTGTCATTCGCAAATAACAACGATATGATTTAGTAACACACTAAGCTTCAATTAATTTTAAATTCAACTCAGCAACTAATCTATTCTTTTTTTTGAGTTCCTGTTTCAAAATCTACAAAGCAAATTACTCTGTTTAGGATCTTTTATTATTTAAACATAACTAATAAAAGAGTAGATTCTATAAAGAATCCATTTGAGCAAGACTATAATACAAAAAAGAAAAAAACAATCTATTCGAGCAAGACTATAATACAAAAAAGAAAAAACAATCTATTCGAGCAAGACTATAATATAAAAAACAAAAAAACAATCTATTCGAGCAAGACTATAATATAAAAAACAAAAAAACAATCTATTCGAGCAAGACTATAATACAAAAAACAAAAAAACAATCTATTCGAGCAAGACTATAATATAAAAAACAAAAAAACAATCTATTCGAGCAAGACTATAATACAAAAAAGAAAAAAACAATCTATTCGAGCAAGACTATAATATAAAAAACAAAAAAACAATGCATTCGAGCAAGACTATAATATAAAAAACAAAAAAATAATCTATTCATTGTTTTTAGTTTTTATTTCTGAATCTGAAAAAGTCGATTACTCAGTGTAGATTACCTGTAAGTTAGCAATATGTAAGGTCATATCACATTGTAAGATTAAAAATTTTTATCTCTCAAGATGACGGACAATAGTAGCGACAACAGGAAGAGCGAACGTCATTGGTAGCTTACGAAACACCTACTATAATTCAATGAGTCGTGTTATAGAAATTAAGAGATTATTCATGCTCGTATATTTTCCGAATATAGAAATAATTTAAAACAAAAGACAAGCTATCTTTTGTACCGGCTACCCTAAGCTACACTGAAATACAGTCATAAAAGGACTCCTATTTCTGAAAATTTATATTTTATAATAGTAAAACTTAATAATTCTAGTATTCTTTCAGTAAATATTATACTTTTGAAAAAACTATTACATCCATATTTTAAGTCAACTCAACTTCAAAACTTAAATTAGGATAAAACATAAACACTTTTTAAATGAAAAATTTAATTAAATTACTTTTAATTATTTGTGTTTTTTTTAGTGGGACTAATCTTAAAGCACAAACAAAATTACTAAGCATGGAGGATGCTATTCTAGGTCAATGGAGACAATTCTATCCAAAGTCAATTTATCACCAAAACTGGATACCTAAATCAAATTCTTACACTTATTATAAGAATCAAGCATTATACAAAGTTGATATTGACAAAAAGTTCAAAGAGACTAAAATACTTAGCGTCGACCAATTAAATAAAGCTTTGAAAGAGCTAAAACTAAACAAAATAAACTCTATTCCTTCACATCAGTGGATTGATGCTAATACTTTGAAGTTTGAAATAATGAATAAGTTATTCTATTATAATATCTTAAATCATTCTATCGAATTTAGCATGAATTTGAATCCTAATGGAGCAAATAATCATTTTGCAAAATCAACAAAAGCTATGGCATATACGGTTGATAACAATCTGTTTATCACAAATGCTAAAGGTGATGAAATTCAGGTTTCGAATGATAAAGATAAAAACCTTGTTAATGGTCAATCAGTTAGCCGTAATGAATATGGAATCAATGGTGGAATTTTCTGGTCAGACAACGGAAAACTTCTTGCATACTACAGAAAAGATGAATCAAAAGTCAGTACATTTCCTCTACTTGACATAACGAGCAGAACTGGTAGTCTTGAAGAAATCAAATATCCAATGGCTGGAATGAATAGCGAAAAAGTTGAACTTAAAATATACAATACAGAAACTACTAAGACTGTAAATGTAAATGTTACTGATTTTGATGATGATCGCTATTTAACTAATATTTCATGGGATGCGAATAATAAATATATTTATATTCAGGTTCTGAATAGAGCTTCGAGCCATATGAAATTAAACAAATATGATGCTAACAATGGCGAATTTGTGAAAACAATACTTGAGGAAAAAAGCAATACTTGGGTTGAGCCTCAACACAAATTAATTTTTCTAGGAGACAAAGATAATAGCTTTATCTATCAAACCAACAATCGCCATGGACACAATCATTTATACTTATACAATGGTGAAGGCGAATTCAAAAAACAACTGACAAAAGGCGCTTGGGATGTGACCGAAGTATTAGGTTTTGATAACTCGAAGAGATATCTTTTCTATATATCAACAGAAAAGAGTCCAATGGAGAGACATGCATACAGACTTAATCTAAAGACTGCGAAAGCTAATTGCCTAACTGCAAAAGAAGGATATCACAATGTAAAAGTTTCTTCAACAGGAAAATATATTATTGATAACTACTCAAGCCTAAATGTACCAAGAGAGATTTTGATAGCAAATTACAAGGGTTTAAAAGTAAAAAATCTATTAACTGCTAAAAATAAATTAAAAGATTATAATCTAGGTGAAATCAAATTGGGTAAAATCAAATCAGCAGACAAAAAAACTGATTTATACTACCGATTAGTAACTCCTGCCAATCTGGACCCAAACAAGAAATATCCTGTAGTTGTATATGTATATGGAGGTCCTCATGCACAGTTGGTAACAAACAGATATCTTGGTGGAGCTAGACTTTGGGAAGAATATATGGCTCAGCGAGGATATGTTGTATTCACTCTTGACAACAGAGGATCGGCTAATCGAGGTAAGGAATTTGAAACTGTGATTCATAGGAATTGTGGTCAAGCAGAAATGCAAGATCAAATGAAAGGTGTTGAATTTTTAAAATCACTTCCTTATGTTGATCATAATAGAATCGGCGTTCACGGATGGAGTTATGGTGGTTTTATGACTATTTCATTGATTACAAACTATCCTGAAACATTTAAAGTTGCAGTAGCAGGAGGGCCTGTAATTGACTGGAAATGGTACGAAATAATGTATGGCGAAAGATATATGGATACTCCTCAAGAAAACGCTGAAGGATATGCTAAAACATCCTTAATAAACAAAGCTAAAGACCTGAAAGGTAAATTACTAATCTGCCAAGGAGCTATTGATAACACAGTATTGTGGCAACATAGTTTGAGCTTTATTAGAGAATGTATTAAAAACAATGTTCAAGTGGATTATTTCCCTTATCCAAGAGCAGAACATAATGTAAGAGGAAAAGATCGAATTCATTTAAAACAAAAAGTAAGCAATTACTTTGATGATTACTTGAAATAAGATATTTGATAAACATAAAAATCCAAAAAAAGCCTAAGAATAAATCTTAGGCTTTTTTTGGAATATATTTGCCTCATCATAAAATAAGCTTACAACAAATCTTATTCGCCAGAAAATAAAATATCATGTACCTCCCAATCTTTGTGCCCCTTTTCTTCTAAGCTCTTCTTTTTGTCGGTAAATTTCATTGCCTCATTAAAATCATCAAAATAAGGCGCTACTCCTTTATTAAACTTATCGAAAATAGCCTGCTTGTCTTTGTCATTAGTTTCTATAGGATCTTCAAGTTTATTGTAGTATTTCTCTAAAAAATACACTGGGTTATACTGCAATCTTCTAAACTCTTGTTCGAAATGAAGACACTTCCGTTTTAGTTCTTCGTATTCCTTTTTTTCTTTCTCTGTCATAAATCTATTATTTAACACATATAAATATTCTCTATTTCAAATATTGATCCAACACCGCTTGCTTTTCACTAGCTACGCTGTTTATTATCTCTTGTGCCTTAGTTATCTCCTTTTCTAACTTTTCTATTTTGGCTACCAATTTCTTTTGATATGCTAATGGTGGTACGGGGATTTTAAACTCCTCTAGTTGTGTTTTTGTTATAGCTTCTCTTGTTGCACTATCAGAACCGATTACTAATAATTGTTTTTTTACATTCTCACTTACTAAAATTAGTTGTAGATATTTACTTACAATCTTTTCGTTAGGTCTAATAATTGAAACATGCTGATTAACACGTGCAGGTAGATATTTTTCTTCAACTAAACAACACCTAGCTATTGAAGCTCCTGTAATGTTGAATAATACATCATTTTTTTCTACAATAACATTATTAAGCTTACTTGCTTGTTCTTCATCTATAAATGCTAATCCTTTATCTAAAATACCATCGTCATAAACATTTTGGCTTCTTATCAGACTAATACCACTTTCTTTGTAAGAAGCTTCACCTCCCTTGGGAGTTGCACCGCTTCCAATCTTTGTAGTTATATCCTCTAGTTTTTCTAATTTACCGCTAATTTCACTCACCTCACTCTCAATAGCTTCTTTTGCTTTGGAAATGCTTTGCTGAGCTTGTTCGGCTTTTGTATCTATAGCCTCACAACCCTTTACTATTTGCTCTTGTACCTTTTTAGGGGGTAGAGGGATTTTTAAGCCCTTAATTTTAGGAACTGTTAATTGAGGAATAACTGAACCTGTGTCTGTAAAATTCAATAAATCTAATGCATATTTTAAATATTCTACTAAAACTTTATTGTTTGGGATTAATACTAACAACCTAACAATAGGAACAAAAGGCTTTTTTCTTATTGCTGTAAATCCAAGTGTTCCTCTAGCTGAAATAGTAACACATTCACTATCTACTTTTGATTTATCTGTATAACCATATAGTCCGTCTTTTTCTATTGCATTGCCAAATATAGGAACAGTATACTTTTCAGTTAAGGTTTTTGAGTATTTATTAGGTTTAGGTGCATCACCTCCAGCAAACATTTTGCTTGTTACTTCTTCCAACTTCACCAACTCCCATTTGGTATCAATAGTAATATTTTTCTTTGGGCTTAGCGAAAAAGCCTTGTTAAAATCTTTTCGGCTAAAGTCAAGCAAATCTTCTACATGGGCATAGCTTATTAAATCTTGATACTCCTCAAACTCCTTTAGGTCAGTTATAGGCTTGCCCAAAAAGTTTTGGCGAATCAGGCTATTGATCTTAGTTGTATCACTCGGGTTTTTAGGATTAAACAATGGCGTACGAATATCGTTTACCGTATCTCCTCCATTGTATTTAATACCCTCGCTTCCTTTGGCTCCGCTCCATTCGTATCCCAAAAATTGCTTTTGCTCCTTATTATTGCTAGGGCTTTTTATAATTAAAACTTTTTGAGGATTCTGCTGAGCCAGTATATAATAATAGAGCTTATCCTTTTCTATAGGTACAATATAATCTATCAGCTTTTGAGCCACTATCAACTCCTGTTCGTATGCCGATTTATCTTTAAATGTTTTCTTTTTCTTAAGATTCTTTATTGCCGTGCTTGCTTCAAATTCTTTTTTATAAGTAGCGAACATCTCTGTTTGCATCAGCGCCTCAAGCCTAGTTATGTTTTCGGGTATAATGGCAAATAGCTTTTTATACTCCTCATAAGGCAAATCATTGTGCTGACAATATTTCTGAATTAAATGCAGATCCTTGTACTCTTCCTGATTTCTAGCATCTCTGCTCAATCCCTCAAAAAAGTCATTGACCCTGTTTTTGTAATGTTCGGCTTGTTCGGGCTTATTGCTTTTGCGTTTTAAAAACAACACAACCGTATTGGTTCCTGTTTTACCAAAAGTACCACTTCCCAATTCTACCAAAGAAACTATATCAAAATACTGCAATATAATTTCACGAGTAGCTATATGCGTAGCATCCGAGTTAGACAAAATAGAACTAGGCACCACAATACCCATTACTGCATTAGGCGCCATCAGGTGCTTGGCACGCTCTATAAAAAAACATTGTATATTGTTGGTATTGGAGTTAAGCTCGGTAGTATCCATTAGCTTGTACTCATGCTTTTGCTTATCGTCAAGGTTTAATAAAAAGCCCTCTACAGCAAAAGGCGGATTAGCCACCAATACATCAAAGCTTTCACGAGCCACCTCTTTTTTATCTACCAAAGCATCCTCTTCGATAATATGTATTTGGTCTTGCCCATACATATAAGCCGATACTTTGGCAATTTTAGCCAATCGGTCTTCTTTTTCTATCCCTACTATATTTTCATAATATTTTTCTAGCTCTATTTTCTTGTGCTTTTTAACATAAGGCTTTATCTGATGGGCATATTCATTTAAAAAATGACCCGATCCGCAAGCATAATCAATAGCCTTTAGAGGTTCTTTGCTATTTTTTATTTTTTCTTCTAAAGGCAAAGAAGCCACTATAAACTTGGTAATAGGTATAGGAGTAAAAAACTGCCCTTCCGATTGTTTTATCGAGTTATCAAGAAAATACTCAAACATATCGCCTAGAAACTGATTTTGTTCTTTGGTTTTTAATCGTAAACCTTGCCACATTTGTACTAGCTCTACCAATACCTTGGTATTTTTATTAAACAAATGCTCATTGTGTACATTTATGAGAGTAAAGGCATTATTAGAAAAGAATTTCAGATTTCTAAAATACTTTTGTATCTGTTTTTTGGTGGCATTGCGGTCGTTCTTTACTGTCCAAAAGGCATTGTCTATTTGCTGATTGCTAATATACATTACCTCGTCTTTCAAGAATTTGCGCATTCCTATTTGATACAAATCTTGCAAGCGGTCTATAAAATCATAATAATTATCGTAGGCTACTCCTTTCCAAAAAAACTTTAGATTATTAGGGTTTTCTTCCTCGTCCACTATCTTAGCCAAAAACAAATTTACCAATACCTCAAAAGCCGTTTCTTTGCGGGCAATACTATGTTGGCGCAATATGGTGCGGAATCTATGGTATTTGCCGTCCTTATCTTTATTGCTTACAGGTTGGGTATCTATGGCTAGCGTATAGTTGGATTTTCCTATTTGGTAAGGCTGTATATTCTCTTCAAATATACCAGTTTCGGTGTATTCGCCCTTATAGGTTTCTTGCCATACCTCATATCTTCGTTGTACATTACTGGCTTGCTTAAAAGATTTTAATTTTTCGTCTTGCTCCAGTATTTTCTCATTATCCTTGTGCGAAATTATTCTTTGTTGCGTATATAATGTTTGCTCTTTGGGGCTATACTCGCTTGCGTATAGGCAAAGAAACTCGGTTTCGGCTATTTGCTGAGCGTAAGAGAATAATTGTCCTCCATCGTCTTGGGTATCTTTCCAAGCTTTTTTAAATTCTTTATCGTAGGTTTTGCACTCTATAATTAATAAAGGCTTATCTTTTTGATTTTTTACCAAAATATCGGCACGCCCTCCGCTGGCTCCATGTCCTAGCTTCCATTTGGGTTCTAATTCAATATGTTTGGGTTTGTAGCCTTTGTTTAGTAATTGATAAACGCACTCAAACACTACCACATTTTCCTCTGAAGAGAAATTACAGGTTTGTCTTTCATTTATAATTAAGCCTGCCATTTCTGGATATTCCAATTGCTCCTTATTAAAGTCAGCTTTCAAATAGTTTCCTGTTCCTTCAAAGTTTTTGGTGTATATATTGTCTTTTTCTTCAAAATTTAAATGCAGAAGAAGGGCTTTAAAGTTTTGTTTGTTTATCATATTGTTTCGTTATTTCTAAATTGAATAGACAAAGATACATTTTTTATTGGCAGACAAATCATTCTCTACGCATATAAAAATAAGTAGAATAATAGCTTCTTGATTTTCATAATTATAGAATACGTTTTTCTGGCTTGCATCTTTAAATACTATAGTTTATTTTTTTTATATACAAAACGATCCTTTGGTACATTATATCTTTCATCTATTCCAAAATCTAATATATTACTCAATTTAGATGCATTTCTACTATTTGTACAGAAAATAGATTTAGCTTATAAGGCAATTTTAATAAAAATAATCCTATATTTTTTATTAAAAAAAATATAGTTATACAGATAAAAACACTAGCTTTATTATCATAAATTTTCATCAATCAATTTCCAAACTATTAATAATGAAACATATCTTATTTATATTACTAGGCCTTTCTTTTATAGGATGTTCATCTGAAAAAGACAATAATTTAATTTTAACTGGCAATACTTATGATACAAATCAAAATATTGCAAAACTAATAACACCAGACTCTGTTTTTATCGATACGATTAAAAATAATTGCTTCTCGTTCAAGATTCAAATAAATAAAGAGAAATACGCAAGTCTAAAGCTTGGAAAGCAAACACAGTTGTATATTAAACCACAGGATAGCATACATATTGAAATATTAAAAGACAGTATTATATATTCTGGTAAAGGCTACGAAGAAAGCAAGTATATTTATCATAAAGAAAAATTACTACAAGGATTAGGTATACATAAGAGTAAAAGAATTGATATCAAATTATATTCATCTAAACTGGAGGATTTTAGAGAATCAATACACAAAACGAAAGAAATTAGAACAGATCATATTAACAATTACAACAGAAAAAATCATAAACTATCTAATAATTTTGTACTTATCGAAAAAGAAAGAATAAATTACCAGCTTATAAACCAACTGTTTTCATATCCTGATTTCCATAAAACTCTCACAAAAGCAGAGTCAAAAATACCAGATAATTATTATGAATTCATTAATAATGTTAAGTTAAATGACAAGAGATTATACTCATTTATTGAATACAAATTAGCAATAAACTCACTACTGAATTATAATTGTAAAAATTTCAAATCAAAATATCAATTTGCTAAAACAAATATCACTGACAAAGATTTTTTAGAAGATATACTCTATGTTAATTTCCACAAATATATAAACAAAAATGGTACAGATGAGATTGAAACCATATTTAACGAATTTATTCAAAACATAAAAGATAAAAAGAAGAGTAAAATATTAAAGACGAAATACAATTCATGGAAATCTTTAAATAAAGGTCAAAAGGCCTCCGACTTTCAACTAACAGATGATACCAATAAAACTATTAGACTATCTGATTTCAGGGGCAAATATATTTATATCGACTGCTGGAGTTATCATTGTGGACCTTGCATTGCAAATCTAGATTCATTTAATAAACTTAGAAAGGATTACTCGAACAAAAACATAGTTTTTATTACCATATCAATGGATAGTGACAAAAACAAATGGAAAACAAAACTTAAAGAATACAAACTTAATGGCATAAACCTTAATGCGGGGGAAAAGAACAATTCATTCAAAACTAATTATAATATTAAATATTTACCACGATATATTCTAATAGATCCCAATGGTTTGATAATTGATGCTACAGCGGATGATCCAAATTTAATAGGTCAATATTTGGATGAATCAATATCTTAAAGACATAAGAATACGCTAAGAAAAAAACATAGCTCTTGTTAAACAAGTCAAATTCAAACTGCTGCATACTGTAAAACAAAAGCCTTTATACGGTTCCCAAAATTACAAATGCAGCCCAGTCTTTTATCTCAAATCCTTTCTTGATAGCATCCAGCTTGGCTAATCTAAGAGCTTTTGCATAATTACTTTTAGTCTGAATAATATGATAATAAAACCTTTCCATTATATATTTCGATTTTCTATCATTAACTCTCCAAAGACTCGCCACAATATTCTTTGCCCCAGCATACATAAATGCTCGGGGCAATGCCATATTTCCTTCCCCATCACTATTGATACCAATATTAGTTTTGCATGCACTTAACACAACTAAGCTGGAATTTAAATCAAGATTGTAAATTTCATTCAAACTCAAAAATGGATTCTTCTGATTAAGAGAAAGAAACAAACCCGACCTTTTATAATTTCGCTTATCGGCATAGCCATGAGTTGCAAAATGGATAATATCAAAATTTGCAATATTATCATAAATATTAATTTTAGTCGCATCCGTATTTAATATCTTAACCTTAGAATTAAGATACTGATTATACATTGAACTAACCGATTCAACCTCTTTTTGGGCCAATGGTAATGCTCTTAACCCCTCACCCTTGCGATTCAGTTGAGCTCGATCGGTAATTTCAGACAAAGAAATATCAGAATCTCTAAATACATCTGTATCAGACTTGGCATTAAACAAAGGAGCAATAGCCAACAAGCCTTTATTTGTCGCATTTCTTTTAGTATTAAAACTAGTGGATAAACAATAGTTATATATTATATTACGCCCTCCAAGTTTAATATCAGAACCTGGCGATAATTTTAATATATCGAAAGGAAAACTTGACAAGCTGTTTGAACATATAAATAACAGATTTTTGTTAGAATTTATACGGTTGGAAAATGGGTGAATAATTAATTTAGATAATTTATCTACATTATAATCTATAGCCTCTGTATCAAATGATTTTATCGCTCGTATACATTTTTTTGCAAAAATATTAGGATTATGATTAATCTTCCTGAAATCGATTCCATTTCTATCAACAAAAAATGCAAAATATCGTTTGGGGGCATTTTCCATTTTTACATTAAGTTTAAGCTCATCACTAAAATATAAACTCTGAATAAGAATTATGCCCGTACTTTTAGCCGTAATAAGATTTATAGAATCTTTTGGAACGAGATAATTGTTTACCCCTAACTTGTTATTTGTATTTAATTTTAAATCAAGAAGTTTATTCTTTACTCGTAAAATTGAATCATTCAAATTTGATTTCCCCGATTCCTCAAAACTGATTTCAAGCTTTCTGAGTTTTTTCTCGTATTTCTGAATTTCTTTTTTCCTGTTTTTTCCAATCGAGAATTTAAGATAGTTAGCTAAGCTATTGTCTAGCTGGGAAAAACAATAATATAAATTATCTTTATCTTGAGTTCGTTCAAATTTCTTCATATAAAACCAAAAACTATAACTCGCCAATAGTTTTCTTCTCTTAGAGTTTTTCAAACCTGCTTTCTCAGATATAGACTTTGAATTTATTTCGGTAACTATACTATCTGCTTGCAAACAGTTTTTTATTCCATAATCTAAGTATTCGACATTTTTGGTCTTGAGATATAAATATCTGTATGATTCAATTTTATGCATTATGGAATTAAAAAAACTCACATATCTTATTTTGGGATTATAGGCTATCAAATCATGCTGATCGTATTGCTTATCAGAACAATAACTCATTCGCTTATTTGCATATTCTATACATTTAAATGGCTTATTCCAGGCTGAATACAACTTAGCAATTTCACCGAAAAACTTGAATTCACCTGGGAATTTTTGTCCATTGTATAATCTTTCTCCAATCTCTAATGACTTAAGATAAACGGGCTCTGCTTTATTAAATAATTTTTGATATCGGTACAATCTCCCCAAGTATGCTAGAGGTAGACAAAGTTTTTCAGCATTTGACTTATAATACTTATTGGAAATTTCAACAGACCTTTTAAATGAATATTCAGCAAGATTAAAATTCTTGGTAATACGATAAACCTCACCTGAGACTATATAAAATGAATACAGATATTGATCCTGAATTTTATAATCAGCGATATACTTATTTAGAACGGAAACATAGTGTTTCGCCTTTTTGGTATTCTTATCATAGCTAATATTTTGTATAACCAACTGTAATAAACAATCATAATAAATCTTGTCTTGCTTTGCCCCTGCAAGCTCTAAATACTTAAGTGCTTCAATATAATTTTCCGATTTTATTTCAGATTGACTATAGCCTGACCTATCAGCTTGTAATAAATAGTATACTGCTTTTTCGTAATTTGTTTTTTCCTTATCAAAATATTTTAACGCATCATTAATAGTTTCTTTCCTTTTCTCCCTATTCATAAACTTTAAATACACATCTGCTTTTTTCCTATATATCAAAGCTTTGAATGCCTTATCATTATTATATTCTAATGAATTTATACTATCTAAAATTTTAATTGTTTTTCGAGCCTCAGCCTTTTGTTCGTATATTATTGCCTCAAGGAATAATGAGTACAGACACTCTTTATTTCCATGTGCAAAAAAACTGCTCATCTCTTCCCTTGACCCGCGAACAATCTGTAATGCCTTATCATAATCCGAATTTAGGAAATAGACATCTGCTAATAAATTATAATAAAATAATTGATCTTTTTTTTCATCTGCTTTATAATTTTGCAATTCGAATATACAGGAGTCTAGTTTTGATTGAAAAAACAATCTTTGAATATTCGAATCATTAAAATAGCTTGGAATATCTCTATGTTTTGTGAAATTAAACGGATATTGTGCAAGTGAGTAATAAGAGGAAAAACTTAAAACTAAAATTATAAGATATCTAAAAAAGCTCATATATTGAAGAAGATATTAAATTCTTTGAAACATATTATTACAAATATGTTAATTTTATAAGCTAAATGCAAAATTTAATTATCACATATTTTCCAAACCTAGCCAATAAAACCATGTGTTTTTAATATATTTCTTATCCTCTCCTTAATCATATATTTACAAAATCTTTGTTTCCCTTGATTTTGCATTTCATCTATCTTATTCATTCCTTGGTATCTTTCATTTGGGTCATTATAGTCAGGGGGTATTAGTCCTATAAAAAACATATAAGCAAGCTCCAAAATTAAGTTGGTTCGTGTATTTGCATCATTAAACAAATGTGCTATATCAAGTCTTAAAATCCATTCTTTAAATTTCTCAAAGCTTTCTATAGGAAATTTATTTTGAAATTTGTTTTTAAGATTATCGTATTTGTCTTTCAATTTTTCCTCGTTAAGATAAGGTAAATATAAAAACCCTTGACTTTCTACACCAATTAAATAATCTTCTAAAGACTCATCACTAGACAGACTATATTTATTTATAAATAATCTTATACGATCACAAAGTAAATCTATCAAAAAATCCACAAATCTTTCCGAAAAATAAAAATCTCTTAACCTTCCTCCAAAATCATAAATATTTTGATTATCTAATTTTATATTGGCCAATTCTTCACTATATTTAACTAAAGTTTCTCTAACTGAGTCTTTATTACTATAATTATTCTTTTCAGAGATATCAATCAAACACAACAACTCCTCTTGAATAGCCTTTTGCAACTCTTCTGGCTGCACCAGTAAGTCTTTAAGATTCTTTTTTAAAAAACAAGCATTAAACAACAAAGAATTTGGATTAATAATTTCTTTTGGAATAATATCCTTCTCGCGAACAATATCAAAAATATCCTCAAGGTAAATATTCAAGAAACGAATTTTTGGCAAATTTTCATCTTTCTGGCATCCAAACCCATACCTAATATCGTCTATGACTCTTAATTGGTTTTGATAAGTTTCTGAATTAAAGTTTTTATCATCAAACTGTTGATTTTCTATTTTTTGAACATTCGAATTCAAAACAGATATATTATCACAAATTTTAAAATAAGTTGATAAATATCTTAATGTTCTGTACATCGAAAAATCAAATTCTTGATTCGGATTTTTAGCAAAATGGTCACATAACCAAAAGAATGCTAAGAAACAAGAAGCTAAATAATTATTCTCATTTCTAGATTTATTTTCACCTCCATCATTCTCATAAGCATACCAAGAACGATAATGATCTTTTCCATCTATAAACAATTTCCAAAGTGAAGATAATTCAACATACTCAAATATAAATTCGAAACCCTTGCAATGAAAACTTTCTTGAATCGCATCTACATCCCAATAATTAATATCACTTTCTATACCACCACCTCGAAATAAAGCAAAAAATGGATCTAATTTATTTAACTGCAGCTCTCGTTTTTCTTTCTCTGAATTAAAATCCTGTTCTTCACCAAGAGATTGATTCATTTCACAGAAAATATCACAAAAAGTATCTAAAATCAATTTTGAATCCAGATTACCGTTTTTATTCTCTTTATTCTTTTTATGCTTATTATTATTTCGCTTTTTTGGTTCTTTATCATTATCCTCTTCTTTCTCTTCTTCTCCTATAAGTTTTTCATTAGCGATAAAATCTTTTCCCTTTAAGAGATTTTTATTTTCTTTATCTTCTCCTTCTGTTTTTTTACGCCTATCTCTCTCAAACTTAATAACAGCATCAACAAAGCTAAATAATTCATTCCTGCCATTATCAAATATCTTATTATAATCGGATTTTTCAATTTTAAGTTTTTTTTCCTCGGTATGAATCTCGTTAATATTCCTACTAAGATTAGGCTTTTCCCCCTTACATATACAACTACCCATAAATCTGATATTTACAATGCTTACAACAAACTATAATTTAACATACTGACAAAATCTTAAAATGACTGCTTCGTATTCATTTTTTTAATATTTTCATCCTTACTTAAAGCCATTTTATTAATTTTCATAATGTAATTTATTGTATTTTCTAAGGCATTTTTAATGTATCTTACTTCAAAACGTTTTTTATAAGTATATCTATCCCCAGTATTTTGATATATACGAGGCAGATATCCTTTTTTTATTAGAAAAACTGATTCAATTATCCAATGCAAACGGGTATTTGCATCAAAAAACAAGTGTAGTCTTTCCAAATTTCTTATCAACTCATCAAAGGCGGTTTTAAAATCGACATTAGATTTAATTCTAAATTTATATAGGCGTATAATTAAATCAAAAATTATTTTGGCTGTATCAGGTTCTGAAAATCCTATAAGATTAACATTATTATCTGATAAAACGGCAATTGGCAAATTCCCTAAAAATGATTCGATATCTTCATCCTTAATATACTTTACAGATAATAGTTCATTCTGTCTTTTGATAATTTTTTCCTCTTTAATATATATTAAGTTCTCTTTGTTTCCTATATTAATATTATCGCTTTTATTTTTGTCTTCGCCTTTATCATGTTTATCAACTTTATTAAACTTCAAATCTTTAAAATCATTATTTGGATTAAAAGAACTACTAATATCTTCATAAAAAATATTTAATACCCGATCTCTCTCTTTTTCGATATCATCTTTTTCTAATGAAATTGAATGATTAATTTTTCTTTCATACTTCAGGTCAGAATATAAATTACAATTACCCTCATATGAAGAAGATTCAAAATAAGTTAGAAGTTTCCTCATTCTTAAATAGTCTTCAAAACTTAAATTCTCGATATCCTTATCATCAAAATACCACAAACAATACAAAAACAATAGGATACATGATTCAATATAATACTCCTCAGTTCTTTGATTTGTATTATTATAAACATAACATCCTCTATTCCAATCATCTCCATCTATAAACAATGCCCACAATTTGGGAATGTGAAAATTATCTAGAATCTTAGAAAACAAATTTTCTCCTTCAATAATAAGTTGCTTTTTTTCATATAATTCATGTAATGTATTTATTTCTTCATAGTTTTCATCTACAGGATAATCTTTACTACACTCAAATGTAAATTTATCAAAAAATGGTTTCAGCAGATTGAACTGATTCACCAGTTTAGATTGCTCAATTTTTATTTGATTTTTACCATATCTTGCAACTTCCTGAAAAATATCAATTAAACTATTTGAGATTTCTTTAGAATTGTCAGAATTTTCAAATAATTCTCTTACAAAATTATATAATCGCTCATTCGACTTTTTCACTGGAGCTTCCTGTTCTATCCCTTTATTTTTATCAAGCTTTCGTACTTGACTAGCTGAATTACCCATTATTATTTTATATTAAATTTAAAAAACAAGCAATGACACCCAATAGACTAATAAACACATCTTTAAACACTATCAACGCCGACAAACTAACAATAATATGATAAACAAAAAAATTTACACCAAAAAAAATGCCTAAGAATATAAATTCTTAGGCATTGTTGATTTTATTTAAACTGGAATAAAAATTCCTATTTTGCATCAACTAATCTTTGAGTATCTGAAGCAATTACTAATTCTTCATCTGTAGTGATAACCATAGCTTTCACTCTTGAATCATCTTTAGTTATGATTGCATCCTTACCTCTAAGTCCATCGTTTTTCTGAGCATCAAAGTCGATTCCCATATATTCAAAACCTGTAATGATTTTTTCACGAGAAACGATATCATTTTCACCAATACCACCAGTAAAAATAACCAAATCAACACCACCCATTGAAGCAGCATAAGAACCAATAAATCTTTTAACTCTGTAAGCAAACATATCAAGAGCAAGTTGAGCTCTTTCATTTCCTTTTTCAGCTTCGTTCTCTAAATCTCTCATATCAGATGAAATACCAGAAACACCAGCTAAACCAGATTCTTTATTAATTAATTTATTAGTATCCTCGATAGATAAGTCTCTTTTTTCAGCAATATATAATAAAGCTCCCAAGTCAACATTACCAGTTCTAGTACCCATCAACAAACCTTCATTAGGAGTAAAACCCATTGAAGTTTCAACTGATTTACCACCATCAACAGCACAAATAGAAGCACCATTACCTAAGTGACAAGTAACTATTTTTTTATCTTCGATGTTCCATCCTAGAATATCACAAGCTTTGTTTGCAACAAATTTGTGACTTGTTCCGTGGAAACCATACTTGCGAACTCTATATTTTTCATAACACTCGTAAGGTAATCCATACATATATGCTTTTGCAGGAATAGTTTGGTGGAATGAAGTGTCAAATACAGCAACTTGAGGTAATCCTGGTAATAATTTTTCCATAGAAAGAATACCTTCTAGGTTTGCAGGATTATGCAAAGGAGCTAATTCGCAACAAGCAGCAATATTTTCTTTTGCTTTCTCATCAATTAAAGCACTGTCATTGAAGAATTCACCACCATGAGCTACACGGTGACCAGCAGCTTCAATTTCTTTAAGATCAGATATCACACCATGTTCAGGATTTACTAATGCATCTAAAACAAGATTGATACCAACACTGTGATTAGGAATAGCTTGAGTAAGCTCAAATTTATCTTTCCCTTCAGGTTTGTGAGTAAGAATACCATTATCCAAACCAATACGTTCTACTAATCCTTTAGCTAACAAAGTAGCTTCAGTTCCCATGTCTAAAAGTTGATATTTCAATGAAGAACTACCACAGTTTAAAACTAAAACTTTCATTTTTATATATTATCTAAAATTTCTATGTATATTTTTTTATTAGGAATCTTACATTCCAGCAGCCTGGTTAGCCGTAATTGCAACCAAGTTAACAATATCACTCACCGAACATCCGCGAGACAAATCGTTAATTGGAGCAGCCATTCCTTGAAGTACAGGACCAATAGCCTGAGCACCAGCAATTCTTTGTACTAACTTATATGAAATATTACCTACCTCAAGAGTTGGGAATACCAAAACATTAGCTTTACCAGCTACTGGGCTTCCAGGAGCTTTGCTAGCACCTACTGCCTCAACAATAGCGGCATCTGCTTGCATTTCACCATCAATTTGGAATTCAGGAGCCATTTCTTTAGCAAGTTCTGTAGCTTTCACCACCTTGTCAACCATTTCGTGCTTAGCAGATCCCTTAGTTGAGAAACTTAACATTGCTACTCTTGGATCCATTTGAGCAATAGCTTTAGTTGTTTTTGCTGTAGCAACAGCAATTTCTGCTAATTCCTCAGCAGTTGGATTTGGATGTACAGCACAATCAGCGAATACCATCATACCGTTATCTCCAAATTGCTTATCGTTCATAATCATAATAAATGCTCCAGAAACTACTGAAATACCAGGCATTGTTTTTACGATTTGGAAAGCTGGACGCAACACATCACCAGTTGCGTTTAAAGCACCTGCTACTTCACCATCAGCATCACCTGATTTAATCATAAGTGTTGCCAAATAAAGAGGATCTTCAGTTAAAGCAATTGCTTTTTCCATGCTGATACCTTTCGATTTTCTTAATTCGAATAATAATTCAGCATATGCTTGCTTTTTTTCATGATTTTTAGGATCAATTAATGTTGCTTTATCAATATTTTTTAATCCTAAACGCTCCGCCTCTGATTTGATTGTTGCTATTTCTCCAATCAAAATAATTTGTGCGATACCTTCTTCAATGATAATGTCAGCAGCCTTAAGAGTTCTTTCTTCTGTTCCTTCTGGTAGAACAATTCTCTTATTGTGCTGACTAGCATTTTGCTTTATTTGTTGCAATAAGTCCATTATGGAATAATTTTAATTTTTGTAATCTCGACTTTGCAAATGTATGAATAAAACGCAAACTTTAGATTCCTTTAATCATAAAAATTGCTAATTTTCTTAAACTAATTCAATATAGAATTAGTTTAAATAATACATGCTTGATAGAAGCAAAAATATGCAAACAACAGTTATTACAACTATGTATCTGAATACAAAAATGTGTAAACTTGAAAAAACAAGCAAATATTTTAATATGATTACTTAGTCATAATCGAGATTTGACTATTTACCTTAAAATCAAAAGCAGCCTTCGATTAACTATTTATTTTAAACAATCAAAAATTAACATTTTAAGGTAAAAAATCTATTCATGAAAGCACTATAAATTATTAGCAAACACTTCACCTCTTAAAAACTAAGGGACTACAAACCCTTTCTAATCAAAAGAACGAAGAAGAAATCTTTCGATCGTGCTTCGCTTTAAGATGACGAATAGTAGTATCGATATCAGGAAGAGGGAACGTAATGTTGAGCTTGCGAAACATCTACCATAATTCAAAGAGTCGTGCTATTGAAATCATGAGATTCTTCATACTCGTATATCCTCCAAATATAGAAATAATTTAAAAGGAAAAACAAGCTATCTTTTGCATAGACTACCGGTAGAGTACCACAACAACTCATTAAGATTTTTTATAAAATCGAGCTGAAATCAATTTTCAATAAACCAATCAATTGGGCTGTTTTCCTTATACTTTGATTCTGAAAATATAATTTAATTATATTCCTTTTAATTTTTCATTTCAGGCTTACAGCTAGCCTATGCAAAACTTATAAAGAAATTACCCTTTATTTTTCAATACTCCTCTTTCCTTATATTATTGATTTTAGATGTGTTATTGTCTTTTCAAGTGATTAAATTTGTATGAAAAATATTTTTCATGCTTTTTCTTGTAGTTGATATCAAATTTTTGAGCACTCCAAGATTATAAAAGAAGCTTTGATAAAATCAATGAATCCTAATTAGGATTTCTATAGACTTAATGATTTGTAATGTATGAGATCTTTTTCATAGGCTAGCTGTGAACCTTATATTTAATTTATTACGGAAACAAATACAACAATGTTTTGGCTGTCGTATATATGTCTTTCAGCTAAGATGATGAATTTTATTTTCAGATTCAAAAATCATATTCCCATAAAATGACATCGTCCATACTTTTTCTGGAAATAATTTGATATTTCAGGCTTTCAGCCTTTTCTTTTTTATTGTTATTTAGCTCAATGCGTTGCATTGGGCTTTGTTG
>JAOARN010000087.1 GCA_025210485.1 Marinifilaceae bacterium | reverse complement strand
GTTTGAAATCTACAAAAAACGACATCTTCTTGTAAGTCTTTGCTTTGTAATCAGATACAGGTTTAAAATATATAAAAACGAACATATCCACGATAGTAAGTTTCTGATTACTAGAGTGTATTTTGGTCAGAAACTTCAGATTTTAATAAAATATGCATTTTTATTGATGATTCGTAGCTGTGTGTTTTCGCTTTATACTAAATATAATACAATAGTTTATTTATATATTTCAATGAATTTTTGATATCATAATTGGCGAATTTTTTGGTTGTAATATGAATATATGTAAAATAATTTAAAACTTGATAATAGGTTGTTGTTTAGTATTGTAAATGCATGTGATTCCTTGCTATATCAAAGTTTTTGCCTCTTATCATTTTGAAAATATATTTCTTTTAGCTTATCTTCATGGAGAATTTTTAGAGAATTTTGATGTCAGTACACCATACATACAAAGATGAATACACACTTATAAAGCATTTGAAAAAAGGAAACAATAGTGCTTATGAGTATATATTTGATTTATATTATGATCATTTATGTAATTATGCTAGAAAACTTATTTCAGATAATGATTTGTCCGAAGATATAGTACATAATACTTTTTGTAATATTTGGATCAAACGAAAGAAAATAGATATCAATAGTTCTTTAAAATCATATCTTTTTAATTCCGTTTATAATTCTGCAATTTCTCATATTAGGAGTAAAAAGGTAGAGGCAAAATATGTGGAAGATAAATATTTTCAATTTATTGAAAACGATATGATTTTAACTCCTGATAAAGAAATTGAAATTGTAAATACCGAATTGATTCAATTCATGTATAGCGCTATAGAACAGCTACCTCGAAAATGTAGAGAGATATTCAAGATGAGTCGTTTCTCAGGAATGAAAAATAAAGAAATTGCTCAGGAACTTGATATATCTATAAATACTGTTCAAACTCAGATGGGAATAGCTCTTTCAAAATTAAGAGAATCCTTAGGAGATAATCGTTTTATCTTATTAATGTATTTTTTGGATAAAAATAAAAAAAAGATTGAAGTTTGATTTTTTTTAATTGTAAGATTCAGTTGTACAGTTTGTTAGTTCTTGTGTTTTGATTTTTATTTATTTTTTTAAAATTTCTTTTCACTGTAAATCCCACTCTTAACGTCATGTTAGTATAAAGGGGAAAATACAGAGAATGCAAAATATAGATATTACAACAATAGTAGTTAAATTCTTCTCAAAAGAAGCTAGCAAAAATGAGATTGAAATTCTTGAAAATTGGTTGTCAATAGAGCAGAATAGAATTCAATTTGATAAATTAGAAAAAATATGGTTTGCTCCATACCAATATCATGGAACTAAGAAAAATAAATTAGAAGCTAAGCATGATTTTTTAAATTTTGTAAGAGAAGAATCTAGGCTAAAATCAAGGATAAGGATACTTTCGTTTATAAAGTATGCTGCAGTATTTGCCATCGCAGTTTTGGGAGTATTCATTATTAATTCTTACCATAGTAATACTTACAATTTTCAATTGTCGAAGTGCTCAGACTTGGAAATTTCTAAGTTTACTTCACCTAGTTTGCGAACTGAAAAAGGGGAATGTATAAAACTTCATTCAAATGAAACAAAGCAAATAAATGCCAGCGATGGTACAGTCGTTAATAAAAATATAGGCTCTGAGCTTATCTACAACAAGGATACATTCAATTCCAAAAAATCGGTTATTCATGAATTGGTAGTCCCACGAGCTAAACGCATGGATATTGTTTTATCTGACGGCACAAAAGTTTGGTTAAATTCTGAGTCGGTTTTACGTTTTCCAACCTATTTTGATGGTGAAACAAGAGTGGTTTTTCTTGAAGGAGAAGCATTTTTTGATGTTGCCAAAAATCCAAACAAAGCCTTTATTGTAAAAACATCAGATCTGAACATTAGGGTTTTAGGTACTAAATTCAATTTGTCATCATACAATAATGAGAATACAATAGATGTTAGTTTGGAAGAAGGAAGTATAGGTATGTATAAGTCTACTGATAAGTATAAGCCAAACAAACTGGTGAAAATAAGACCAAATCAAATTGCAAGTTTCAATAAGTTAAAAAAGAATCATATCAAGATAAGTAACTGTGATGTTGGTATATATTCCTCATGGCGATATGGGAAATTACAATTTAGGCATGAGAAATTTTCGAAATTGAAAATCAAACTTGAGAGATGGTATAATGTTAAAATAACAAATCATAATATAGCGATTACAAATGTTTTGTTTTCAGGAGATTTTGACAAAGAGGATATACGTGAAGTTATGGAAATATTAAAGCGTAATATCGGATTAGAATATGAAATCAAAGGAAATGAAATAAAAATATTACCCTTAAATTTATAATAGCCAATGAAATAGAAGTTAAAAACAGGAAAAGAAATCGGAAAATGCGGTAACATTCTCCGACTAAAAAAAAGATTTACAAAATCTATAGAAAAAATGTAAACCATTATGCAAACACAAATTTATGAATAAAAATCTATTTAAGACAAAGTTCTTCCATTTATTTATATTACGAAGAATAAGTATTAGCTTAATTCTGTTATTGTGTATCTGTTCTTTAGGGATGTCAAATTCTAAAGCAAATACCATTAGTCAGAACAAAAAAGTGACATTAAAAGTAAGTAAAAAGAGTATCAGTGAGATATTTGCAGCTATATCTAAACAAACAGAATATAAGTTTTTCTATAATAGTAATCAGTTAGATTTAAATAGAAAATTAAACCTTAAAGTTGTTGATCAAAATGTAACAAAAGTACTTAGTGATGTTTTAAAAGGTACTAATTGTGATTATGAAATTTATAATAATCAGATTATAATAAAAACCAAAAAAAATAAAAGTACAGCACAGGAGCAGAAAGAAACTATTATACGAGGTAAAGTGACAGATAAAAAGGGTAATCCATTGCCTGGAGTTACCGTTATGATAAAAGGAACTGTAAAGGGTGTTGCAACAAATATAAAAGGAGAATTTGCTATTAACTCTCCAAAGGCTAAAGGAGAGATAGTGTTTTCTTTTATAGGATATAAAACTAAAACACAAACTTACTCGGGTAAAACTCAATTAAATGTTAAATTGGAAGTTGAACATTCCGATATAGACGAGGTTACAATTGTAGCTTATGGTCAACAAAGAAAAAGAGAGATTACTGGAGCTGTGTCTACATTAGATGCAGGTGATCTTAAGGATATTCCAGTTTCGAATATTGCATCATTACTTCAAGGTAAAATTGCAGGTGTAGATGTTACTCTTATGTCAGGAGCTCCTGGTTCAAGTAAAGTTTCTACTACAGTTCGTGGTTATAATGAAATAGATGGTGAAAATAGAAATTACAGTAATCCATTATGGGTTGTTGATGGTGTGCCTATTGATAATATGCAAAGAGCGAATTCAGCAACCAATGTGCTTTCCGAAATTGATCCCGAAATGATTGAATCTATACAGGTGTTAAAAGATGCTGCATCAACATCACTATACGGATCGAGAGCCGCAAATGGTGTAATTCTGATAAATACTAAGATGGGTCGAAAAGGGAAGACTAAGTTTAAAGTGAATATGTCTCAATCCTTTTCATGGTTGCCTGAATATCCAACTATTGTAGCAGGTAACGAGATGAGAAGGTATGCTTTTCAGGTATACAAGAATTCAAAATCGCCATGGAGATCATATGATGGGAAAGAAATGGAGCAGTATCAATCATACGAAGACGCTTATTTTAATCCAAAGGACCATTTTTGGCAAGGATCTGTAGATAAATGGTGGGGAACTAAATTTGCAACAGGAAATACAAATGCCACAATTCAAGATAGTCTTGATCACTTTTATAATAATTCAACAAATTGGCCAAAATATTTGTTTAATACAGGAAAGATAACAAATATTAATGTACAAGCTAGTGGTGGGAATGATAAAATACTTTATAATTTCGGTATGGGATATTATAAAGAGAAAGGAATTGTGTCCCATACAGGATTTGACAGAGCCAATGTTATGGCAAATATGAAGATGAATATTCGAAAGAATTTACATCTAAATTTTAGAACATTTGCCTCATACATTCAAAGAGATAATAGTAATAGTTTTTCATTAGGAAAAGAAGATATAAATGAGGATATTCCTAACTGGCCATACGAGAATTCATCTTTCCTTCCAGGTAAAGGGTCTAAAATATATGATATAAGAATGAATAGTTTAACAGACAAAGATGAGGATTTACAAAACTATTCATTAAGATCAAGTGTAGGAATTGATTGGGAGATACTTAAGGGACTTAGTTTTCAGTCAAATAATTCCATAAATCTTAATTTGTATAAGAGACATAGTTTTATACCTGGAAAATATAATTGGCGAGGAGATAATTATTCATCTGACTATTGGACATTGGAGAATACATTATTAAATGAAACTATATTAACATGGGCGAAATCGATTGATGAAACTCATAATATCGAGTTACTAGCAGGAACTTCTTATCAAAAAAACATCAGAAATTCGATTAGTGCTTTTGCTAAAAGAGGACCTAATGATAATATTAGATACATAATAGAGAAGTGGCCTAATTTATATAAAAACCCTGAAAATATGGGTGGTAACTACGAGGCTTTACAAGAAGCTGGAACGGCTAAGTATGAAAGTGTTTTGATTAGTTTCTTTGGTAGGTTAAATTATAATTATAAAAAGAAATATCTGCTATCTGCAACAATCAGACGTGATGGTAGTTCAAAGTTTGGAAAAGCTAAGCCTTGGGGTAATTTCCCATCGATTAGTGCTGGTTGGGCATTTACCGAAGAGGATTTTATGAAATCAATAGCTTTTATTGATTTTGGTAAAATAAGAGGTAGTTATGGTGTGACAGGGAAAAATTATAGTAGAGAATATCTAGCTTATGGACTTTACGAGGCGGGACAGAAGTATAATTTTGACCCAACTATGAGACCAGGGATGTTGCATAATCCTGATTTAACATGGGAAGAAACTAAGCAACATAATATTGGACTTGATCTTGATTTACTAAACTATAGATTGGGTCTTAATATTGACTTCTATAGAAAGACATCAGATAAAATGTTGATGTCTGTTTCAACCCCAGGTGATTATAACGGTGCATCTGCATATACAAAAAACTCAGGTAAGCTAACTAATGAAGGTGTTGAGCTTAGTTTGAAATTTGATGTTTTACGAAATGATGATTTCTTCTATAGAATTAACTTTAATATTGCTAGAAACTGGAATAAATTCAAAGACACATATAATCACAGGGATTATGGCTCATTTATAATCGGTCGTCCAGTAAAAGGTATTTATGTGTATGAAGAAGCTGGTATTGCTGAGAGAGTAGAGGATATTCCATATGTTTATGAAGCTAATGGAGATAAGAAATATTTGAATGATGGATTTCAATCTTTCCTTATCGGAGATATGCTGTATGTTGATCAAAATAATGATAATGTAATTGATGGTAATGATCAAATATACAAAGGCTCTCCATTACCAAAAGCGGTTGGAGGAATGCTTCATGAGTTTAAGTGGAAAAACTTTGATTTATCCTGTTATCTTTCATTTAGTATAGGCAAAACTCTTTCAAATAGTGCTATTGCAAGTGCACTTTCGCCTTTATCATTTAGTTTGGATAAGCCAATTTTAGTTGATCCAAGAGGATATACATATTGGCAAAAACCTGGTGATGCGGGTAAGGTAGATTTACCAACGGGTTCGGTTGAAGGTAATTTCTTAAACTATAATTCTCAAACAGATAGATATCTGAAAGAAGTCAATTATATGAAATTAAAATCGTTAACAGTAGGATATTCTCTACCAAAAAATATAACAAGAAAAATAGGTATTGATAAAGCTAGAGCATTTGTATCTGGAGAAAACCTATTTACGATTACCAATTTTAACGATGTGGATCCGGAGGCAATAAGTTTAAATTCAGGATCAGCTAGTTTGAAAACATATCCTTTGGCTAGAAAGCTAACTATTGGTTTAACTATAAACTTATAATGAAATGCAGAAAATAAAATTAACAATACTATTCATTTTAGTTGGGATATTTTCTCAGTCATGTTCTGATGACTTAGAACTTACCCCCGAGGTGGCAGCTACCAAATATAGCTTTTGGAAAAATGAGGGTGACCTTGCTCAAGGTACTAGGAATGTGATGATAATGCTGAAAGATTATATGGGGCAAATACAGTATACACCATGCTCTAATAGAGGCGTTGTAAATGACAATCCACGTACTGATGGTAACGATTATAGAGATTATAGATGGACAATTGAATCGATAAATGAATCGGTTAGAACAAATGGTAGCTTCTCTAGTTGGGCAAATATTTATGAGGTGATATCATATGCAAATCATGTTATTGAGAATATAGATATTCCTAAATTGGATGATGAAACAAGACGAGAATTTTGGTTAGGTCAGGCATTGTTCTACAGAAGTTTTGCTTACTTTCATTTGGTTCGTAGCTACGGAGATGTGGTTTTAATAAAAAGTTTGGATGATACAGGAGCAAAGGCTAGAACACCATGGCGATTGGTATTGGATTATGCCCTCGAAGGAGCTTTAGAAGCTAGAAAGCTGCTTCAGCCATTCGATAAGTTAGTCGATATGAAGGGAAATAAGATTACTGATAAACAATATGCAGGTAGAGGATCGGCAAATGCACTAATAGCGCATATATGTGCTTATCGCGCAGGAGTAGGAAATACTGATGCTGATAAAGAGTATTTGGAAGATGCAATTGCGGCTTGTACAAGAGTAATTGAAGGAGATAAAGAATTGGGAGATACTAAAGCAGAATTCGAACTTCTTAGTATTGATGCTGTATGTAATGATGTTATGGAAGGTCATTCAAAAGAAGGTGTATGGGAGATTAATGGTGATTTTCATGAAAATTATTTCGATTACTTAGAATTCTCTGTTTTTAAAGCTGCTTCAGCTTATCCGTTTAACGAATTTGCATTCAACATAAATGATGAAAATTTAAGACCGATAGTTGTAAAAAAGACTACTGTGGCGGAAATGTATAAAAATGAAGATGAAAGAAGAGAAGCCTACTTCTATCAATTCGATTCTGACCCTAACCCTGCAAATGAATATGCATTCCCATATAAGTGGAGGGATGCATATAAAGTTCAGCAATATGGTTCAACAGTATTGAAACGATTCAAGGGCAATAATTTGATTTTTAGATTATCAGGCATTTATCTTTTGAGAGCAGAATGTTATAGCAAAATTAGTGGTATGGAGGATAAAGCTATTGCCGATCTTAATACAATTAGAACAAGAGCGAATGCTGATTTGTATAATCCAACCGAAAATGAAGGAAATCTTACATATACTATATTCAAAGAGAGAGAAAAAGAGCTATTGTGGGAAGGACATAGATTTTTTGATATTCAGAGAAATCATTTATGGAAGACGGAACTTACTGGTAGTGCTAAGAATTTTACAGAACAGGATGTTAAAGATGGAGCTTTGTGGTTACCAGTTTCTAAGGGAGCTTTTTTTGAGAATGATTTGATGAGAGAATCTGCATTCTGGAACTTAAACTTAAAATATTAATATTATGAGATATTCAATTTATTTAGTTGTAATATTTTTTATTGCTTCTTGTACTAAAGATAATTTTATAGATACAGGTAAACCAATATCTGAACATAAAACTACAATGTTGGAATATTTTAAAACAGATTCTTATAACTGGGATTCAACATTATTGGTTATTAAACGAGCAGATCTTAGTGGGTTGTTTGAAGGTAAGGATGTAGATAATCCTCAAATAACATTTTTCGGACTAACAAACCACTCTATTCGACGATGGATGATAGACCCTCCAGAGGAGGGAGGAGTTGCGGTTAGACCAGCTTATAATAAGGTTTCAGAAATACCTGTCGATGTATGTGAAAAGTTAATTCTAAGTCATGTGCTTAAAGGTCGTTTGATGAGTTCTGAAATACCTTATGGTAAGGAAATGTATGACACTGAAACGTATAAGACATACTATGATGGTGGTATGGAAATAACATTAATGGCTGGTAATAAAGTATGGATTGGTTTGATTCCTTCTGAATATGAAGGAATACCAGATGCTGGTTATGAAAGATTATCTTTGGTGAAACAGGGCTTATATCAATTGGATAAGGTTAATGTTGCTTCTAAAAATATTAAAACCAATACAGGTGTAGTTCATTCATTGGAGTATGCGTATAATTCGGTTAAATTAACAGATGATATAAAATAATTATGAAAAATATATTAGTATTTTTAAGTATAGTTATTCTAGCGATATCATGCGATGATATTGCTATAGGATATCTAGAGGGCGAAGATGCAGGATACAATCCTGATAGTTTGGTTGTAAGATCTGTTCTGGATCCTGTGCTAGATGCGAAAAGAATTGAAAGTCCGTGGCCTTGGGTTAGTGCTCCAATAAATGGAGTGTTCGGAACTCTGCCTATTAAATATCAAATAGCTGGTGCTAGTTCTGAAGATGGAAATGTTGAGGAGTTTTTAAAATATATAAAGATAAGGGGTAATGGAGCCTTCGAGGTTTCAGTAAATGAGAATATACCTAAAGGCGATTACTTTATGAATATAAGAATTTACAATGAAGATCATGAATTAAATAGAGATCGAATATTTAAAATAATTGTAAAATAAAATTTTTTAAAGGGCGGTGTTTTACTGCCCTTTAATATTATAAAGAAAAAATATATATGATTAAATACTATATGTCTTTTGCCTTGATCATTTTAACAATAAATGGCTTTGGGCAAAATCTGAATAAGAATTTACCCCAGAATAAGGATATAAAAATTGGGAAACTTGAAAATGGCCTGACCTATTACATTTGCAAGAATAAAGAGCTGCAAAATAGAGCTAGTTTCTACTTGGTGGAAAATGTTGGTGCTGTAGTCGAGGAAGATGATCAAAATGGGATGGCGCATTTTCTAGAACATATGGGGCTGAATGGACTTAAGCATTTTCAAGGAAATGAAATGGAAAAGTATTTGCGCAAAAAAGGATTGAAGTTTGGGCAAGATTGGAATGCTTTTACTAATAAGACAGAAACATATTACCAATTTACAAAACTACCTACAAATGATTCTAAATTGGTTGATTCTTGTATCTTGATATTGAGTGATCTTGCTCACGGTATTATGTTTGAACCTAAAGAAATAGAAAAGGAGAAGGGAGTAGTTATTGAGGAGTGGAGACAAACAAGTAGTATAGATAAGAACATTGAGAAAAGATTAGAGCAAAATATTTTTAATAATTCAAGATACTCTCAGAGGGATGTTATAGGAGATATGAATATTATAAGGAATGCTAATAAAGAGTCCTTAATGAAATTCTATAATGACTGGTATAGAACTGATTTGCAGGCAGTGATAGTCGTAGGAGATATAAATATTAAAGAAATAGAGGCAGGGATTAAAAAACATTTTTCAAAAATTAAAGCTGTCGAAAATCCAAAACAAAAACCTGAAATCAGAATAAAAAATTATGATGGTATTAATTTTAGTGTGATAAAGGAGAAAGGTATAGGCGGTACATTGATTGATATCTCAATCACTCATAAGCAGGAAAATCAAAATTATAAAAGTCTTGCATTTTTGAAAAATAATTTAATGATAAATATCTTTAATGCAATCACTAGAGATAGACTGGCTAATGCAATGCGTAATGATGAGAAAAATTTTCAATATGTAAACATCTCGTATTCTTCTATTGTTCAGCCTTATATGAAGTATAGTATAAGTTTGGCTCCAAAGCCAGGAAATTCAAATGCAGCTATTAAGGAAGTGATTGCTATAAATAATGATATAGTTAATAAAGGATTCAATGCGGTTGAATTTTTAAAAGCGAAATCTAAGCTGTTGTATAGTGTTGAGGATATTGATACTGAGAATATAAGTAATGAAGATATTGTTAGGCAGTGTATGGAGCATTTTCTGAGGAAACAAGCTTTAACTGATCATAAAAAACTTAAGCCAATACTTGTTAGATTAATTAATGGGCTTGATCTATCTGAATTAAACCAAAGGATTAAGTATTGGTATAATAATGGTAATAAAGCTATAAGTTTTATTACTGGGACGAATGAAAATAATGATGTTTTGTCAAAACCAGAAGTACTTAAATATTTTGAGAATAAAGCTGATAGTTTTGATATTGAAGATGAATTGCATAATAATGAAAAAATACTTCTGACTGATGTACTTAAATCTGGGGAAATCACAAATATCAAAAAAATAGAAAAATTAGGTGCTGAGCTTTGGACTCTTTCAAATGGAGCCAAAATTGTATATAAGTATACAAAATCTTCACCAGGAGCATTAGGTTTTTGGGGCGAAAGTAAAGGTGGTTACTCTTTGATTCCAACTGAAGATTTGCAGGTGGTGTCTTGGATTAATGATATTCTTTCTTTTGGTCTTGGTGATCATAATAAATATGAACTCCAGAAAATATTAGAGAATAAGGCGGTTAGATTAAATATGTTGCTTACCGAAACTAAGGAAACTTTTTCGGGGGCAGCTTTAGAAACGGATTTTCAACATCTGTTAGAGTTGGTTTATATGCTATTTGAAAAACCTAGATTTGATGAGCAAACTTTCTTAAAACTTAAGGATCAGAAAATTAAAGGATTAATTAATAGTAGAAATAATGCAAATAAATTGCTAAATGATAATGTAAATCTAATAATGACTGATAATCATGAACGAACAATAATTGAAACTTCTGAAAGTCAGTCTAAACTAAAACTCGAAGATATAAAAAGGATTTATAATCAAAGATACTCAAATGCTAGTGATTGGATTTTCTATTTAATTGGTGATATATCTAAGTCAAAAGCAAAAAAAATAGTTGCGAAATATATAGGTGCGATAAAATCTAAAGATGAGTCTGAAAACTTTATAAATCATAATATTTTATTGCCAAAGGCTTCGACAAAAAAGATTATAAGTCTTGATTTAGGAAAAAATGTGGCTAAGAATACATATTTAAGCAGAGCTAATATAGATTTTAATAATCATAATAAATACTGCTTGAAGATTGCTGCAGCCATTTTAAATTCTAGATTATCTGATTTGATAAGAGAAAAGGAAGGTGGTACTTATATGGTTAATGTATCTCAATACTTTCAAAGGATTCCACAAGAATTTGCTGAGATGAAAATAGAATTCCTGTGCTCTTTAGAAAACCAGCAAAAGCTTATGGAGATTTCGAAAAATGAGCTTGCAAACATAACTGAGCATGGAATAAGTGATAATGAGTTGAATGATGTAAAAAATTACTTTAAGAAAAATATTAATCAAATTCCGAAAGATGCCAATTATTGGTTGTCCAGCTTAAAGAATTACATTGAGTACAAAAAAGATTATGAAGATTTTTCTAAGTCAAAAGAGACGATTAATAAGATAACAACAAACGATATTCAAGATTTTGTAAATAAATTCATCGAAATTTCCGACAATTTGGAAATTATTATTTTGTCCAAAAAGGAAGTTCAGGAATAAATTCTATTTCTGAATGTTATTTATAATTTTTTTAGTTTTGATAGTTGGCAGAGTATAATTAGGCATATTTGCTTTAATTTACTCTGCTTTTTTGAATCGCCGACAATTTATAGGTTTATTAAAATTGATAATTAGTATCATGCATATATTTTTGTTAATCTAAAGAGGAAGAAATCTGTATCAGCAATCCCTCTTAATCTAGATCTGAAAATCCTTTATTTTGGTATTAAATGGTTCTCCTGAAGTTTTTTATGCATCTTTGATTGAAAGTTGTTGCAGTTGGTTCTTGAATCTACGCTTGCTTATTTTGATTAATTTCTTTGGCTTTAACTGTAGTATCTGGTTTATTGGCGTCTAGTTTTTTAGCTTCTTCTTTTTCTTTTGCAATTCTTTCATTTTCATCATCAATAGTAGCCCATCTGTATTCTATTCTTAGTTTTTGCACTGCATCATTTGCCAATTGTTGTACATGGAATCTATCTGAAACAATATCGGCTTTAAGAAAACATTTCTTGCAGATTAGATTCATTGCCTTTGATAGATCTCAACTTATTTCCTTTACTTTAGATCTTAGATCAGAACTAATATTATCAGTAAGTTGCTTAATTATAAAACTAGATTCAATCCCTTAAAAGATACCTACCAATGCGCCTTTTTTACCTTTTTTGGCTTTATTAGATAATATTGTGTATAGCTCTCCTTGAGATAGACTGACTTCATCTATTGATAAATATTCACCCAGATTATCGGCATAAATGATAAAATCTTTTCC
>JAOARN010000086.1 GCA_025210485.1 Marinifilaceae bacterium | reverse complement strand
TTTAAGCTCAAGAATGCAGTAAAACAGGGTAGTTCGACTCACCAACCCTAAACGGTGAAAGCGACTCCACTAGTATTAGAATTACGCTATCTGACTAATATGGATGCTTTTGATTAGATTTTTCCAGTATCGAGGCAATATAATAAAATTTGATTTTCATTTATTGGGAACTACAGAACTATGACTATTTGAAGTGTAGTTGAAAAGATAGGGCGTAAGGTGATTTTTAGCTTCTTTTGATAAAGTTGAGGATGATAAGAACAGCTCTTTAAGCTCAAGAATGTAGTAAAACAGGGTGGTTTGACTCACCAACCCTAAACGGTGAAAGCGATTCCATCAGTATTAGAATTACGCTATCTGACTAATATGGATGTTTTTGATTAGGCTTTTCCTGCATCACAGGGAATTTCAGAATTAGGAATATTTGCTGGAGTGATTAAAACTAGATTTGTTTATTTTGGCAGTTCCTATTTTTTAAGAGTTGTAAAAAAAAAGCTATTTGTGTGGAGAGTCGATTAAAGAAAGTACTCGGATCTTATCTTTGTCGATTGATAATTATGGTGATATTTAATAATAAAAAATAGGCTTTTTCAACGAAAAGCCTATTTTTTATTATTGTTTTTGTTACCAAATATTTGCTCTATCTTCTTCTTTGATGAACATGTTTTCACCTTCCTTGATATTGAAAGCTGAATAGAATTCTGACATATGAGGAAGAGGACCATTAACTCTAAATCTTCCTAAAGAGTGAACATCTTCTTTAGTAAGTCTCACTTGTTCTTTATCTCTAATGTTTTGAGCCCATACTCTAGCGTAAGCTAGAAAGAATCTCTGCATTGGAGAGAAACCATCAATTTCTTTATTGTTTTTAGCTTCAGTCGTTTTCTTATATGCTGTTAGAGAGATGTTTAATCCGCCTAGGTCTGCAATGTTTTCTCCTAAAGTATATTTTCCATTTGCATGTAAATCGTCAAGAACAACAAAGTTGTTAAACTGTTCAACTAGAACATCTGCCCTTTTTACAAATTCTTCGCTATCCTTTTCAGTCCACCAGTTGTTAAGATTTCCAGTAGAGTCATAGAATCTACCTTTATCATCAAAACCATGAGTCATTTCGTGACCGATAACAACACCAATAGCACCATAATTTACAGCATCGTCAGCATCCATGTAGAAGAATGGAGGTTGAAGAATTGCAGCAGGGAATACGATTTCATTATGTAGTGGGTGATAGTATGCATTTACGGTTTGAGGAGTCATACCCCATTCAGCTTTATCAACTGGTTTGCCAATTTTAGCAAGATTTTCTTTGAATTCAAAAATACTTGCATTTAATACATTTTGGTAATAAGAATCTCTGTTAATGTTTAACTCAGAATAATCTTTCCATTTGTCAGGATATCCAATTTTCACCTTGAAGGCATTTAATTTTTCATGAGCTTTTACTTTAGTTTCATCACTCATCCATTCAAGATTATTGATTCTGTCACCTAGGGCTAGTTTAACATTGTTAACTAATTCATCAATTCTTTGTTTAGCTTTTGGAGGGAAAAATTTAGCAACATAAACCTCACCTACAGCTTCACCTAAAGAACCGTTAGTTGCAGCAAGAATTTTCTTCCATCTTGGCTTCATTTTAGGTACACCTGATTTGATTTTACCATAGAAGTTGAAGTGTTCTTCAACAAAAGCTGAGCTTAAGAAGTTTGCCGAACCATGAACTGTTTTCCAAGTATAATATACTTTCCAGTCGTCAACAGAATTAGCTTTCAAAATATTATCAAGACCTTCAAAAAATGGCATAGAAGTGATATTTATATCCTTAATGTCAACATTTAATGCTTTAAGATATGTGTTCCAATCTATGCTAGTGAAGATTTTTTGTAAGTCGGCGATACTTTTTTTGTTGTATGTTTTGAAAGGATCTCTTCTATCTAGCTTATTCATAGAAATTTCAGCTAGTTCAGTTTCGATTTTCATTACTGTGCTTGACATTTCTTTTGATTTTATATCAGAAACGCCAATTAACTTTAACATATTTGCTATGTGGGTAGTGTATTGCTTTCTTAGTTTTGCTGAAGCATCATCCTCGTTTAAATAATACTCTCTATCACCTAAGCTTAAACCGCCTTGATAAAGATTAGCTATATTGATAGTGCTGTTTTTTGAATCAGGACCTCCGTAAAAATAGAATAAATTTGAATCACCTGTTTTGTGTTTTTCGATGATGAAATTCTGTAAATCAGCAAATGATTTCAAATTGTTGATTTTTTCTAAGTCTGCTTTTATAGGTTGGAAACCTAATTTTTCAATTTTTTCGGTATCCATACCTGATGCATAAAAGTCACTAATTTTTTGTTCGTTAGTACCCTTTTTAAAGTCAGTTTTTTTTGATAAATCTACAATTAGGCTTTTAACCTTTTTGTCGTTTTCTTCTCTTAAAAGATCGAAACTACCAAATCTACCTTTATCCTCAGGCATTGGGTGTAGTTTTTTCCATCCTCCATTTGCATATAGGTAGAAATTATCTGAAGGTTTTACAGATAAATCCATGTTTTGAGCATCAAATTCTGGCATTTGCGCTTTTCCCTCTTCTTTTTTCTGGTTGTTACATGAAATCATTGTCGAAACTAATAACATGCTTGCAACCAAAGATTTAGTTTTGTTCATAAATATAATTGTTTCAAAAATTGTTATAGCGAACTTCTGTGTTTTATACGTAGTTGATAAATATAATTAATTATTATGTAATTAAAAAAATATCGATACCATAAATGTATAATATTAATTACTTAATTCAAATATGCTTTATATTCAAGTCCTGAGAACCTATTAAGTTCACATAAAATACAGAAGAGCAAATATAGAGATTAAAAATAGTCATTTTATATAATCAATTATTTTTTATCGAATATTAACAATTTGTGAAAAACCCTCGGTGTTTATGATCCGAAAAACTTTCTTCACCTAGTTTTTATTGCAAAAAAAAAAGGATGAATTTTTTAAACTCATCCTTTTTTTGATTGCTGTGAAAGTTTTAGTTTAGGATATCTCTAATAAGCCGAACATAATGGAGTTTTTAAATCATTATTGCCAGGGAATCGCATTATTTTAAATGGGGTTGTATAGAACATGTCCGATCTGTTTGAAATACTGTGGAAAGACTCTAGGTTTGTACATTTTGCTCTTGTATAGAAAGGATCTGCCCAATACCATTTATTTTTCAGTTTAATGATTATGCTCCAATGTTCTCCTTTTGCAGATGATGAAGGGTGCATAATTGATATTGCTATTTTATCTTTTGGTATATTTGACAAGGCGATAATATTTGCGAGCACCTTTGTTGTGCCTGTACAGTTAGTCATTACAAAAAAACCAAAAGCTTCGTAGCATTTTGCATATTCTTCTATAGATGTATAATGAATTTTACCTCTTAAGGATTCTGGTCTTATGCAGTTCATGCATTGTTTAACTTTAGGGTCTCTGCTATACATATCTCTAGTGTGAGTTCTCCAGAAATTCCATATTTTTTTGAATTCATCAAATATCTCTTTATCAGTACTGATTTCATTATTGCTGAGTCCGATTTCCTTTTTGAGTTTTTCTACTGCTGCTAGTGAGCCAAATTCAGTGCTCCTGTGAAAAAACTTATCATCACTATTATATGCCTCCCCATCAGTATATATGTAATCACCTTTAGCATTCTTACTATAAATCCATTTGCCAAAATGTTTTTTGTTGACCGTTTTTTGATTGTCTGATTTTTCTAGTTGTATGTTAAGTTCCTTGCCTTTAACTGTGGTGTGACCATTTATCCATTTTGAACCATAGCCCTCTGCGCTGAAAATGATTCTATAGCCCCATTTTACGCCTTGTATGGGATTAAATGAAAAATACCCATTATCATCTGTGTAGCTTATATTCTCAACTATATTATGGATGTTTGTGTCGTAAACCATTATTTTGGCTTTCTTAATTGCTTTTCCTGTTTTGCTGTCTGTGATTTTGCCGAAAGGGGAGACTTCGTATTTTGTTATTGAAGCAGTAATGAATGTTGGAGTATAAATATTACAAAGCGATATAAGAAATATAAGGCTTATTGATTTTATTGAATGAGTTTTCATTTGAGTGATATTTATATGATTAAAATGTATTTTTATCTCTAGATAATTGATTGTATTTTACTTTTTTTTGTTCTAATTTGTTGATTTTGTAGCTGTGAATTGAAAAATAAATACCTAGGCTGAATAAAAATATTAAGATAAACTAAATTTCATCTAAGTCGTTGCTTGTTTTTTACTATGTATAATAGGTTAGTTATTTGTGTTTTGGCGATTTTAGATTTAAAAAATAGATTATTTATACTTAAAACTTGTTATATATCTTTGATATTTTAGTATTATTGTCGGATGAAAAATCAGTATGTACAATTGATTCAGCTTGTAAGTTTAATGAAATAATATTAGTTTTAACTTATGTTATTTAGTATTAGAATACATTTCTCCAAACTAAAAACTTGTTTGCTTGTGTTTTTTGTGTTTTGTAATTATGATAATTAAATTTTCATAATTATTTTTTTATGGCTTGTTTTATACTATCTGCATGCCATTGGTTTAACTAGAATAAAAAAATAATGAACTTAATTGACCCTAAAGATTTACTAAAGGCCAACGAAAATTTAAATTGGTTCGGAGGCGAGAATTTTGCCAAGCTTCTGATGTATTTATTTAAATTGAATAAGATTAATAAATTATATTCATCTAACTTCAGTAAAGATGGAATCGATTTTATAGATGCTCTAATAGAAGATTTAGGAGTTAAATTTGAATTTGATGAGGAGGAATTAAAGCGACTACCTAAAGATGGCGCTTTTATTACAGTTTCTAATCATCCTTTTGGTGGTATAGATGGTATTATTCTAATTAAGTTGATTTGCATGGTAAGGGATGATTATAAGGCCATGGCAAACTTCTTATTAAAAAAGATTGAGCCTATAGAGGATTATTTCTTAGCTGTAAATCCTTTTGATAATAAATCATATAGCTCAAGTACTTCTGGTTTGATGGAGGCTTTCAGGCATTTGAAGTCCGAAAAGCCTTTGGGTATTTTCCCTGCTGGAGAAGTTTCTTCATACCAATCTCCTGGCTTTAGAATCGAAGATAAAAAATGGGAGCCTTCGGTCCTAAAGTTTATAAAGAAAGCAGAGGTTCCTGTTGTTCCTGTATTCTTTCAAGGTAATAATAGTTTAATTTTCCATTTACTTGGTTTGATTCATCCTAGCTTACGGACTGTAAAACTTCCATCCGAGTTGTTTAATAAAAAGAAAAAAACCATTAAAATTAGAATTGGGAATCCTATTTCTGTTAAAGAACAAAAGGGATTTGCTGATATAAATCAATATGGGAGATTTTTGAGAGCCAAAACTTATATGTTAGGCTCACCTCTTGAGGTAAAAAAGTTTTTTGCATTCAATAAGCCAAAGAAAAAACAGTATCAAGTAGAAACTATAGTGCCAGCTATCGACGATAAACTTTTGGTAAACGAAATAAGTAATTTATCGGAGACTTCATTTTTGTTCCGTAGTCGAAATTATGCTGTGTATTGCGCTCCATCTAAAGAAATTCCTAATGTGTTAAATGAAATTGGTCGATTGCGAGAAATTACATTTAGAGAGGTTGGAGAAGGAACTAATCAAAGTATAGATGTTGATGAGTTTGATATTTATTACCACCATCTTTTTATATGGGATGAGGAATGCAAAAAGATTGTGGGAGCATACCGAGTAGGAAAGGGCGGCGAGATAATTGACCAATATGGATTAAAAGGTTTTTATCTCCAGAGCTTGTTTAAGATCAGTAGTAGGTTTCAGCCTGTAATGAGACAATCCTTAGAGCTTGGACGATCTTTTATTGTTAAGGAGTATCAGAGAAAACCAATGCCATTGTTTTTGTTATGGAAAGGGATATTGTATTTTCTATTGAAAAATCCTGAGTACAGATATCTTATTGGTCCTGTTAGTATTAGTAATAAATATTCGAATATATCTAAAGATTTGATAATAAAGTTTATAATGCGCAATTATTTTAATTATGAAATGGGGCAATTTATAAAGTCGAGAAAGGAATTTAAGGTTAAGGTTAAGAATATTGATGTTGATATTCTGCTTGAATCTGCCAAGAATGACATAAATAAGTTAGATAAGATTATTGGGGATTTTGAAGTAACTAATGATAAATTACCCGTTTTGTTGAAAAAATATATAAGTCTTAATGCAAAAATTATAGGTTTTAATATTGATCCAAATTTTAATGATTGTTTGGATGGCTTGATAGTATTGGATTTATTTGATGTTCCAATGAAAGTTATAGAATCTTTATCAAAGGAGATTAATGATCAAACAATTTTAGAGAGATTTACATCATTATAGTTTCCTATATTAAATTATTTTTTACAATTTTGTGGAAATTTTGTTAAATAAAAATTACTTACTTGGATTTACATTATATATTAAAAGGGATAATCGTAGGATTAACGGTTTCTATTCCGTTAGGACCGATTGGGGTGATAATAATTCAGAAAACTATACAAAAAGGAAGGATGGCAGGTTTTCTTGCTGGTATGGGAGCTGCTGTGGCGGACTTATTTTATGCATCTGTTGCTGCTTTTGGTTTGGGGGTTGTTATGAATTTTATAAAGGAACAGGAGTTTTATTTACAGTTGGTTGGGAGTTTGATTCTTGCAATTGTGGGTATGAAAATTTTTTATACTAATCCGGTTAAACAGTTAAGAAGCCATAAGTCGTCAAAAAAAGGATTTCTAGAAGATTTTTTGTCTATATTTCTTTTGACAATAACTAATCCTATAGCAGTTTTTGTTTTTGTGGCAATATTTGCTGGAGCTTCATTTATTAATACTGATTCTGGGATAACTAACGAATTGTTTTTGATAATCGGCGTTTTCTTAGGTGGTGCTTTGTGGTGGTATACTTTATCAACAGTAATAAATATTTTCAGAAAGAAATTTAGATTGAAACAACTGTTTTGGATAAACCGAATATCTGGAATTATTATAGCCATTCTTGGTGTTTTAGCCTTTTTGGCAAGTTTCGAACCCGTTCGTAAGTTTTTCAATATCGATTAAAAGATTTAATAAAAAGGGCGAAATGAATTTTCATTTCGCCCTTTTTAATTTAAGTTTTTAGAGTGTTGAATCGTGTAATTTATTTCTTCTCACTTCTATGGTGTAGATAATTACTTCTTTTAATTTGAATATTTTTACAATTAAAATACAATTTTAAGTTTTAGAAAGTTTATAATCTCATATTCATGGTGGTTAAACATCTATATAAGATGTGTGTGAAAAAAATAATTGTCGTCAAATTTATGTTTTACTATCGTGTTCTTGAAGATTAAAATCCCAACTGTTTCAACTCAGTTTATGTAATTGTATCCATCTATAGTATTGAAAATATCTGTATCATGAAAAAAGAAATTATGAATATTGATAATTCTTGACCTTTTAATTTGAATTAAGTCAGATGTTTTTTTTAGGTAGATTCCCAATGATCTTTCATTGTAAACTAAACTCATTTCGTCAGAATAATTTGCTACTAAATACATATCTCCAGTAATTTTATAAAAGTCAATCTTGTCTTTAGCTTTTATTCCTTTATTTACTAGTTTGCCATTTTCTAAAGCTTTACGCAGTCTTGCTGTGTCTTTTATGCCTGAAGCTGCAGAAGAATATGAGATCATCATGTTTAACCACTCATTAGAATCAATTAAATGCCAATCTAATTTATTGTAATTTATTCCATAATTATTGACCCATCCATGACTAGTGAAAGCTAATAAAATATACTTCTTTCCAAATTGTTCCATACCCTCTACAATCTCATAATCTTGGATTTTATATATCATAACAGATGCCATAGATAAATCTTTCGCCTTCCTTCCATTGAAACCAATGATTTTTAAAGCAAATTTATCATTCTCTGGATGGTTCTTTAAAAACCATTCAGTAGCTCCTAGTTCTGCTTGTTCCTTCATTTGTTCAACTGTAGCTATTCCAGTTCCAATTGCCGCTATACCTACTGCTGCTCCAATAGCTGCAGTATTTTTTTGAGCATCAACATTTAGGTGCAATAGATTTGTTAGTACAAGTAGGCTAATAATAGTTTTTCTTATAATAATTATTTCTTTTAATTTGAAATATACATAATAATATTTGGTGATATGCTCGAACTGCTATTGTTAATAAGATAAGCTTGTATTAATATTTTTATGAATACAAGTTATCTCCATGAAAGAGTAGCTTATCCTAAGCTTTAGGTTTAGTATAATGCGCTGTATCTAAAATCTAGATCTGATAGCTTACTGAATTTATCATAAATTATATAAGCTGTCGCAATTCTATATTCAGCTCTTGTTTTAATATATTGAGGATATCTTTGTATTAAGTTAAATTATAAATATAATCAGAAGAATAACAACCACTGTTTTTCTGAAAGAACTATTTATTTTATGGTTGCGGTGATTTATGTTCGATATCTTCTATTTCGATATAAAAAATATGAAAGTGCTTCATGAATTAATTATAATTTATTGTGTGTTAGTGTCGTGAGTATGATGATTTATTATGTAATCACGACTTATATAGTTGTTGTTTCCGATATCTAAATGGTTTGTTTGACACTCCATTGGATTGGATTTTATAAGACTAATGTTTAGGTTTAAAAAGTGCTGCATGAGTTTATGCTTGGTGTTATTTAATCAGTGTATTTAAGTGTTATTGTGTGTTAGTATCACGAATATAAAAAGTGTAGGTTTTATAGTTGCGAATCTTAGTCACTGATATTTTGATGCCTTCATAGCTTGTGTGGCACAATGTTTATATTTGCAAGCTTATTCTAGAACGAGACAATAGATAATCAAAAAAGCAGCATGACTATCATGCTGCTTTTTCTGATTTATACAATACCTTCTTTTAGTATATCGTGGATGTGAATCATTCCCCAATATTTATTATTGTGAATAACAGCTAGTTGAGTGATGCTGTTTTTTTCCATTAGTTGAAAGGCATTAATAGCCAATTCATCTTTATTGATTGACTTTGGTTTACCAGTCATTATATCTTTTGCTTTAAGGCTTGTGATATCTGCATTATTTTCAAGCATTCTTCTTAAGTCACCATCAGTTATAATACCTATCATATCTTTATTGTGGTCAACCACAATAGCTGCACCCATTCTTTTTGCCGAAATTTCGATAATCACATTTCTGACATTGTCTTCGGGTTTAACCATAGGAGGGTTTTCTTTTAGGCAAATATCTTCAACTGTTAAGTATAGTTTTTTGCCAAGTGCTCCACCTGGATGAAATTTAGCAAAATCACGACTCGAAAACTGTCTAGCTTCAAGTAAAGCAACGGCCAAAGCATCTCCCATAACTAATTGGACTGTAGTCGAGCTAGTTGGGGCAAGGTTGTTGGGGCAAGCTTCTCTATCAACCACAGCCTTAAGAACATAGTTGGATTGTTTGGCAAGAAAAGAATCAAGCCCAGAAACAATACCAACAAGAGTATTTCCTGTGTTTTTAAGCAGAGGAACAAGAACTTTTATCTCAGGAGTGTTTCCGCTTTTTGAAATACATATTACAGTATCATTCTCTCTAATCATCCCCAAGTCTCCATGGATGGCATCAGCAGCATGCATGAATAAAGCAGGGGTTCCAGTAGAGTTTAAAGTAGCAACGATTTTATTAGCAATATTGGCACTTTTACCAATTCCTGTAAGAACAACTCTACCTTTAGACTCTAGAATAATATTTACAACTTTGCAAAAATCAGAATCTATATTATCAATAAGTTTTTCAATTGATTTAATTTCTTCTTTGATTGTGTTAATCGCAATCTCTTTAATACTATTATCTTGCATAAATTTAGACTTTGTTTAATGTATGCAAAGCTATAATAATAATATGAAATCAATGATGATTTGCAAAAAATAAATAAAAACAAATTTATAGTTATCGTTTGTTTATCTAAAATTAAATTACAATCTTGTAATACATAATAAAGAGATTTTGATAGAAAAATAGAATTTAATTTCCATAAAATATTTTTCTATAAGTCAATTTTTATATTTTTATGCTTCTTTTAACGAAAACTGCTTTTAGAAATTACTAAAGTTTCTTATGACTGAAGTTCTCTAGTGTTAATTTCGAGAATAAAAAGAGCATAAAGAGTCTTTATAATTAAAGAAAAATTGTAAGACTCTCAATATTGAGAAAAAGTATATCAAATTATTAATATGGGAATCAATATAGATTTAAACGCACATCTTAAAAAATATTTTGGTTTTGAAAATTTCAAAGGAAATCAAGAAAGCGTAATAAAAAATATTCTTGATGGAAATGACACCTTTGTTCTTATGCCAACTGGAGGTGGAAAATCATTATGCTACCAATTACCATCACTTTTACTTGAAGGAACAGCCATTGTAATATCTCCTCTGATAGCATTAATGAAAAACCAAGTGGATGCGATGAGAAATTTCGGAGAAGATGATGGTGTTGCACATTTTTTGAATTCCTCACTTTCAAAGTCAGCTAGTTTGAAAGTAAAAGAAGATGTAATTAACGGTAAGACAAAATTATTATATGTTGCCCCTGAATCATTAACAAAAGAAAGCAATATAGATTTTCTAAAGTCTGTTAAAATATCTTTTTATGCTGTTGATGAAGCGCATTGTATATCCGAGTGGGGGCATGATTTTAGACCTGAGTATCGAAAAATACGTCCTATTGTAAATGAAATTGGAGCAGCACCTATTATTGCTTTAACTGCAACAGCAACTCCAAAGGTACAACATGATATTCAGAAGAATCTGGGGATGCAAGACGCTAGAGTTTACAAATCTTCATTTAATAGACCAAACTTATATTATGAAGTACTTCCTAAACGTGATGCGACAAAAGAAATTATCAAATTTATTAAGAACAATACAGGTAAATCAGGTATAATTTACTGTTTGAGTCGTAAAAAAGTTGAGGAATTAGCAGAAACACTTCAAGTTAATGGTATTAAAGCAGTACCTTATCATGCAGGAATGGATTCCAGTACTAGATCAGGTAACCAAGACAAATTTTTAATGGAAGAGGTAGATGTAGTAGTTGCTACAATTGCTTTCGGAATGGGAATTGATAAACCTGATGTTCGATTTGTAATTCATTATGATATTCCTAAAAGTTTGGAAGGATATTATCAGGAAACAGGTCGTGCAGGTAGAGATGGAGGAGAAGGTAAATGTATTACTTTTTATAGCTACAAGGATATTCAGAAGCTTGAAAAATTTATGCAGGGTAAACCTGTTGCAGAGCAAGAAATTGGGAAACAATTGTTACTTGAAACTGTCTCCTATGCTGAATCAGCTGTATGTAGAAGGACAATATTATTGCACTATTTTGGAGAAAAGCATACAGAGGGAAATTGTGGAAATTGTGATAATTGCTTAAATCCAAAAAAAGAATTCCAAGGAGAAGAGTTTGTTGTTAAGGCACTTAAATTGGTTGTGAGGGTTAAAGAAAGATTTAAGATAGATCATATTGTAAATATCTTAACGGGAGAATCAAATTCTGCTATCAAATCATATAAGCATGACGAACTTGAAGAGTTTGCATCGGGTAATGACAAAGACAGACATTTTTGGAATATGGTATTCCGTCGTGCTTTGATAAATTCATTTATCGAAAAAGATATTGAACAATACGGAGTAATAAAGCTTAGGGATGAGGGTAGACAATTTATGGAAAAACCATATCCATTTATGCTTACCGATGATCACGATTTTGAAGGTGCTGATGCTAATAATGATGCTGTAAAAGTTGGAACTGCTGCTGCAGATGAGGCTCTTTTGTCTATGCTGAAAGATTTGCGAAAAAAGATAGCTAGAAAAAAATCAATACCTCCATATGTTGTATTTCAGGATCCATCATTGGATGAGATGGCAATACATTATCCAACTAATATTGAAGAATTGTCACATATTCAAGGTGTTGGTGCTGGAAAAGCAAAGCGATTTGGAAGCGAATTTGTGGAACTTATAGCCAAACATGTTGAGGAAAATGATATAGATAGACCTCAGGATTTTGTGGTAAGAACGGTTGCCGATAAATCTAAATTCAAAGTATATATTATTCAGAGTATTGATAGAAAAATGGACTTGGAGGACATAGCTGAAGCAAAAGGTCTAGAATTTGAAGATCTGATTAAAGAAATGGAAGCTATAGTTTATTCAGGAACAAAATTAAATATTGATTATTATCTTGACGAAGCGGTTGATGAGGATAGATTGGAAGATGCTTTGGAATATTTCAAAGAAGCTGAAACTGATGATATCGAAGAAGCTCTTGATGAATTAGGAGAAGAGGATTATACCGAGGAGGAAATTCGTCTAATTAGAATAATGTTTCATTCAAATTTCGGACTATAATAATATGTTTTTTAAAAAAATAGAAGAGAATTTAGCAATAGCTATTGAAGAGATGGGATGGGAAATGCCAACAGAAATACAAAAGGCCGCATTTCCCAAGATAAAAAGCGGAAAAAATATATGTATAACTGCTTCTCAAAAAAAGGGAAGCAGTTGTCTTTTAGCAATGTCCGTGATTCAAAAATTAAAGACAAGTTTTGAGGATGTCCCTAGAGCTGTAATAACAGTGGGTTCAGAAGATAAAGTTAAAGAAATGGGCGAAATATTTTCGAATCTTGCAAAGCATACTGATTTGAGAATTGTGGAGCTTAACTCAAAAGAAAATCTATTAAATCAAAGAGATAGAGTTTATTTTGGTTCGGATATCGTAATTGGAACACCAAAAATGTTTACCGAACTGTATACAATTAATGGAATAAATCTGAATGGAATAAAAATGTTTGTGGTAGATGATGCAAATCAGTTGATAAAGGATCAATTGTTTAGTCATTTAAATCAATTTGCCAATAATGTCCCAAAATGTCAGTATGTGATTAATTGTAATCAGTTTAATTCTAGGATAGAATGTTTTATTGAGGATTATGCTGATTTTGCAGAATACTTGCAATTAGACTAAATTTTAATGTATAATTTGGGAATAATCAACTTCGAATTTAAAAGTAAAATCGACAAAATGATTAAAAGCTGTAAGTAGAATCATCTTTTTTATATTAAATCGTAATTTTTCTCCAATATTTACATGGATTATTCAACTAGTTTTATATTTTTGTCAAACTTTTAATTATAAGTTAAGATATATTAAATCGTATTATTAGAAATGGAATCGAGCAGAATATTAGCAATTAATCCAGGTTCAACATCAACCAAAATTGCAGTTTATCAAGGTGATAAATCAATTTTTCTTAAAAATATTAAGCACTCTAACGAAGAGTTAGCTCAATATGAAAAAATTTCAGATCAATTTGAATTTAGAAAAAATATTATTCTAAAAGAATTAGTTGATGCTGATATCGATGTTCAAACTATTCAAGCTGTTGTAGGTCGTGGTGGATTGGTTAAGCCAATTGAATCAGGAGTATATACTGTTAATGAGCAAATGAAAGCTGACCTTAGAGTTGGTATTTTAGGAGAGCATGCAAGTAATCTTGGTGGTTTAATAGCAGACAATATTGCTGAAAATTTACCAAATGCAAAAGCTTTTATCGCTGATCCTGTTGTGGTTGATGAAATGATTGATGTAGCAAGAGTTTCAGGTCACCCAAAATTTGAAAGAGTGTCTATTTTCCATGCTTTAAATCAAAAAGCTATTGGTAGAGCATACGCTAAATCTTTAGATAAAAAATATGAAGATTTAAATGTGATTGTTGCTCACTTAGGTGGAGGAATTTCTGTTGGTGCTCACGAAAAAGGTAGAGTAATCGACGTGAATAATGCTCTTGATGGTGAAGGTCCATTCTCTCCAGAACGTTCAGGTACTCTTCCAGCAGGTGCTTTAGCTAAATTATGTTTTAGTGGTGAAATTAGTCTTGATGAGGTTAAAAAAATGATCAAAGGTGACGGTGGTCTTGTTGCTCATTTAGGTACTAATGATGCTTATGAGGTGGAAATCAAAGCTAAAGAAGGAGATGCAAAAGCTAAATTGATTCAAGATGCAATGTCATATCAAGTAGCTAAAAGTATTGGTGCTATGGCAGCAGTTCTTAAGGGTAAAGTTGATGGAATTTTATTAACTGGCGGTATTGCACATAATCCTTTCTTGGTTGATTATGTGAAAGATATGGTTTCTTATATTGCTCCAGTTGTTGTATTCCCAGGTGAAGACGAAATGCAAGCTTTAGCTCTTAATGGATATATGGTTCTTAAAGGAGAAGTTACTCCAAAAGAATACAAATAGTATTTTGTTAAGAAAAATTTGACTCATATATATGACTTAAAATCCCAGTAGGAGGAATTCCTACTGGGATTTTTTTATTTTTATTAATCTTCTTAGTATACCATTGATAAAAGAGAAAAAAATACATAAATAAGAATTAGAAATTGAAACTTTTTGAAGATACTATCGTAAATATATTCATTCAACAAACGATTCTTTTTTTATAATTTATGTAAACCAATACTTACTATGGGGTATACCTTAATCGAAAAAATTGTTCTTTCTAAAATTGACAAATCAGATATTGCAGCTTTTGATTATGTTCGTTTAAAACCAGATATTAATATTATTAGCGAATCGTATACTGATTCACTAATTCAGGAACTTTCAATCAAAAAGTCTGCTAAACTTAGTTTTGAAAATGTTTTTTTTTCATATCGCGAATCCAGTAAATTATCCTCCGCTGATAATTTAGTTAAATATTCGATTCTAAAATTATTCGCAAATCAGAATAATGTAAAATTGATAAATCTCGAAAAGGGAAAAGAGTTCCAACAATTATTCGAATTAGGAAAACTCGAATGTACTAAAGTATATACTATTCTTGGAAAAGGGGGCTTCTCTGGAGCGTTTGGTTCGTTGGATTTGAATTTGGATAAGAAGGAAATGATTTCTGTGATATCAAAAGGTAGCTTAATGTTTAAAGTGCCCGAATCGATTAAAATAGGTTTTTATGGTAATAATAAAAATGAAATTCGCCCTTCAGACATTTTATATCATCTTCAAGCAAAGTTTGGAAAAAGTCATTTTAAGGATATCTCATTGGAATTGTACGGCGATTTTTTAAATAATTCAAGTTTTGAGTATAGAGCATGTTTGTGTGAATTATTAAAAGAACTAGGTTTGCGAAATGTGTTTTTAGGCGTAAATAATGGAAGTAGAAAAATCGTCGAAAATAGAACTAATAATAGCACTCAAGTCATTTGTGCCGATGTAGATGCACAATATAAATCCACTCATATAATTAATATAGCCGATATTCAAGCTAAATTTAAACTATTACATATTGAGAAAGTTTTAAATTTTAAAGAAGTATATTTAAATCGGAGAAATAAAAAGTTTGAACTAGTTTGTAATAATTTAAGGTTAGAGCAGTTGAAATATTTTATCAGTTTAATTCGTAATAAATTGATACCAACAAATCTAAAGCTTTGTCTTGCAGTTGCAAGTAAAGAAATTTGGGTAAACTCTCTTAAATTAGGTCTTATTTGTGAGTTTAAAGAGGCTGGTATTAATATTGCAATAAATATGACAAATCATGATTATGACAATGTGTTGAATATAAGTGATTTTTCCTGCAAAAAAAATAAAATCAGTCTGAGTTCATCCCCCGAACACTTATTTAATTATGCATTAGGCTTGTATCATAAAACATCTATATCATTGAAATCAAAATTAATATCTCTTTCCGAATTTATTATTAATAGTGGTGGTAAAGAATTTTATTCGGGAAAAGCTATTTATATGCCTATGGATGATGTTGGTACTGGAAAAGTCTTTAAAGGTAAACTTAATTTATATAAAGATTTATTTAATTTAAATGTACAGGAAATTAAAAGTAAAGATTGTAATACCGAATTAGAACGGATAATTATTTCTCATCGCAATTTTGGCTGCGGATTATCTAATGAAATATCTATAAAAAATCTTATAAATAAGGGAGTATCATTAGTTATTGCAATTAGTTTTGACCGAGAGTTTAAATTAAATGCTAGAGCTATGGGCTTGAAACTGGTAGAGTGTAAGCATGTAATGAATTTAAATATTGATAGTTTAAAAGATAATATTGAGGCTGATTTAAGATTAAATCATATTGTAAATAGAACCAAAAATATCAAAGTTAAGTCGAAAGCTTTTTAAGTCTTCGGTTTTTGTTATGATTTAAATAATCTTAAATTTGCGTATTCCTCATGTTATTCCGAATATTAATAGATTATTATTATACATTAAAAGAAATGTTCAATTTAAATTTATTCCGAGCTGGACAGAAAATATACAATTTTGTATTTTGTTTTGTTTTTATTAGCTTATTCAATTCTAATTCTTGTATGGCTCAGTCTGATGATTATTGGCAGCCATCAGTAGGAGGAGAATATCCAGTCCGAGGAATAGAATATCGGTTTACTAAAAATATGAACTATAATCTGTACTCTAAATCTGAGGTTTATGGTAATGCTAATGGTAGGATAGAAGATAATTGTACAAGTTTAGTGAAACTTAAATTCCCAATAATAAATAAGGCAAAATTCAAATCCGTAATTGGTTTTGATTATGGAGTGGAGCGAATCAAATTTAGCTCTAATGACGTTAATAATTATGAATTCTATAAAGGTGTAGATAATAAAAAATATCCCATGATAGGCACGGGGATATATGCATTAGCAAAATTGAGACATGATATGTTTTTTATGTTTCGATCTAAATTTAAGCTAAAGGGTGATTATAATAGTTCAAAAACCAAAAATATTAGCCGTAAAGAATTTCTTCAAATGGAATTATCTCCTATTATAGGCTGGAAAAAAACAGAAAATAAATCATATGGATTTGGTTTTGCTTATAGCTATAGTTTTGGTGATCCCCTTATTTTTCCATTATTTTTGTATAATCGATACTATCCTAGTCGAAAGCTGAATTTACATGCTTATTTGCCTGCGAAGATTAATATAAGCAAGCAAGTACATGACAAATTTTTTATTGGATATAGATTAAACGCTAAGGGAGGAAGTTATTCCGTTTATTTTGAGGAAGATAAACTGAAAGAATATAGTGTCTTGGCTTTAAAGCGATCAGAAATAAATTCATCTATCGAACTTCTGTATGGATTAAGCCCTTGGTTATGGGCTTCTTGTAATATTGGCTATAGGCATAATATTAATTTTCATCTTACCAATAATAAAAATAAAGTGAGTTTTCATACTGCTAGAGAGAATGAAAAAATTGTGAAATCAGATGCTGATTCTGGTTTGTTCATAGAGCTTTCGATATTTATAAGCCCGTCCGACGAAATAAAGAAACTGTTTACAAGGGATTAGAATTATTATATTTCTTACATATTTATATCTTCCCATATAGGTGATTTTTGAGCATTTATAATTTTACCTTCATTATCCATATCGACTACAAAAGCCACTATTTCATATTCTTGTGAATGTATTTGGTTTAGATTTACTTTATAGTTTACCATATTGCTTTCTTTATTTCTATTTAGCTGGATTTTGTCTCCAAATACCTTGGTTAATGATTTGATAAGCACATGATTATGTAAGTAGTGTTCGATTATAAAAGGGAGATTGTAGAATCTTGTTTCCTTGTAATTTTCATCTTTACTTAGAAAATTATATTGTATCCCTTCTATTTTATTCTCTAATAAGTAAACAACTAATCTTAAATTATGATACAAATTTTGTTGACTAAATAATTTTACTTTTATAAGTAAATTATCCTTGTTTTTTTCAGATTTTATACCAATTCCAATGTCAGAGGTGTTTGAGATGGTTTCTAATTTACTGTTTAAAATGCGTTCTTTTCTATCTTTAATACCTACAGGATAATTTCGAATATTAAATTTATACCTGAGTAGGGAAGATTTAACCTTGCTAATCTTATCTTCACAGTGTATCGAAACAGGTATTATTCTATAATCATCATCGTGTTGTTCTAGAGTATTAATTAATTTTGGGCAATGACCACACCAATCTGCAAGGAAACTTTCGACTAGGTATCTTTTTTCAAACTTTTCAAATGCAAATATTTTGATTGGATCACTTATGAAATTATTTATCTTCACTTTTATTTCAGATAAGCCAGATTTATCTGTTTTTAAGGTGTTTGATCCTATGTTAACATCATTAATATAATAACTAATATTGGACTTGACTTCTTGTTTTTGTTCATTATCATAAACCCTTATCACAATACTATCTTTTCCATCACAAATTAATTGTGTTTTTGATGGTTTTACTATATATCTATATTGTAAATTAGAATTTATAACAAAAACTTTTATAGTGTCTGAATTATATTTCCTGTTTTCAGCCCATATATTGTAAATACCTTCTTCAGAAAAAGAATAGTGATTCGATTTTATTGCTTGATTGTTAATATAGTAGATAGTACCTTCTTTAATGTGCTTGTTCTGGTCATTATAGGCTGTAAGACTAATAGTGTCAATATTATTGTTGGATATAATATATTTATCTGATTTTATTTTAAACTTTGAAAATTGTGTGTTTTCTTTTTCATAAACAAGTTCATTTTGTTTAGTATAATCGTTCTTTTTCTTAGTGCACGAAGATATTAAAGCTAGAATAAGTATAAAATAGATATAGGGCATAGTAAAAATTAAAATGAAACAAAATACATAGATAACAAGCTTGTCAAACCGATAATATATGCTAATTAAAACTTGCTAATGATAGAAAAATTCAAACCAGTCATTGCTGGTAAATAGCGACAAACACCGCCTACACAAGAAATACCTCCTCTGTTTCTGCTATATGAAATTTCAATTCGATTGTCATTTTTTGAATAAGTTCCTCCAAATTTGTAGTAGTGAGTCTTTTCTGAATCTCCGTAATTGTAATCATCCAAAATAAAGAAACTGTATTTGGGTGCAAAGTTTAATTCGAGTGATGCTGCAAACCAGTTTTTTTTGTCTTGTTTGGTCCATAGATGCTGAATAGTAGTTCGTAAAGCATTTTTCTTATTTACTTTGTAAAGTATTTCAGCTACTGCTATTTTTGATTTAATTAATAGTTTCTGACCACCTTCTTCAATAAAACCTTTATTGTATGATGATTGTTGATAATAAAATTTTGTGTCAATTTTCTTTGAGAACTTCCTTTTTAATTCTAAGTTTAAATCTTCGAAAAGGAGTTCGTTTCCAGATTCTAGAAATTCCCTTTCTTTTGACTTTTCGTTAATTTTTAGATTTTTGTATTTAGAATAATTAAAGTTGATTAAGCTTCCATATTTACCTCCCAAGACAGTCTTTTTTTTGAATTTGTAAAATATATCGGCTTGGAATCCAATTTCTGAATTTGACTGAGTGCTGTATACATAAATATTACTTAGACTATTTACTTGTTGTTTTGTTAGTACAGGCAAATAATTTAAATCTTGTATATTGTCCCGTGAGTTTCGTTCAGCCTTAAAATCCATATCTTTTAAACATCTGAAATTGAAGCTGCCACTTATATTTCCTAAATATAAAGCATAGTTTAGAATTAGGGTTTTCCCAGTAACAAAGTTTGAGCCAATTGATATTTCTGTGTCTTTTTCAATGTATTCTGCTTCTAAACTAAAGATATTATGTTCTGTTTTTAATCTGCCTCCATAGGCATTTATTGAACTAGGGTAATTATCTTTCGTACCAGTATACGATTCGTATTTATTTATACTTGAAGCGCCTATAATAATTCCCATTTTTGAAATATCTAGTTTTTCCGAAATATTAAATTCCAAATCAGCTCCTCTTATATTAGAATTTGCAGTTTCAAATCCTTTTCTCTGTTTGCCTGTAAAAACTGTTAGGTTAAGATAAGAGCTGGGTGTGAATTTTAGGTTTATGCCCAATAATGAATTGTCTATACCTAATGCTCTTTCCTCATAAGCTCTAAATATAGCTCCGCTTCCAAACTGTTCGTAGAAATTTCCCGCACAAACAGAAAACTTGTTATTCGTAAACTTTATGTATTTATTTGCAATATCTGTATCCTCGTATTGCTTTGAGTATGACATTAGGGCTGGATTATATGATTCTAATCGAATACCTGCGCTAATGTTTTTTGAGTAGTATAAAAGATCAATATAGGAATTTGATCCAAATTTATCATCTGGTTTTTCTGCACCAGTTTTAGAATCCGATTTGTAGTATTGATTATTTGATTCAAAACTTATATTGAATTGATCTTGGGTTTGAGAATAAGCTTGTTGGCATAACAATATGAAATAAAGACTGAATATTGGTTTTATCATTTTTTATATTTTTGTTTTGTTACTTGCTTCTTTTATTTTTTCAAACAGTAATTCCTCACTGCCAGGAGTGTAGGAGTTGTGTTTCCAAATTATTTCTCCCTTGTTGTTTAGAAGCAGTAAAAATGGGATTCTACTTATCCCTAGTTTTCTTTTTAGTTCTTGGTTTTGATCTATGTATATGTCAAAATCCCAATTATTAGTCCTTGTTATACTTCTTACTTTTGCTAATGATCTAGAATCGTCAATAGTGATGCCGATTAATTTGAAATTGTATTTTTCTTTTAATTCTTCAATATTTTCATTAATTGCATTTAGCTCCTCAATACATGGTTTGCACCAGCTCGCCCAAAATGAAATAGCTACAGGACCATTGTTTTTTATTATGCTATCCAATTCAATTTTTTGATATTTAAGGTTTTTTACTTGGGCTTTGGGTAGTCTTTTCTGAGCATATGAGCTAATGGCAAATAAAAGCAATATGGGTATTAATCTTAACTTATTCATTTTTGTTGATTTTGAATGATGTGTGTACTGTTATTTAATTTTATTAGAATAAACAATAGTCTTTTTTATTTATATTTTAAAAGAAAATTTAATTCCGATATCTAAGTAAAATATTTATAGACAAGTAATTTAGCTTTGCTTATGTTGCTAAAGCTAAATAAAAATAGTCTATGAAAGTGTAAAGAAAATTGTTCATAATATAAATTTATGAAATTATCCCCATATTTGTCAATAGTGAATTTAGCTTTTAACATTATTTTAGTGATAAAATATACCTGTAATAATTGGTTCCTTCTTACTTTTAGTGGGTAGATTATTAATTATCCCAATTTCTGAAAATGTGAATTCACATTATGTAAATCAATTTCACCTACTAGAAGATAAGCTATAATTTTGAAGTTTTTTGAAAGCTTATAACCTCTAG
>JAOARN010000085.1 GCA_025210485.1 Marinifilaceae bacterium | reverse complement strand
TTTCCACCTCAACTTTTTTTCAATTTTATTTTTATGTTTTTTATCGAATTGTACTAATAATTTTACTGCTTCTTCTGGATTTTTATTATTCAAAATAGCATATTCTTTAGCTACAATAGCTAACTCTTCTTCGCTTGCCCAGATCTGCGAAAAATTTTTAAGCCCTTTTAAATATGGCATCTCTTCAAACTTCAACCGATTAATATCAACAATCGAAAAGTCATATTTTCCTTTCTCTTTTTTAGAAATTAAAATATTACCTCTTGAATAATCTAAATGATGAATACCGTTTTTGTGTAATTTATCAAAAGTAAAGCTTGCAAATTGTTTTAATATATTCTCTTTATCAGGAAACTCAAACCCTATTAAATCTCGAATGGTAAAATCGTATTGATGATGAACCGATACGTAGTAGCTTTTATTGAATAAACCATTTTTTAAAACCTCTACAACGGCAACAGGTTCTGGAGTATTTGCTCCTCTCTTAATTATTTCTAATCCATATTCAAAAGAATGTTTTGCCTTTGAACCTCTTAGCCATGCATAAGCAATTTTATTAACTACATGCGGAATCTTGAATGATTTTACATTCAAAACAAGACCATCTTCTATTTGAAAAGTCTTAATTGTATTTCTACCACTGTAAATGGTATTTCCTTTATTGGTAAAACTTTCTGGAAGTTCCTTAATAAAAGATTCGTATTTTTTGTATTTAGGATTGACTAAAAATCTCATTTTTAAAATACACCTTTTCTAATTAAACTCACATAACACCCAAAATTATTATCTGATAAGTGATCACCACAATCATATGCAAACCCTAAATTAATCACAAAAGGCAATTTCTTATACTTTGGTAGCGACAGTTCCAAACTATACGACTGCTGCTTATTAGGCGGATCAATAGTATAAGTTCGATGAAAATTCTCTGGGTTGTTTCCTCCTCCATCATTAGTTAAATGTGCACGTCCATAGTTTTTTGAGAATGTTGTTTTTGCTTTATAAACAATTCCACTTATTTCTCCACTTATTCCAAAATGATGTGCTTTTAAAGCATTATTAAAAACTCCAAGTGTTATGCCTCCATTTTCTGTATTTGCTGTAAATAAAGGATTTCCAATGGTTCTTCCATAACTTGTCCAACCTGATCGATAAACTCCATTATTAAAATAGTTATCATACCCAATTACAGGCTCATCCTTGTGCCAAGGACGGATAATTTCATCATCCTGATGTTTAGAATAAAAGTGTTCATACATTACAGATGAAATAAATTTTCCTTTTTTAAACTTAACAAATAACCCAAAATTCCAATCATGAACATCTGGCAGGTGCATAAAGTCACCTGAATTATCTTCGGTAATATTTCTTAAATAAGTATTGATTAAAAATTTTGGATGAGAATAATTAAATTGAAAAGAGTTCTGAACCAAATGATTTCCTGCTTTATTCATACTTTCATGTACACTTGAATTTCCATCTTCATCCACTAAAAGTTTACCACTTTGAACAAAAACAGCATCAATAAAGGCATCGAAACCACCCATATTTCCCCATTTTGGAGATTTTCCTCCCCATTGCACATAGTGGTCCATACCTGCAATAATACTAAATCCTTTATATTCTCCCAGTTTCACAAATAAATTCTTGTGATGGACATTTGTATTGTTTACATATCGTTTGTCTAACATGATTCCATTGGCAAAACTGGCTTTAAACGAAATGATATCTTTTAAAAAGTTTAGCGTTACAAAATCCTTAGAACCAATACGAAATTCGGGATAAGATCTTGCATTATTAGAATACAATAAATCACCATTTATAACTGATAAACCATCATACCTTTCTTCCCTGTTTTTTATTCCGGCGTAAGCTTCAATAAATTTCCAATTTAATGAGCCATATAATTCATTCAGAAAAATTTCAGTCTTTTTCCCCTGAGAACCTACCAGTGACACTCCAAAATCAAAGTTTATTTTTTTAGTTGTATCAGGAGTTATAAACATTTTGTAACGAATCAAACCACTATTTTCATCAGGAACAATACCATATTTATTGGTCACCATCCAAAATGGCAAATTACTTTTTGTAGAAACCTGAGCTGATAATTCAGCTTCATAGTTCATTTTTTTTTCTTGAGCAACAAGCGTTTGACTTGCCAGCAATAATATTAGTACTAAGCCCCTATAATTCATTATTATTTGTTATTGTTTTTATAAAAGATTTTACAATTTTTTTCATCGATTCAGATCCAATTTCACTCATCGGAATAGCCTCAGGCTTATAAAATTCGTAGGAAGAAATATCATCTTTGGCCTGTATGTTTTGAAAGGAATCAATTTGACAAACAAAAGCCAAATCGGTTGTAAAAACAGATAAGCCTCCAAATACATATTCATTTGGAAATGACATAAAGTAGGCCATACTTTTTATTGTCAGATTCAGTTCCTCTTTTATTTCTCTTTGCATTGCATTCTCAGCCGTTTCCATAACATCAACAAAACCTCCCGGCAAATCAAGCATTCCTAGCTGAGGTTCAATTGCACGTCGTGTTAGCAACAACTCTCCTTTTTCATTTACTATTAAACCAGCAACTGCAGCTGCCGAATTAATATACAGGTGGAACGAACATGTACCGCACAAAAAGGAGTTGTCCCTATTGTAAATAAATTCAGTACTCCCGCATTTGGGACAAAATTTGATTACCTTTTCGGGATATGTTGGACTCATATATGCTTATTTTAATTGACAATTAAAAATTCTCATTTTACACTGTTCTCTCGAAAAAAATTAAAACAAGGAACAAAGCTAATTTATTGCATAATCTTTACCAATAATCGCTGTTTAATTTTATTGATTTCATTATTTATTTTTATTTCTCTGTGCAAAACAGCATTTTTTAAGCCCGACAACCTTATTTGGATTGATACCAAATTAGCGTTTAAATCGATTGCAATGCGCATTTATTTCAAAAACTTATTACTTTTAATCCCGAAGCAAATTAATGATGGGACAGGCCAACCTCAAATTTTATATCCTGACAAAAACACAAGAGGTTGTATCTTATTCAAATTGAATGGTCGCTAATTTTAATTGAACAAGGTATTTAAGGCCTCCCATTAATTTTGATTCTAACCCAAATACCATATATAAAAAGAGGCATTTCGATATGAAATGCCTCTTTTATCTAATAACCTGATTTCGATTAAAAATATTGTCACAGTTTGCACTGATTTTGAGTAGAAATTCTCTCAAATTTCCGAAGGAATATCGGGATATTTCGAGGGGATTTGAGGAAATTTATGCCAATAAGCAGGCAAATTCTTTGAAAAAATCATCTTCATCCAATCTTCACTTTAAAAACGCTTCAAAATATCCCGATATTCTTTCAGATTTTTTAAAGCTAATCTTAAATAAATCTGATTTTCTGTGATAGATATTTTTAATCGAACTCTGGTTAGT
>JAOARN010000084.1 GCA_025210485.1 Marinifilaceae bacterium | reverse complement strand
ATTTTTATTGTACTTTTGTGTTGCTGCATTTTGAATTTTTCACCTTTGTTTTGTAGTGAACTCAAAGATAGTGAATTACATTCAAAAAGCAGCATTTTTTTTAGTTTATTTAGAAACTTTATCTTCAGATAATCAGCGTTCTAAGCTCCTCAGAAACTTCAGTTAATAATATATTATCGGATTATTCAATACTATAAAATGTATTTATTTTTAGAATGATTTCTATACTAAAGAACTTTGTTGTCTTCCATAAGCATAAATAACAAAGATTATGACATTATCTTATTTTTAATAATTTACATATCGTTAATTAACTAAAGAAAAATGGATCAACTTAAATCATAAGGCATATATTCCAATTCGCTATCTTTAAAATTATTATCTAACAAATCAAGGACAGTAAATAAGTTAAAGTATAGTATACATATAAGATTAATTCATTTAACAAAACCAAGATTAATGGAAAGGAATCAAAACGAATCGACAAACAAAGAAAAACTATTAAATCAAGAAGAACAAAACAAACAATTAAATCAAGAAGAATTACAGCTCAACCAAAATTTACTTACAGAAGTAAAAAACAAATATAAAAACTTAAAAAACTTATTATCCAAAACTGATATCAATCTTAATAACAAAGAAATAAAAGAGGCATTTAACAATTTATCCTCTAGCTATATGAAATATGATTCACTAGAGTCAGAAAATGATGAAATACAAAAGGAAATCAAAAATTGTTCTGATTTGATTTCATCATTCGTTAAAAACCCAGAATCTGGCGAAATAAAACCAGCTATGCATTCTTTTATCAAAAGCTTTATTTATGATTATTACGTAATCCCAGTTATAAAAGAATTAGATAATCATAATTTCCAAGAAAGTTTAAATATCAAAGGTATTGGTAAAGAAATTTCTGATGAGTTTTACGCAAAATTAAATCAGTTTAATTTATACACAGAGGAAGAAATATCCAATGGGAGATCAACTTTAATAAAAGGAATGTTTTTCAATTTATTACTAACTCAGGATTTACTATCTGCAGCTAATCTCAATAATACCCAGTCATTTTTGAAGGAAAAAACCGACAATATATTCTATAATCCACTAATTATTCAGTACTTAAGCAACAATAACTCATTTAAACCCATATGAAATATTTAATGCAAACCCTGAAATATCACCCATTGCATCCTATATATTAATCTTATTGATTAATTTAAACAACAACCTCTCCGCTAATTTAGCCATAAATTGCAAAAATGCACTTTATTCAATAAGAAATCAATTCCTAAACCAAAAAAATCAACTAACACTGAATATTACTTTATTACATCTATTAAATTTAAATAGTTCAATTTATGACTTTATTCTGACAACAGAAGGACCCGTAGGAAAGGAATTATTAAATTACATTACACATACAAGGGACATGATACACTCAACTGTAATTAATTTATTGAATGATAAGGAAAAAGATCCTTACATATGCAGTTATTTGATAAAACATACGATTAGAGATATTTATTTTAAGAAATACTGGAAAACCATAATGGGAGCACTTAAGCTATCAGAAAACAACCAAGCGATTATAGAAAAAATGAATAATATCAAAAAAATATTTTCAAATTTAGTTTCCCAAAAAGCTTCACCAAGTACCATTATACAATGTGCTAAAGCGCATACAAGTTCTATCATAGAAGAAATCGATCTACTTGATAAATATTTCAGCCAACTAGCAAGGAATCACACTAGATATAAAGAACTAACTATGGAACAACAAACAAACATAAGACTATCTATTGAAACCAAAAAATTTAAAGAATCTTTCATCAATGACCCCTTATTCAGATATTTAAAAAACCACAAAATTACAAAAAGGAATCTAAAACAAAAACAAATTAACCACCAATGAAACATACTATTATAGTAGTGCAACAAAAAATCATATTTAACACTATTCCTAACAAATCAAGGATAAAACTAGCAAGTTATAAAAGCATATATAATATTATTCATTTTTAAATCAAAAATTAAGCCTTATGGAAGGAAAACAAACCAGAAGAACAAAACAAACAATTAAAGCAAACCTCATCTTCATTTAACAAACAAGATATAAATAAAGATAAAGGATCAGATAATTTATCGGACACTGAAAATGAATTAGAATTTAAGCCGTTCTTTACAAATTCAAAGGGAACTAAATCTTCTTCATATTACGTATATCCAAATCGAATAACCGACCAAGGTGAAATCCACAGATCATTAAAGCATCTATTTAAGCCACAAAAACAAATCTTCAAAAAACAAGAGCTTAATAAAGACCAACCGAATAAAAGGGAGATAAACGAGATGAGGAAAAAGAAAAATATAGAGAATCAAAACCAACAATACAAAGAAGAAAAAGAAGAATAACTAACGATATCACATGAAAAATAAGTATCTTATAATTCCCTTAACATCAACACAATTAATTCCAAAACACAAAATATTTAGTGGATTAAGGCAATAGCTATAATCCACTAAATATTCTTTTAAACCAAGACTTTCGTTTTTTCTTTATTAATTCTTTCTTTATAGAACAGCCAGAGCAACTGCCACATGGACCATCCGTATTTCTTATTATTTTATATAAATTATAAAGTATTCGAGATAAAGCGATAATAATAATAAGATATACTATTATAGTTTGAATATTCATTCTTTCTTTTTTTAGATTAAGCTTAATGCTATTGCAATTTAATAATTAATTCGACTTAAATAAAATAGCAGACCAGTTTCATTATCCACCGAATCAAATTTAATATCAATTATAAGCTAAACTACATCCTTTTTTATTTTAACAAAATTTTAAGATTGCAATTTTGGTGAGTAAATGCATATGTCGTATGTTTGCGTCATTCGATTTTAAAATAACAAATATGAATAAGAAAGAAATATTTGATGATGATTTACAAGAACTTGCTGAATTCGCAAAAATCATATCACACCCAGCTCGACTAGCGATACTGAAATATTTAGCAAGTATAAAAACCTGTATTTCTGGTGATATTACAGACCATATACCATTAAGTAGGTCGACAGTTTCGCAGCATTTAAGTGAATTAAAAAAATTTGGACTTATACAAGGAGAAACACAAGGACTAAAAATAAAATACTGTCTAAATCCTAAAACAATAAGGAAGTACAAAGAAGCATTTAATATTTTCTTTGATGATAAATCTCTCTGTGAGGATTATCAATGTTAAAAAAATAATATATTTTAAAATAATAGACATGAACACTGAAAAAAAACAAATTGGATTTTTTGAGAAATACCTTAGCCTATGGGTGGCTATATGTATTGTAATTGGAATAAGTGTAGGATATTTTTCAGGTGATAGCATCGACTTTTTAAGTAGGATGGAAATATACAAAGTAAATATCCCCATTGCGATATTAATTTGGCTAATGATATATCCTATGATGCTTCAGGTTGATTTTTCGAGCATAAAAAATATTCGAAAAAGACCAAAGGCTCTTATTCTAACTATCACAATAAACTGGTTGATAAAACCTTTTACTATGGCATTTTTTGCTTGGATATTTTTCTCAAAACTTTATACTGCATTTATACAACCAGAGCAGGCCACTGAATATATTGCAGGAGCAATACTTCTTGGGGCAGCTCCTTGTACTGCCATGGTTTTTGTTTGGAGTTATCTTACAGATGGCGATCCTAATTACACATTGGTTCAAGTATCTGTCAACGATTTAATAATTCTTATTGCATTTATACCAATCGTAGGTTTTCTACTGGGCATAACAGACATCCAGATACCATATGATACTCTTATTGCAAGTATTTTAGTTTTTGTGGTTGTTCCTCTATTGGCTGGCTATATTACACATAAATTAATAGTAAAACGAAGAGGCATAAAATGGTTTAAAGATGAATTTCTACCAAAATTCAAACCTGTATCTATATTTGCCTTACTTATGACACTTGTGTTATTATTCTCTTTTCAAGGTAATATTATTATTGACAACCCATTAATCATACTATTAATTGCAATACCATTAAGTCTACAAACATATTTTATATTCTTCATAAGTTGGGGAGCTGGAAAATACCTTAAATTACCTCATGCTATTTGCTCACCTTCAGCGATGATAGGGGCAAGTAATTTCTTCGAACTTGCTGTAGCTGTAGCAATAGCATTATTCGGATTAAATTCACCAGCTGCATTGGTTACTGTTGTAGGTGTCTTGGTGGAAGTACCTATAATGCTTTCACTTGTGAGACTTGCAAATAAGTGGAAATATTAAAAACACATATAATTTAACAAGAATTAAAAAAAATGTTTCTGAATATAATTATATTCAGAAACATTTTTTTTACAACTAAGCTTCAACAATTAAATAAGCTCCAAAATTCAAATCATAATCAGGATTTGACATTGCGACATAACCTGATTTTATAAGATTATTGTGAACTATCAGCTCATTTTGAACTAACATTTCTTCATGAAAAATTCTAAAACTTTTCTTAGGATCAAAATACACTCTAAACTTGGCTTTAGATTCCGAACAAATATATTGTTCGAGCTTAATAGCTAAAGTTCCCATATTGTATCTAAGGTTAATTTCAAGACAAGGATGAATTTTAATTTCATCTCCTTCACGAAAAAGCATACAATCCACGCCAAGGTATCCCCTATAGTTTTTTGCTAATTCAGATCTCTCAATAAGTTCAGTTAAATCCTTAGCCAATATTTCAAGATTCTTCACATCCACATTAGGAATACTATGATTAATCATATTTGAGTCATACATTCCATTCTCATTAGTCTTGAAATAACCATAACCGACATGCTCCACTTTAGAATTCTCATTTATAAATAATTGGACAGAAAAATCCACTTTCTTTTCTAAAAGAGGTTCAAACATAATATAGCCTTGAGATTTCAAGACTGAACGTATCCATTGCAAATTATTGTCATGCAGTGTCTTTTTTCTCAGGAACTGGACACCTCTACCCGATGAACTCCACGGAGATTTTAAAACAACTGCATCGTATTTATTGAACTCATTAACAATATCGTCTACATTATAAAATATTTTTGCCATTTTAGATTTAGACAAATATATTTCTCTGTTTTTTTCAATAACTGAACTTAGAATATCCAGAGCAAATTTACGAGAATATAAATTTTTATATTCCTCTCTCCAATTATAATTGGGAGAATTCTTAAAATCACTACAGCAATATGATTTAATATCTTTGAAAACATGATGAATATTAGGACTCCAACCCCAAGGCCTAATATCTTCTATATGCAAATCCTTAGCTTCTAACTTCTCTAAAAGCTCATTCATCCGCAAGTATTTTGGAGAAGGAAATCCGATTGATTTATATTTTCCTAAAAAATTAGCTTTAGGCTTTTCGTTAACAAGCACAATATCATCATCAGTAGCAAAAACAGTCATTAATATATCTAGAGATTTTTCAAAATCCCGAAGATGCTTATTCGGCATAAAACTTACTTGTGAATTTGCAATAGCTAACTCACAAGTAGGATTATATATATACACATTCGACTTCATTAACAAATATTATTTTATGACAATATCTATTAATTCAGAAGGATGCTCAACAATATAATCAGCTGCTTCAGTAATCAAAACCTCTTTAGTTCTGTATCCCCAACATACACCAGCAACCTTTATTCCTGCATTTTTAGCAGTTCTAATATCTGCCTCACTGTCGCCCACAAACAAACAGGATTTTTTATCAACATCTAAGTCATCCATTAATTTAAATAATCCAGTTGGGTCTGGTTTTCGAGGAATAGAATCACATGCACCATAGGCATTTTCGATACCATATTTTGAAAAAATATCTTTAACCACCTTTTGAGTAAGATCATTAACTTTATTCGAAAGCACAGCCATTTTAATGCCTCGCTTATTTAGTTGTGAAAGAAAATTATCAATACCATCATATGGGCGAGTTTTGTTTGTACAGTTATCAGCATAAACTTCCATAAACTCCTTAAAACACTTATTAAAAGCTTCTTCGGTGCAATTCCCTCCTAGTGCATCTCGCATTAATTTACGCACACCATTTCCTACAAATTTTTTATATGATTCGATATCATGAGTTGGGAAATTATTTTTCTCCAATGCTATATTTGCCGAATCAGAAATATCATAAATAGAATCGACTAGGGTTCCATCTAAATCAAAAATCACTGCTTTGAACATAATTGTATAGTTTAATATTACTTATACCTTTAAATAATTCTGAAACAAAATTATAAAAAATTTTATTTAAAATCTTTAAAAAAAAGCGTCAAATAAGCTACAGATTGATAGACAAAGAATTATGAAAACAGAGTCTGCTTAGCATAAAAAAACCTCCCGTTAAATCCAAAACCCAACAAGCGTAACAGTCTGATTTACTTATCTTTAAATATTTAGTATTTGTTAACATTTCCCAAAACAGAAGACTATAAACACGCCAAATAATAAACTTATTGATAAATCAGACTCTCTAAAATGCAGATATATTAGGCGATAACAGAAATTAATTATTTTTCATTTTTTTTTGCAATTATTTGGAAAGCAATATAATTAGTATATATTTGTATAGAAATCAAAACATAAAGCATTTTTAACCCTAATAAATTTATAAAATTATGAACAAAGCTGATTTAATTAATGCTATTTCAGAAAAAGCAAATCTAACTAAGGCTGATGCAAAGAAAGCACTTGATGCATTCATCGAATCTACAACTGAATCTTTAAAAGCTGGTGATAGAGTAGCTCTTATAGGTTTTGGTTCTTTTTCTGTAACAGAAAGAAATGCTAGAACAGGTAGAAATCCTCAGACAGGTAAAGAAATTAAAATTCCAGCAAAAAAGGTTGTGAAATTTAAAGCAGGTACTGATTTAGCAGGTGCTGTTTAATAAAAAAATGAAGCCATACGAACATATTACATCAAGGAGGTAGAAGAAAACGACCTCCTTTTTGCTTTTTAGAACAAAAAAAGCTATATCACGGCTTGAAATAGCTTTATGGGAATTTAAACTTTATCAACAAGCGACTCCAGACCAGGAAATAAAGTTTTTAGCTGAATTGCGACATTTGACATAAACAATTTAACTGAAATAGCTAACAATATAATTCCAAACACCTTTCTTAATAAGTGAATTCCACTCTCTCCAAGTAATTTTTCTATTCTATGAGTTGTTTTCAAAACAATATACACCAGTAACAAATTCACAAATATCGCTATCATAATATTTTCAGTAGCATATTCGGCTCTCAAAGAAATCACTGTTGTAAAAGATCCAGCTCCTGCCACCAAAGGAAAAGCAATAGGAACAATAGACACACCACCTGGACCATCATACTTCATTATTTCAATACCAATTGCCATTTCCGCACCCATTATAAACAATATAAAGGAACCAGCAATTGCAAAACTTGAAACATCTACACCAAACAAACCAAGCAATTTCTCACCAATAAAAGTAACACTAATCAAAACCACTAATGCCACAAGACTAGCTTTGAATGCATCTATCTTTTTTCCATTTTTAGTTTGTAAATCTATAAGAATAGGTATCGAACCAATAATATCAATAACAGCAAATAAAACCATTGCAGAAGAAACAATTTCAAGTAAACTAAAATTCATAATAACTAAAATTTAAATTGAATTAATACTAACAATTTCAAGCTTTTGAAAATTGCAATAAAATAGGTTTCATAACCTAAAAGGGCTACACATAGCAAACAATGACCTAGAACAAAAAAACTACTTATATTTATTTAATCTAATTAAAATATCTACAGATGCCAAAAAAAGCCTAAATATTTAATTTAGGCTTTTTCTGAATTGGATAATTTTTTCAACTAAGCCATAGTATGATATACATTTTGGACATCATCATCTTCCTCAAGCTTGTCAAGAAGTTTATTAACATCAACAGCCTGTTCTTCAGACAATTCTTTGGTATTATGTGGAATTCTTTCAAAACCCGAAGAAACAACATTCATTTCATTTTCCTCTAAGTAAGTTTGAATCCTACCAAAATCAGGGAAATCACCATACAACATAATACCGTCTTCATCTTCAAAAACTTCATCAACACCTAAATCTATAACTTCTAATTCAAGTTCTTCAAGGTCTTGACCTTTATTCTCAATTTTGAAATGACATTTATGATCAAACATAAATTCAACGCTACCAGCAGTACCAAGACTTCCGTTAGTTTTGTTAAAATAACTTCTAACATTTGCTACCGTTCTAGTATTATTATCTGTAGCAGTTTCAACCAATACAGCTATACCATGAGGACCATATCCTTCATAAACGATTTCCTTATAATCTTTTTGGTCTTTTGAAGAAGCTCTTTTGATTGCTCTTTCAACATTATCCTTAGGCATATTAGCTGCCTTGGCATTCTGAATTACCGCACGCAATCTAGAGTTAGATGTCGGATCAGGTCCACCCTCTTTCACAGCTATAACAATGTCTTTTCCAATTCTAGTGAAAGCTTTGGCCATTTTATCCCAACGCTTAAACTTACGTTCTTTTCTAAATTCAAATGCTCTTCCCATAGTAATTAATATGATAATAACTTAATTTTGCAAATGTAGCATTTGAAAACTAATCTATCAAACTAAGCCTTATTTATTTTTCATAAATAATAAAATAAATTCTGCCTCCAATCATCTCTAAATCATAATATATATATTAAACCATACATTAATAAAGACTAACAAAAAGTGAATACTAAACAGATATAGCCAACATGATTATCATAATACGATTTAAAACAACAATAAAACAAAAAAAAATGCGCTAATCTTTTTTTCAGATAGCGCATTTTTCTTTATCTAAAGTATTTTAATTTAACTTTTCAGCTATTCCTTTAGCCAGATTTGCGCACAAGCAGTAATCTTTTTCGTCAGGCGAACATAAAGCCTCTGGTTCAGTTTCTACTAAATCCCATTTTATTTTCTTAGAGAATTCTTGTAATCTTCGAAGACCACCGCCTCCCCATGATTTAGAACCAAATATACCTAACACATGATTTTTTATTCCCATATGTTCTATCTCATTAATCAATGTTTCCATGGTTGGGAAAATACCACCATTATAGGCACAACTACCTAACACAACAGCTTTAAATTTGAAGATATCATTAATTATATATGAAGGATGTGTTTTTGAAGCATCATGAATACGTATTTTTTTAACTCCATTTTTCATAAGCTCATGTGCAATATTGTCGGCCATTTTCTCCGTATTTCCATACATCGATGAATAAACAATAACACAACCTTTATCTGTTTCATACTTACTCCACTTGTCATATTTTGCAATAATATCAGCTATATTAGTTCTCCAAATAGGACCATGAGTAGCACAAATCATATTTAATTCGAGTCCTCCTAATTTAGCTAATGCTTTCTGAGTTGGACTTCCATATTTTCCAACGATATTTGAATAATATCTACTTATTTCATCCTCTAGGTATTCCAAATCAACTTCGTCATCAAAGATACCTCCATCAAGAGTACCAAAAGAACCAAAAGCATCTGCCGAGAACAAAATACCTTTAGTTGACTCATAAGTAACCATAGTTTCAGGCCAGTGCAACATAGGCACCATATAAAAATTAAGTTTATTGTCACCTAAATTTATCTGATCGCCCTCCTTAACCTCTAATAAGTTATCATGAATTTGATAAAATCTCTTCAACATAGGAAATGTTTTAATATTTCCTACAATTTTCATATTTGGATATTTTTCAACTAATGCTTTTATTGACCCAGAATGATCAGGTTCCATGTGATTAACAATTAAGTAATCAGCTTCTCTTCCATCAAGTATCGCTTCTATGCTTGCAACATAATCATCCATACTGTTTTTCTCAACAGTATCAATAATTGCTACTTTTTCATCCACAACAACATATGAATTATAAGCAACACCCTTTGGCAATGGCCAATAATTTTCAAACAGGTGAGTTTTTCTATCATTAGCGCCTACCCAATAAACTTTTTCTGCAATTTGTCTATAATTATGCATTATTCTGATATTTAAAATTATTCTTTATGTTATATTTAGGAATATCTATAATTTTTAATTTTAAAAAATAGACTTCAACTTCCCTTATTTATTTATAGAGACACAAAATTAAAAATTATTTTCAATAAAAATCTAACATATAAAAATTATATATAGATATTAAAAACCAATCTATAAATATTATCTATGTATAAGCAGTGTAGCATTTTTGAAATTATCAAAGCTCTTAAAATAGTATTTACAGTATAGTTTTATCTAATATATATTATTCTAGCTTAATAATTTATTTTTCATATTATCTTCAAATGCTGAAAGCGCGGCTTTTGATCCTTCCCCCATAGCAATAACTATCTGCTTATAAGGAACTGTGGTAACGTCACCAGCAGCATATACGCCAGCAGTTGAAGTTCTACAAGAATAATCAATTTCGATTTCTCCAAATTTGTTTGTATTGGTTATATCAGAAAACAATTGACTGTTAGGAATAAGTCCTATTTGAACAAAAACTCCATCTGTACTTATATTAACAATCTCATCCGTTTGTCTATCCCTATACTCTATACTAGTTAATTTAGAACCATCACCTTCAATTTTTTTACTCTCTGCATTAGTTATTACTTTCACATTTTTCATCTGATTAAGTTTATCAACCAATACCTGATCAGCCTTAAGATTTGGCATAAACTCTAAGACTGTAACATTATTCGCAATATTAGCAAGATCGATAGCAGCTTCAATACCAGAATTACCACCTCCTACAACAACAACATCCTTGTTTTTATAAAATGGACCATCGCAATGTGTACAAAAAGCAACCCCTGAACCCATATATTGATCTTCGCCAGGTATACCTAATTTTCTCCAACTAGCGCCAGTTGCAACAATTAATGCAGGACTAATTAACCTGTCAGACTGTTTTGTTTCAATATGCTTGTACCCATCCACTATTTCCACTTTACTTATTGATCTATTATCAATAATATCAATTGGATAATCATTAAGATGACGATTCATATCAGAGGACAATTGTTTTCCGGTTGTTTTTTTAATCGAAATCATATTCTCAATATCCTGAGTTTCATTTACTTGTCCACCAATTTTATCAGCAACTATTCCAACTTTAAATCCCTTACGTGCTGAATAAATTGCAGCAGAAACACCAGCAGGTCCTCCTCCAGCAACAAGCACATCGTACTCTCTCTCAATCACCTCCTGACTTGCAACTATATCGAGTTTGTCATACAACTTCTCAAGTAGCCCGCTTAAATTTGATCTACCTATATGCAATACCTCATCATTAATATATACAGAAGGTACAGATTGAATCGAGTATTTTTCAATTTCGTCTTTATTAATTCCTCCATCAATGATTTCATGCTTTATTTTTGGATTGAGAATACTCATCAGATTAAGAGCCTGAACCACCTCTGGGCAATTAGTACAGGACAAGGAGATATAAGATTTTATTACAATTTCTTTATCTATTTGCTTGATTTTATTTTGGATCAAATCATCCGGAATATTCTTTCCTACACCATCCATATTAAGAATAGCAAGCAATAAACTAGTAAATTCATGTCCATTAGGAACAGCTCTAAATAGAATATTATTTTCTTGCTTATCAGACTTTATCTTAAAACACAAATCATCACCAGCTTCAAGTTTCAAATCTATTTTATCAGAACAGTCCACAAAATCTTCAAGCAATTCGACAAGTTCGTTTTTTGCGGAATGAATATCACTCACCTGCACATCAATAACATAGTTGTTTTTTAATTGCTTAAAAAGTTCTTTGACTTGGGCTTTCAGATTATTATCTAACATAGTATTTTATTTTTATGATTTTAGCTTTAATAAAAGATCGGAGAATATTTGAATATCTATTCCTCCAAAAAAACAAATAAAATTAAAATCAATGGAGTATATTATTAAATCACACTCTCAGCGACTTTCATTTCTTTTACTTTCTTGTTTATTTTTTCGAGAAGTATTGTAAGGTTTGATCTTCCCATATGTAGAAGGCTTCCATTAAGAAACACAGCAGGTGCAGATTCAATATTCAATCTCTTAACTTCATCCAAATGCATACTACCATCAATGATTTCATGTCTAATATTTGGATTAATTATACTAATTAGGTTTAGAGCTTGCACTACCTCAGGACAATTGGTGCAAGAAAGCGATATATATGATTTAAGACAAATGTCAAAATCAATGGCTTTAATTGATTCTTGGATTTTTTCGCTAGGAATATTTTTACCCTGACCATCCATATTTAAAACAGCAAGTAGCAGACTAGTAAATTCATGACCATTAGGAACAGCTTTAAAAACAATTCCATTATCTCTATGACTCGATTCAATTTTGAAACTCATAGATTCTCCATTTTGAATATCCAAACTCAAATTGTCTGAACATTGAACAAAATCAGTAAGAAGTTCAACTAATTCTTTCTTAGAACTGTGATTTTCATTGATTTCAACTCGGAATACATAATTATTTTTAAGGTTTTTAAAAATAGTTTTAACTTGTGATTTAACTTCTGCTTCAAGCATAATAATATAAATATAATATGAATAGAAAAACTTCTTTGATCAACAAAGAGAATATAGGGTAATTAAAAAATAAGTAGTAGTCTAGATAATAGTTTATTTTTAAAGTTAAGCTTTAGAACAAGCTTAACTTTAAAAAATATAATTGTAAGTATTTGAGTCTTTTTTTAAATCATACCAACTAAGTCGATACTAGGCTTCAGTGTAGAATTACCTTCCTCCCATTTAGCAGGGCAAACTTCATCTGGATGCTCAGCAACAAATTGTAAAGCTTTAAGTCTTCTTAATAGTTCAGTAGCATTTCTACCAACATTTCCAGCTACCACTTCATAAGCAACAATCTCACCCTCTGGGTTAACAATAAAAGTACCTCTTTCGGCAAGACCAACTTCTTCAATCATTACATCAAAACCTCTAGAAAGAACACCTGTTGGATCGGCAAGCATAGGATAATTAATCTTTTTAATAGTATCGGAAGTATCATGCCATGCTTTATGAACAAAATGAGTATCTGTAGAAACAGAATACACCTCTGCATTTATAGATTTAAATTCATCATACAGATTAGCTAGATCCTCCAACTCAGTAGGACAAACAAAAGTAAAATCAGCTGGATAGAAAAAGAATACAGACCATTTACCAAGAACATCTTCTTTCTTGTAAGTTTTAAATTCTTTATTAACATATGAATTTACTGTGAAATCAACTATTTGTTTACCAATTTGTGACATAATATTTTTTGTTTTAAGATTAATATTTCAATTTTATATTTTAGCTCATAAATAATCGTGAGCTGTTTGTTTTTATTTACAGTGCAAACATAATTTGAAAACCAATATAAATCAAATCGATTATTTTTCCTTTATCATAGATGTTCTCTATGACGACTATATGTCAATCTTTTATGCAATAATTAATTAAGTAAAAAAAAAGTAGTAAGATAAAAAAACATTAAATCCCAATATAAAAAATGCTTAGAAACCTAAATTTACAAAAAAAATTAGTTTGTACTATTTAAAATTATATAAAATTTAATCTGAATTTATCACCAAAAAAAAATGGCAGCTAATTCATGGATATAAATCCAGAAATTAGCTGCCATTATAAAATAATATTCAAGATCTAAAATGACTTTGCCTACAATTTCGCCAATAATTCGCCAACTTTGCTTTCAATTCCATTCTGAGTCCAAGCATCATAAGTATTTAATTCACCAGACACATATAAATTATCCACGTGTTTGAATCCAATAAATGAATATACTTCACTCATGCTTTCGAGATGTTTTTTATACAGTTCTGAATTAGAATTAGCTTGGGTATATACATTTATTACTTTTTGTGATTTTAATCTTGAGGAATAGTCTGAATTCAAGAATGGCATTAATCTATCAATAAATAATTTTGTCTGAGCATTTACATGCCACATATATATAGGAGAGCCGATTATTAAAGCATCTGCTTTATCAATTTTGGTTAATAATGAATTCATATCATCGTTCTGACTACATTGAGCAATATCTCTAGCTTTACATTCAAGGCATGCCTGACAACATGAGATATTTTTTTCACTTAAATTTATCGACTCAAGCTCATGATTTAATAATCGTCCTTGTCTGAAAAATTCAGATAAAATTTTTCCATTATTACCATTACTTCTTGGGCTGCCATTAATCACTAATATTTTCATAAGTATTTATTTTAAGTTTTCAGCAAAATTAAATTATAATAGAATACATTTGCAATAAGTAACCTTTTGGTAACTTAACTATTTTATAATATTTAACATATTACTTATGAATTGCAATAAATGTTCTGATAAAATTGAATGCAAAAAATTTCTCCTCCCTATTAATGATTTAATATCCATACTAAGTGGAAAATGGAAAATTAGGATAATTATGTGCATTGCATCTGGGACAAAAGGATTTAATGAAATTAAGAATTGTCACGAAATAAGTCCAAAAATACTTTCGAAAGAACTGAAAACATTATTAACATACAATATAATTGAGAAGACTCAAGATTTAGACAATCTAAGATCTTTTAACTACAGCATTACTCCACAAGGAGAGAAACTAATTCCTATTATCATACAATTAAGGGAATGGGGACAAGATTACAGAAAGGGTTTATTATCAAGGCTGAATAAAAACTAAGCGTTTTAACTATTTTTTAAGATAAAACAATTAATTTTCAGACAATTTAAACCAAATAATAAGTTTTTCTAGCTATTTTTGTCCGCTTTAAACTTACAATCGGATTTTTTTTACTCAGAAGACTAAGTTTAGGATAAGAAACTACAAAAAAAACACAAAGATATTAAATATGAATAAGATAATTAATATTGTCAGCCTTGGTTGCTCAAAGAATTTAGTTGATGCTGAATCTCTTATGAAACAATTAGACTCAAATAAGTTTAAATTTAAATTTGAATCTCAGGATTTAGACTATGATATTGTTATCATAAACACTTGCGGTTTTATTGGGGATGCAAAAGAAGAATCTGTAAATACTATATTAGAATATGTAGAATTAAAAAAGGAAAAACAGATTGAATCAATATATGTAATGGGATGTTTATCCGAAAGATACAAGGACGAACTAAGAGAAAGCATACCAGAAGTTGATCAATATTATGGTAAGTTTGAATGGAAAAATTTACTTTCCGACCTAAAAGGAAAGTATCATGATGAATTAGAAAATGAGAGATTGATTTCAACTTCGAGACATTTTGCCTACCTTAAGATATCGGAAGGCTGCAATAGAACTTGTTCGTATTGTGCAATTCCAATCATTACAGGTAAACATAAATCAAGAAGAATTGAAGATATTATCTTCGAAGCCAAAACACTTGCTGACAATGGAGTAAAAGAATTACTGGTTATTGCTCAAGACTTATCATATTATGGTATTGATTTATACAAAGAATCAAAGCTTGCAACATTAATAGAAAAACTAAGCGAAATAGAAGGAATTGAATGGATAAAATTACACTATGCTTACCCTGCAAAATTCCCTTTTGATGTTCTTGAGATTATGCGCACCAATCCGAAAGTATGTCGATATTTAGACATTGCCTTACAACACTCAAGTGACAATATGCTTTCCATTATGAGAAGAGCTATTACTAAGGAACAAACCAAAACTCTAATAAACAAAATTAGAAAAGAAGTCCCTGGCATAAAATTAAGAACAACCATGATGGTTGGGCATCCAGGAGAAACAGAGGCAGATTTTGAAGACATGATGGAATTTGTCAAAGAGATGAAATTTGAAAGATTGGGCGTTTTTACATATTCAGAAGAAGAAGACACCTATTCGGCAAATAATTACGAAGACAATATTGACCCTGAAGTAAAAGAAGAAAGAATGCAAGCAATAATGGATATACAGCAAGACATTAGCTTGGAACATAATAATAAGTTAATTGGTCAGGAACTTAAAGTAATCATCGATAGAGAGGATGAAGACTTCTATTATGGTAGAACAGAATTTGACTCTTTCGAAGTTGATCCAGAAGTGCTTATTTCTAAAGAAAAATACGAATTAAATATCGGAGAATTTTACAATTTAAAGATAAATGCCTGCGACGAATATGATCTTTATGTAAACGAATAGATATGACTAATATAGAATTTGATAATATAAAATTATTTCTTCCAAACAATATGGAAGAAATTGACAATGAGGATTTCACCATTTGGGAAAACAATACTATGGTAATCCAGATAGAATGCATAGAATTGAAGTACGAATCTGAAAATTTTCAAAAAGACATTAAGTTTGCAGCTAAGGAAATTGCTGAGGATATGTTTTATAAAGAAATAAAAGAAGGCGACCGTTTGAAGCTCACTGAAAACTCTTTTTATGTATTTGCAGAAACTAATGTCTATGAAAAAACAGGAACAAAATCAGTCATATGTGCGATTCATGACAAAACTAATGACACAGCTTATGAAATCAGTATAGACTGTCTTAACAATAAAATAGATGAAGCTTTAAAAATACTAAACAGTATCGAATTCAAATAACATAAAAAAGGTCTAGCTATAATGCTAGACCTTTAATGTTTTTATGATAAATTTAATCTTTTTATTTCTTCGACCAACAACTCCTTATTATCATCAGAAATAGGAGCCAAAGGAGATCTAAAAACTTCATTAAAATACTCAAACATTTGGCTTAATATAGTTTTAACAGGAATAGGATTTGACTCCACGAAACACAATTGAATTAATTTTAAATATTTAAAATGAATTTCACGAGCAGAATTCAAATCGCAAGAATGAACTAGATGAATCATTTGTGAAAATTCACGAGGAATAATGTTCGCAACTACCGAAATTACGCCATTAGCACCCAAGCAAGCAGCTGTAAAAGCTAGAGCATCATCACCCGAAAAAACCATAAAATCATCAGATGTATTCGAAATAATTTCAGCCATCTTTTCCATATCACCAGAAGCCTCTTTTATACCAGCAATATTATCTCTCATATTAGAAAGCTCGACACATAAATCAGCAGGCATATTATAACCAGTTCTGCCTGGCACATTATACATAATAACTGGAAGATTTACAGAATCTGCAATTTGAATAAAATAATCAATTATCCCATTACGATTAGGTTTGTTATAATAAGGCGTTACAGCCAATACAGCATCAACTCCGACAGATTCAACAATTTTTGAATTCTTAACAGCCGCAAGTGTATTATTGCTACCAACCCCTGCAATTACGGGAACTCTGCCATTCACATGTTTTACCGTAAAACTCACAATTTCTTTATATTCATCAGCAGACATTGTAGCTGCCTCTCCTGTAGTACCGCAAACAACAATTCCATCCACTTTACTATCAAGGTTGAAATCCAATAATTTCTCGAATCCCTTGTAATCAATACTTCCATCCTGGTTAAAGCAAGTAACTATAGCAGGAAAAGACCCCCTCCAATTTGACATTTTATTTATCATTAAGTTTATATTCTATTTTAATATCTATTTTAACAAAAGTAATTATTACGAATGAAAATTTCTTATCAAGTTTAAAGCTTTCTCTATTAAATCTTCATCATTTGCAATATTCAATCGAATATAATTATTCGAATATTTACTAAAGTGAACACCTGGAATAACCGCAATCTTTGTACTATTATATAGCTTCATTGCATAATCGAAACTATCTTTAAATTCCTCAGGTAACTTAGCCCAGACAAAATACCCTCCTTTGGTTTCAGGAACTTCAAAGCCAATCTCTATAAGACCTTCCCTTAGCTTCTTGTATGAACGTGCTAATTTGCCTCGCAATTCTTTCGTGTATTCTATACCATAATTAAATTTAGATAAATATTGTGCTAAGGCCTCTTGCAATATTGATGGGCTGCATAAGCCTATATAATCATGAATAGCCTGTATGTTTTTAGAATTAGATGAGTGAGAAATCACATAACCCAATCGCCATCCAGTTATTGAGAAGGATTTAGAAAATGAATTGGTATAGAAAATACGTTCACTAATTTCACTTACAGCCGAGTATGGAATGTTCTCAAAATACAACTCGTTATAAACAGAATCAAGTATGATATAGAAATCGAGTTTTTCAGACATTTCGATTATTCTATTATATTCGGTTTTTGATAAAACTCTTCCGAAAGGATTTCCTGGAGAATTAATAAATATCAATTTGATATTATTTTTAATAATCTCATCTTCAAATTTTTCAAAATCTATAACAAAATCATCCGAATAGAAAAACTCATGGCATTTATGCCTAAAAATTTTTGGTAATTGACTATAGACTTCGTAAACAGGAGAAAAAGCCATTGAATTAAATCCTTCAGGAAATTTTTGCATCATGTAAGTGAACAATATTGTTAAAGCTTCTGTTCCTCCATTAGTAATCATAATATCCTCAAGATTGATATTCGAATTTACTTTATGATATTTATCCCATATTAAATTTCTCAAACTAATATTCCCATTACCTGCTGCGTATTGATGAAAATTACCAACTGCAATTTCCGATAATATATTCAATAATTCCTTTGGCGGTTCAAAACCTGGAATACCTTGTGCTAGATTAATACCTCCGTTTGTCTTAACCAAATTACTAAAATAACTTATATATGAACCTGTTGGTTTTTCAAATCCCATAATCTCAATCAATATATCTATGTGTAAAAATAATAATGGCTAAATTATAATTTTATATGTACAATCTACAAATTAACAGTATAAAATTGAGCATCAATTAAAATAATCATAAGAGAAGATCTGTCGAACAAATTAATATGCGTCTGTTGCTAACAACACCAAAGTGCAAGCCTCTTCACAGTATATATCATTGGATTCTGCAAGTTCTCTCAATTCAGTATTCTCAGTACCTGGATTAAAAATAATTCTTTGTGGTTTAATATTCAAAATAAAATCATAATATTCAATTTGTCTACTCGGGTTTAGATATAGGCTGATTGTATCAACATTTTCGGGTGTAAATAGATTTTCATGAATATCAACACCATCAATCTGACCAGCTTTTATTCCAAAAGCTACGACCTCGTGATTGTGTTTCCTCAGTGCTTTAACTGCTTTATTTGAATATCTTTCTTCTTTTGTGGAAGCTCCTAGTATAATGGTTTTTTTCATAATCATTATTTTTAAAATATTAATAAAAGCCATAAGTTATATTAAATAATTGATTTTACATAAAACTAAATCTATTTTATTTTAAGACAAATGATTTTTTTTGACCGATTAACTTAGAACTAAAATTCGTGTAAGATCTGCTTAAAATCTAATTTCTAGAGTATCACAAAAGTAATATCATGAATTCAGGGAAAATATCTATACTTTTATTGGGAGATATACAAAAACAGAAACAATTATTAAAAGCTATTCAAAACATCTTGTATCTTTAGAATTACAGTATTCTAAGTTGTTAATTTACAAACACAAAGAAAGGCTGTATAAAATACAGCCTTTCAAACTAATATTTATTTTTTTCAGACTCTAGTCATCTAGTTAAACAATTACATAAACCACCAGCATACACAGTATTATGATAACATTACCACAACTCATAATTATTTTAAACTTTTTCGTAATCAAGAGAGCATTCCTCTGGTTTCTTGTTATCTTGTTGAATAAAGTATGTATACTGCACCCTCTTCGAATCACACAAATACCAATACCAAATTCCAACATATATCGTTGACTTGATAAAACCTTCTGCTCCCAATAAAACTAATCCATCATTATAAGCAGATGAGAAGTCAAAAATAAAAGGAAGAAAAGCTGCAATAACAGAATAAGACAACAATACTAACAAATAATTTTTTGTTGTTTTAACTGCTTTTGGTTTATTTGTCCAAAGTGCTATTCCTGCTCTAATGCTTAAAATCATAATTACAACAGCCAAAACACCGTCCACTACTAGAAAAGACTTTAAACTTGGGTTGTCTGATAAAATTCCTAAAGATTCAATTGATGGTAGGCTAAGATTATACAATGTCCTAATAGGTGTACCTATCAAAAGAGAAAAACATAATAGTAGCAGCCAGCCACCAACACTATCGTATTTTTTTATTTGCTTTTCAGAATTCTCTAATAGAGGAAAATCGGCATCTAGTATATTTCTTTTTTTCAATTCAATAATTGCTGAATTAACCTTATCAACTGGCTCATATTCTTTATTTTTGAGTATCTGTTTTAAATCTTCATTTGACTTAACAGCAACAATTTTAGGCCAATCATAGTAATCCGTTCTCATAAGTTTTAATATTTAAGTTTATTATTTCCCAAACAAAGCGTAAGGTTAATCAATAGCTAGTTTTCGCATTCACACTAATAAATACTATGTTGTATTTTTTTAATCTTTCTTACACAAGATAAGGAGGTTTTTTACAGAAAACCATTTAAAATTATTGACAAATATAGTAGATTTAATGATATATTAAACATTATATTAGATTTACTGTTATTCCGAACATAATTAGATAACCATCAAATAATATATTTACCTTAAGCTTTATAATGTTTAAACTATTGGCATTAGATTATATATTATCCTAAAAAATTGATGCAGATCAACTCATAATTATTCTGTTACAAGTAAAAAACTATCGTAACATGAATGCCGTTGACATTAGCATTATCACCGACAACTAAATAGTCACAATTTAGCTAAGCTTACATTCGGATTAGCGTTTTATCCATCTGTTAGTTACTATCAAATGAAATATATCCTTATTGAAAAATCGGATTAATCTTTTCTTAAACCTCTGGCTCAATTCAAAAACAAAACTTAAATATCTACACTTCTCTCAAACTTTTCAACTGCTTATTTTTTTTAGCTGATTATTCCAGCAGAAATCTATATTTCAAAGATTTCCATACACAAAAAAGGCTGTATAAAAATACAGCCTTAACAAATATGCAAAATAAAGTCGAATATTTCTTGAAATAATACTTCACAATAAGATATTATATTCTTCCCCATTAATTACAAATAACGATTAATTTCCAATTTAATAAATATATAAAATCAGAGCAAAGAGTGAACCTTGAATAGTTGTGTTATTTTTTTTATATGTAAAAGGAATAACTATGCTCTGCTGACCTTCTCCTCCATTTGAATCCAAATCATTCAATTGCAATTCAATTTTTGGATTATTATTCGAAAGCGGATCTATTTTATCTAAATCACTTATAGGGTAAGCTTCTCCATTCAATCTTGCTGACTTTGCGATACGGCTAAGCACACCAAAATTAAATTTTATTGAACTTATATTTGCCCCATCTCCTAATTCTCTTGTTAAAGAATCAAAATCTAAATCGATTGTGACTGCTTTATATCTTAAATTATAAATATAATTCTTAAATATGGAGGGATTAGAACTAGAGCTTAATCCTAGATTTAAAACAGGGGTAGATTCATTAGCTTTGTATTTTTCAGCCAGTATATTTTTACATGAGCCAAAATTAGAATAACAGATTAAAAATGCAGCAAAGAATGCAACTTGACATGAGAATTTGTTTTTTTTCATATTTTTTAATATTGTATTATAAACTTATTTAAAACTAACATAATATTTTCAAATACTAGAAAAACAATATACCTATTTTATATTTTATAGTAATTCACAGTTACCAAAAACTCACATAAACCTAATCATATGCACATTACGATTATCAAATAAAAACAACTATTTATCACTAAAATCAAACAGTAAGTCTCAAAGCCAATTCTTGTTTATTTTTTTTTAACGCCCGCGATTAAATTTATTCGTCAGTTTTCACATTTAATGACATCTTTTTATTAACATAAATCACAATTTCTATACTAAAATTATTACCTTGTAATATTTGTCGCCTCTCATCCATCCAATATAATATTCCGAAGTTTTAAAACACCAACTACACAGAATATATGATTTTTCCAATTGTCGACTTTATAAACACATTCAAGAAACTCACCCACACATAAAACATAATTTTGTATTGAATAATCTATCATACTAGCAACTTAATTAAAACAAGCTAGAATTATGATTTCATACTCCTTTTCTAATTGTTTAACTGATTATTCTAGATAACACTAATAAAAAAAGTTTAGCTTCACTATTTCTCTATAAACTAAAAAAGGCTGTATTTTTATACAGCCTTTTTAAAATCTAGTTTTTTTATAAATATCTCATTTACCTTTTTACAGTAATATTTCTTGTAACATTATATTTACCCTTTATTAGTTGCAAAATATAGTTTCCAAAATTCAGTCTTTTTTCTAATGCAAACTCTCTATCATAATGCTTCTTTGTATATATCAATTTACCATGGCTTGTATATACTTTCACTAAGACAAAATCGAGATTATCATCTCCTAGTCTCAATCTAATGATGCCATCTGTAGACGGATTAGGATATATTTTAACAGATTGTAATGGATTTAATTCCTCTTCCTGTAATTCTAAATCAAGCTTAGAACTAGATCCCTCTCTATAAGTATCAATCTCTTCAATAGATGGATTTAGCATTTCTCCTGATTCCTCAGGGTTTTGAAGCAATCCTTTATCATTAACAGTCCACCCCTTTTCTTCAAATAACGAGATAGCTTCTGTGGACAATTCTGTATGATATTGATTTATAAAATCAATAGTAGATGAAGGGCTAGGTGAATTTGATATTTTATCTGCCCATGAAATCAAGATTTCATCATAATTTTCTATAGAAATATTAGAATAAGAGAATATATTTTCAAAATTCATACATTTAGAAATATCCCAATTTGATATATCTTGATCAAATGATTTGGTCAATGATAACATTAGAGACATATCCTCAACATTTGAAACATTCCATGATGAAATATCTTGATTGAAACTTACGGCTCCTCCAAACATAGAACACATATTTCTCACATTTATAGTATTCCATGCCGATATATCAGTATTGAACGACATCGCATTATCAAACATATATTGCATATCAACAACATTACTAACATCCCATTCTGAAATATCTGAGTTGAACTCCACCGAATTAAAAAACATATACTGCATATTTCTAACTTTGCTTACATCCCAGTTAGATAGATCCTGATTGAAAGACATTGCTCCAAAAAACATATACTGCGTATCTTCAACATTTGAAACATTCCATGATGAAATATCGGAATTAAATTTAGCCACATCAAAAAACATAACTTTCATATCTCTTACATTAGATACATCCCAAGAAGAAATATCTTGATTAAATTTCTCGGCAGCACAAAACATAAGCGATGTGCTGGTTGCCTTAGCCATATCCCACTTATCTAATGGCTGATTAAAATTAGCGCAAGCGGTAAAACATTCTGCAAAATTACTTACATTACTAACATCCCAATCGTTAATATTAGAATTAAACATTCTAGCCCCTCTAAATGTCTTAAATAAACTATTCACTTTGCTCAAATTTGGAATATCATTAGCCGTAAGTTCAAAATTTACGCAATTATAAAAAGCTCCACTTAAATCCTCCCAAACTATATCACCCCATTGAGATAAAGTCTTGAAATTCTCATTTTTATCCTCTAGAGTCTCTAATGTGCTTAAGGAACAAAGACTTGGAAATTTACCATAGATACTTATTGGATATACATCGCTTGATTCATAGCTATGAGAAGGATTTTGACTATTTTTGATATTTTGTATTTCAGAACCATCTCCCCAATCAATAAAGTAATCACAATCATATTTTCTTTCTTGATTTAAAGCTAGGCTTATCGAATTATCAACCCCTTCTGTTTCCCAGCTCATTACCAAAGGCTTAAGGCTGCCTTCGTCATACAAGTTTGGCATTCTTTTCTTAAGTTGTATTTTTGCTTCCTTTGCCAATGACCAATATTTTACAGGAACATAAAACTCGGCATTAGTTGAGATATTGGCATTTGCCCATGACATTATAAGCTTTGTATAATTCTCGGAACTAAAAGCTTTTGCCATAAACAAACTATTCTTTAGTTTCTTAATAGAGGTCAAATTCCATTTACTAATATCTTGATTAAAACTATTTGTATTTGCAAAACAATAATTCATATTTATCAAGCTAGATGTATTCCAAGTTGAAATATCAGAATTAAATTCATCTGTGTCGCAAAACATAAATGCAATGTTTTTAGCATTCTGCATATTCCAATTATTTAGTGGCTTGTTAAATTCTTTTACATTGTGGAACATTTTTTTAAAACATTCAACAGAAGACACATTCCAACTATTTAATTGGCTATTAAATTTAGTTGCATTTTCAAACATTGACTTCATCGACTCTACCTCTGCAAGATTTGGAATATCCTGAGCTGAAATCACAGAAAGATTGGTAGCCCTAAAAGCGGAACACATACTTTCCCATTGAATATCACCCCACTGAATAATATCAATAAGCTTTTTTGCCCACATACTATCCTTATCTCTATACATAATAGCTGGGAATTTGCCACTAATTTCTACAATATGTTCTCCTGGATTTTTAAATTGAATAATTAAATCTGATTTTAGTCCAAATTTATTTTTAGTTATCCCATTATCAGAGTATTGAACAGAATAATCATAAGATGATTTAACAAAATGCCTAAATTTAGAATTGCTATTCTTCTTCAAGTCATTTATACATATCTTTATTTTCTCATTAGGCTTAGTTGTTTTCCATTTAGTTATAAATGGATTTTGACAGATTCCATTACTGCCAAAGGAAAATAAGATTAATATAGTTAGTACAATTTGAAAATAAGAGTAATTTTTTTTCATAGAATTATTATGTTTAAAATTTACAATAGCTATTTCAAATGCCTATTAGTTAAATATATATTAATGAAATTTGGTAGTATAAATTTATAAAAATAAACATAATAATTAAATTTAAATTTAGCTTTCAAATAAAATAATTTACATATACCGCTACAGATGTGATACTTAACTAAAGAATAAATAAACAAGACGTTTAAACAATATCAATAATTAATCAAACAAAAGGACTTGGTGTTTAAGCTATTTTAAAAACAACTTATGCAGGGTATTAATTGGCCTATTGGTAACCAGAAAGAAAAGTATTTTCAATCAATAAATTTAGAAATAGATATAAAAATATCAATCAACCACTTGTTGATATATTATGAAGATTAGAAAATGTTCACAGCAATATCGTTTTTTAATATTCCTCAGACTAAAGAAATTATTACAATAATCCAAACAATAAAAAAAAACAGCTATATAGAAAATACTACACAGCTGTTTTTTTTACTCAATTTACCAAGCTCTAAAAATCACCAGGAGTATGACCAGAATCTTCTCTTTCAACATGAATTTTATATTTATTTCCATAATATGCAATTCCATCACTATATATAACAAAAGGAAAATATATATCTAAAATATCCTCACACATTGCAGCAGGCTCGAACATAATATCCATATAGGGCTTAGTTGCTGTTAATTTCAAAGTATTTGGACAGCTCTGAGAATCATAAAATTCTCCATTAATTTCGAATGATTCAACTACATGACACAGATCACTATTCTCTAATGCTACCACAACAGAGTCGATTGCTGTAGTTAAATTAGCTGATCGAATAATTGATTCAAACATAAGAGCTGCCATCATCATCTCACCTGAATCAATCACAAATTCTTCAATGTAAACAGGCACAAAACTACTTGCTACATTCTTACTTATTTCAGTATTAAATGAAAGTCCTAGTTTTTTTTGAGCAGTAAGATTATTTGTAATAATAACTGCAAAAAGCATAGTCGCAAAGAAATAACATAATCTTTTTTTCATAATTCCTATTTTATAATTTTACTAAATTTTTATTCCTCTTATAAAGAAAAGATTAAATATCCGAAAAAGCTAAAAATTAAATCTTCGCAAATATACTATAGCGAATAAAAAGAGGATCAATCGCCCATGAATCCATTAAATCAAAAGTAAAGAAAACTACTAACATAAACGATCGTTTTATAAGAACAGTTCATTTTACTTTAATATTTTTTATACTTCCTTCATATATACTACTCAATAAGTAAACTTTATTTTTTGAAAAACAGAGCTCGAATGTTATTTATAAAAAATCAAATATATCTATAATTTTATCCATAGAAACAATTTTAAAATTTTGAGCAGCAGGTTTATCTGCCTGGAAATTTTCGCCATCTTGAGCAATAAAAATACCATTCGGGAAATTTTCACCTAGATATTTCGAACAAATTTCTATCCCTTTTGACCTTTCCACAGAATCAAATTTCCCAGAGCTAATCCTAAAACTTCCTTTGTATCTAAAATCATCAGATGTATCAAATATGGCATAAGAATAATTCCCTTGTATAGAAGCAACTAAATAAGATAAACCTTTCTTGGAGTAAAAAATAGACAGACCCTCTATATCGCTATATATGTTACTATTTGACTCGATTTCAGATTCTTTCAGAAGAACAGCTTGACGGGAACCATTATCATTTAGACTAAGCTTCCAAATAGCTTTCTTTTCCTCAGCAACATAAAGGTTTCCTGTAATATCGTCATATACCATTCCTTCAGCTTTTGAAGAAAATGAAAAACTTTTAACAAAATGATAATTAAGAGTTTCAAAGCCAGGCCTTAATTGCCATTGCTCAACGGTTCCGTATTTACTACTTGCAAAAGCATAAAGTTTACCATTATAGTACCCCATACAGAATCCACATATCTCCTCATTCATTTTAACATTAATATTTTGAGGATATCTTATCAAATGACCACTTTGACTTATTTGATAAATATCTATAGTATTAGTTGTAATATTGGAAACACCTAGAATATCAATACTCTCATTAGCAAGTTTAATATCTTGTCGAATATCAACAGCATTTATATTGCCATGAAGATGATAATCTAGTTCATTTCCCCTTAATGAATAAACAGCCAGACCTCCCATTTTGTCGGTCCCAATAATACGGCTCATTTCTGGTTTGGCTTTGTTTATCCAAACAGCAATGTCATGAGCAGAATCATCGAAATGTGAACGATTTCCCATATTCTGGGTTTCGATGTCTGCCTCAACTGTTTTTTGAATTTTCTTCGAAGCTATCCTACTACTATTGGAGCTTTCATCGCAAGAAATAGTGAAAAATTGAATAAATATTAATAGTATTAGCGATATAGTCTTATAAATTTTCATATTCTTAATATTATTATCTTGATTATAAATGTTTTGCTTAGCGAATAATCTAAGATTAGCTAAAAATTAGATTTACAAGCTGTATTTTTCTATCAAAATTCTGATGAAACAAAACTATTATAAGAAATTCTAATATTAGTTAAGACTGAATCATATAAATATTATAAAAGGGTTAAGAAATAAACATATATGTTAAATTTAATACAGGGGTTAAATAATTAGAAGAACCATCAACTTGGTATACATAAATAAAAATTATCCTAGCTTACTTATTTCTATTAATATAATTTACCATTAGCAAACTGATACTTATAACAATCATACCAAGTATTGAAATAGTATCTGGAGATTCATTGGGAAGTATCAGCCAGCTTAAACAAGCACCAAACAGAGGGATAATAAATTTCCAAGTATTTAGATTTGAGACTTTAACTCCTGGCCTACCAAGCAGTGCAAACCAGACAGAGATAGATGTTGCAGAAACTATTGCTAGCCATATCAATGAAATATAAAACTCACTTGGGTAATCTACTTTAAGTATTGGATTTTCGATAAATTGCGAACCAAATATTAAAAATAATCCACCAGCCAACATTGAGAATGATGCCAATTGTATAGCAGGCATTCTATTAGCATATTTTGACACGATAATATTACCTGTACTTCCTACAATATTGTTCAATACAAGGATAAGGACTCCTAAAGGTATTGTAGATTTAAAATCAAAATCTTTTCTTCCTAGGCTTATTATACAAACCCCTACTACCCCTACTAAAACAGCAATGGTTTTCTTCAAATTCATTTTATCATTTTTGAGCATCAAATGTGCCATAATGCTAGCAAAAAGTGGTTGAGCACCAATCAACATAGCCCCTAATGCACCAGGAACAAGATCAACACCTGTGTAGAATAAACCGTATAATAATGTAGTTTGAAAAATAGCTACAGATAGAATATAGGATCTATGATTTTTAACAGAACTTATAATAGATTTATAACCACCTGCAAAAGGAAGTAGAATCAAACCAGAAATAAAAAAACGCAAGCCTGCAAAATATAATGGGCTAGTATATTTCAAGCCTATTTTAATTGCAGTGAATGGGGTTGCCCATAGTAGGCAAGCTAAAATTGCTAAAAAACTGGTAGATAGTAAATATTTTTTCATTTTTTTCAATTGATTCGAGTTATGGATTTGTCTCCGTTATCTATAGTGGGAATTTTATAAGGAGAGACAAAGCAACCAAAAAAAAATGAACTGTGAAACCAATTTATCTTAAATATTTACTAATTCACTAAAAAACAAGTATACCTAATACCGAAACAAAGCAAAAAGAGAAAATATTTACCTAGAAAAACTGACAAGAATATACGATTACAATCGATATCTTTCAAAAATTATTATTCATAATCAAAAAGAAACCTGCTTGCTATCAAACAGGTTTCTAATAAATAAAAGTATGTCAAAGCTATTTATTTAACATTCAATTTAAAAGATTTATTTACTTCATTACCCTTTATTCTAAGAATATAATTACCCTTAGCTAGATTATGATAAACTGGGCTATTTAACTGGTATTTATCATTGACTATTAGTATTTTTCCGGTATAGTCAAGTATTTGCAAACTTAATAGTTCAGAATAGTTTGTTGATTTTATTACAAAGAAATTAGTAGATGGATTTGGATAAAGAATAAAGTCATTCTCAGTCAAATGTAAATCATCTATTCCCATAAGAGTATTCATAATAATAGTAATAGTTGAAATTTGACTATTTAATTCCCCATCACTTACCATAATTTGTAATTCAATTTCAAGCAAATGATTATCTGTATCTTTTTTTGCTAATGAAATCACTCCTGTGTCTGGGTCAATCTTAAATAAACCTAATTCATTTCCTCCAACAATCCTCCAGTTACTTAAATTAGTATTATCATCGGTATCTAAATCATTCGCATTTACAGTATAAATCGCTTGATCTACAGCAAAATTATTATTAACGTTAATAGGATCTGGATTTTGAACTATAACAGGTATATTGTCATTCTCGTCTGTGACATTAATACTAATAGTATGTTCAGTTTGATTTTTACCATCAGCAATAGAAAACGAAATATCAAATGATTTCGTTCCACTTTCGTAATCTAACACAAGATTTTCATTCAAGAACACATTAGCATTTTCCTCAATTCTAAATACCTTATTTGATTTATCATAATCAACAGTGTAGGTTTTTTCATTATCCTTATTAGCTATTTCAATTGTAAATAATTGATAGCGTAAATTAATGGAGACTAAAGTCTATACTATTCTTATAATTAATTAATGAATAAATTTATGATTATTATTTCAAATAATTTTTTCGAAATAATTGAACATTGCTCCTTAATTATGCTATTTCAAGCCTCGAT
>JAOARN010000083.1 GCA_025210485.1 Marinifilaceae bacterium | reverse complement strand
TTTTAGTATTCATAAAAATTTATTGCAATCCATTACGGAATTGAATTATGAAGAAAGGTCGGAATATAAAATAACAATAACAGCAACCGATAAGGGCTCGTTATCGGTAAGTGAGGAGTATACAATAAAAATAAAAGATGTGGCAGAATTCTCAACCATCACAAGCACTGAGTTTGAAGTTTCAGAAACTTTGGGTGATATATCTGAGACATATATTGGTGATATTCAGTATACCAATCCAGAGAATTTGGCAAATATAAATTATAATTTGGTTTCGAATTCTGAGAAATTTGAAATACGAGCCAATAAGCTTTATTTAAAAACGGGTGAAGCACTGGATTATGAGGATACGAGTTTGTATAGATTAGCTGTAATGTCTGATGAGGAAGCTTCTTTGTGGCAGTATATAGATATATTAGTAATAGCGAAGAATCAAAAACCAAGTATTGTGCCTGTGAATTTCCAGGTTGATGAGAATACTATTATAATTGGATCTGTGAAATGCATAGATGACGACAAAAATATAAAAATGGAGTTAATCGACTCTGAAGAATTTTTCTATTTTGAAGGCATGACTATAAAGGTTCAGAAGGATAAGGTGCTGGATTATGAGGAATTTAAACAAAAGACGATTCGAGTTAGGGCATTTGATGGAGATTTATATTCAGATATATTAGATATCGATATTGTAATTAATAATATAAACGAGCCACCTGTTATTGTAAGTGATAATTTTGTAATCGCAGGTAGAGAGTTGAATATTGGAAAGATACAAGCTTATGATCCCGATGGAGATTTGTTTAGACTGCAAATAAAGAATAGCAATGGTCTGTTCTTTATAGATGGAGATGAGTTGAAAGTAAAAAGCAATAAACTATATGATAAAATAGAACAGCACTTTGTTGTTGTTGAAGCATATGATGGGGAATTGATTTCAGAGAAAACAATAGAATTAACCGTAGTGGATTTTAATGACCCTCCGATAGTTGAGACAGCGATAATAAATGTGTTTGAAAATTCAGATATTCGTAGGGAAATAAAATATTATGATTCAGATAATGATGATGTGGTTTTAAGATTGAGTAAAACTTCTGACTTGTTCGTAATTCAAGATAATCAACTTAGATTGAAGAATGAGTTCAATGTTGATTTCGAAAGGCAAAAAGAGCACTATATATATGTGATTGCGAATGATGGATTGTTAGACTCGAATCCTTTTAAGATAAAAATACAAGTTTTGGATGAGAACGATAATAAACCTGTAATTAAAACTGATAATATAAATATCTCATGTAAGCTTGAAAACAATGCTCTTATTGGAGTGTTAGAAGCAGAAGATTTAGATTCTAAAACGATTTTAAATGAATGGACTATTTTGGAAGGGAATATTGATGCGGTATCTTTGAATCCTGAAAGCGGGGAGTTGAGAATAAAGGATTATAGATATATAAATGAAATGTCTAATCTTAAATATATGGTTACCGTAGGTGATGGAATAAACATTAGTGATCCAAGTCAAATTAGTTTGAGTTTAGATAAGGATGCTTATAAAAAACAGAATTTCGAAAGTATAATTTTATACCCAAGTTTTAATAATGGTAATTTTAATCTGTTCTCGTATTCGTATATTATTGATAAGCTTATTGTTGTATCTCAATCTGGTAAAATACTTATGAATATTCCTGTCAATAGTGCATATAAACGCATTACTACTAGTTTACCTGATGGATCTTATATGGTGAAGATTTATTATATGGATGAAAGTAAAAACAGAAAAGTAATAGTTAAAAAAATGATAGTGAGTAAAATTGCATATAACTAAATAGTTGTATAGATTTTAATTTCTTTTTTTTAGCCCAGGTGATTTTATCACAGGGCTGTTTTTTTGTTTGTTCAGTTGTAGGTAAGAGATTGGTTAAGTGTTAGTTTTATATTTGTTGAGCTAAAACTAGCACAGGCATTTAGATAATATAACCAAAAAAATAAAAAATCATCTGAGTAGATTTTCATACATAGAAATATGCCTGGCTAGTTTGTAAATATATAGGTTTGTTAAATATTATAATTTTACGATTACTCTTCTTTTTAATTTACCATCAAGCATTAGTTTTATTTTCTCGTTTAAATCTTCTAATTTGATTTCATCGCAAAAATCAGCTATTTGGTTTATTTTCCATTCATAAGCTAATAAGTCCCAGGCTTTTTGTCTTTCTTGCATTGGATAATTTTGAGAATCAACTCCCATTAAGGATACTCCTCTTAAAATAAATGGAAATACAGTCAATGATAAGTTGAATGAGGCAGCATTTCCGCAACAGCTTACTACGCCATTAGCATCAGTCGATTTTATTATGTTTTCTAAAATGCTTCCTCCTACAGCATCTACAGCACCTATAAATAAAGGTTTTAGTAGTGGTTTGTTAGCAAATGCTTCAATCTCTTGTCTGCTAAGGATTTCATTTGCTCCTAGTTTATGTAGATATTCATATTCTGATTCCTTGCCGGAAATTGCAACTAGTTTGTAATTAAGTTTTGATAATATGGAAATAGCTAAAGATCCAACTCCTCCTGTTGCTCCAGATATAGCAATTTTACCATCTTCTGGTTTGATTGTTCTAGTTATTTTTTGAATACAGATGGCTGCTGTAAGTCCAGCAGTTCCATATGCCATTGCCTCTTTTGTGCTTAGGTTTTTAGGGAGTTTTACTACCCAGTCTGAAGGTACTATAACATATTCAGCAAAACCTCCATCCGTATTCATACCTAAGTCATAGCTTGTGGCAATTACTTTTTCTCCTGTGTTTAGTTTTTCAGAATTAGAAGATTCGATTGTTCCTGCCACGTCAATTCCTGCAGTATGTGGATAATTACGAGTAACACCTTTATTACCTGAAGCAGAAAGTGCATCTTTGTAATTTAAGGAGCTGTATTCTGCCTTAATTAAAACTTCATTTTCATTTAAATCTCTTAATTCGATTTCTTTCACTGAAGATATAAATCCATTTTCTGTTTCTTCTGTCCTAAATGCTCTAAATGTCTTTCTAGTAGTCATAGTTTGTTGTTTTAATTTTCTGCAAGTTTATGTTATTTTTAGTTAATTGTCAAGAGCTTACAATCTGTGCTAGAACGAACATTTTGTGCTGAATTAATCTGTCTCAGATATTTGATTTAAGAAAAAAATAATAAAAATTATTAGAGAAACGATATATGGGTTTTATTCACATAATATAATTTGTATTTTTGTTAAATATTAGTAATGTTAAAATATAAATATGTATGCTTAGTTTTAATTATTTGTTAGTTCTATTTGTTGTTTTTTTCGTTTTTATTGTGGTTGTTGTATTAATCCGATTGATTAAAACCAAAACTAAACCAAGCAGTGAATTATACAATCCCGAAGATTATGAAAATCTAACTGCACCATTTCGAAGTTCTGAAGATTATAGGAGGCAAACAGAGAAGAATTTACAAAGTTTTTCAACTGTTAAGCAAAGTGAAAAAAGATTGAAAACATATATAAGTGAATTTGCTGGTAAAAATTCATATGTTTGGGATGGTAGATTTCTATCAGAGTATTCTGGTAATAAACTTATAGAATTTGATGGTACGAATATCTCTAAATTTTCCGCTGAACCGATATATGTTTGGGAGGGGAATTCGCTGTCGGCATTTGCTGGAAGCAAGTTGTATTCGGCAGACAATTCTAGTATATCAAAATTTGCTGGGAAAAAGTTGTATTCATATGATTCTAATTCTATCTCTATTTTTGCTGGTGAGAAGATATACTCTATTAAGGGGGAATTAGACTTGCCAGTAGCAATCATAATAATTATAGCTGAAGAATTAATTTAATAATAATGGAAAAGTCATATTGTCCAGTAGATACTTTTATAAATGTTATAAAGGGAAAACGCAAGGTAACTATAGTATTGCATTTGTGGTATGGAGAAAAACGATACAGTGAGTTGAATAAACTACTGCCAGATATAAGCGAGCGAATGCTAACAAAGCAGTTAAAGGAATTAGAAAAAGATGGTTTGATTTCTCGTAGAGTTTTTCCAGAGGTGCCACCGCGCGTTGAGTATAGTCTAACAGATTTGGGTAGGCAGATAAGACCAATTTTAATAGCTATGTATAAGGGAGGGGTTCGTTTCGAAGAGATAATTGACGACGAATTACAAAAAGAGTAAATTTTTTAAATTATATGTTCTTATGAAAATTAAATTTATAATTCTGATTTTTATTATTCTTTCAGTAAGTTTAATTACTTATGGGTCGAATGCTATTAAAGATTCTGTTGGAAAAGAATTGATTGTTAAAGATAACTTTGCAGGTCAAAGTTTTACTTTGATTAAAGAAAAATCAAAATATATTGTAGTAAGAAAATTTTTTGGTTCTGGTGTTCCAGTAATAGCTGAGGTGAGGTATAAAGTGGTTGTGAATAGTGAAAACCAGATTTTATTTTCCAAGATAATTAAGAATGACTCGCATATAAAACTAGTTAAAAATGAGGTTTTTATTTTGTCTTGCATTAAGGATGAGATTGATTTGTATTTAAATGGTTTAAAGCTTGTTGTAGAAGAAAGATTGAACTAAAAATACTTCGTAGAAATTATATGTTTAGTGCAATTACTAATTGAGTTGTTGTGTTTGATACTTGAATCTAAGTGTATATGATTGTTAATAATTATTTGGAGCTTTTTAAATCTTTTTATAATATTATGATGTATTTGGTGAAAATTAATATAATACATCTTTTGTTTTGATAATAGAGGAAATAAAAATTTTGATTTCAGATTCATTCAAGTACGATAAATATGCATTAAGGATGTGTTGTTGAAATCAAAAGAGTGTAATTTATGAAACTTTGGGATAAGGGAATAGAAGTAGACAAAAATATAGTCTCGTTTACAATTGGTAGAGACAGAGAATTAGATGAAGAACTTGCAGGTTTTGATGTGTTGGGAAGTCTCGCGCATCTAGAGATGTTGTACTCTATAAAGCTAATATCAAAAGATGAGTTGAAATCGATTCAGGAAGAGTTAAGAAAAATATATTCTTCAATAAAAAACAATGAGTTCAAAATAGAGGAAGGAGTGGAGGATGTGCATTCTCAAATTGAATTTCTGCTGACTCAGAATTTGGGAGATATTGGGAAAAAAATTCATAGTGGTAGATCAAGAAATGATCAAGTTTTATTGGATCTCAAACTTTTCACCAGAAATAAAATTGAAGAAATCGTAAGGCAGTCAAGGCTTTTATTTGATCAGTTAATCGAGAAAAGTGAAAAGTATAAAAAGGTGATAATGCCTGGATATACTCATTTGCAAGTGGCAATGCCTAGTTCGTTTGGTTTGTGGTTTGGCGCCTATGCCGAAAGTTTAACCGATGATTTACAAATATTGCATGCGGCTTACAAGGTGGTAAATCAAAATCCATTAGGCTCTGGTGCTGGATTTGGTTCTTCTTTTCCTTTGGATAGACAGATGACTACAGATCTTTTAGGTTTTGATCAGCTTAGTTATAATGTTGTATATGCTCAAATGGCTAGAGGGAAAATGGAAGTTACTGTTTTGTCTGCATTGGCAAATCTGGCAAATACTCTTGCTAAGCTTGCCATGGATGCATGCCTTTATAATAGTCAGAATTTTGATTTTGTTAGCTTTCCAGATGAACTAACCACGGGAAGTAGTATAATGCCTCATACTAAAAATCCTGATGTTTTTGAAATGATTAGGGCTCATTCTAATGCAATCCAGATGCTTCCAGCACAAATTCAGGCAGTTACCTCTAATTTGCCCTCTGGTTATCATAGAGATTATCAACTAACGAAAGAATTTTTCATGCCTGCTTTTGATAAAATTTTAAGTTGTATCGAGATGACAAGAATAATGCTTTCTGGTATTAAGATCAATAAAAAACTTCTTGATGATGAAAGGTATAGGCATTTGTTTACAGTCGAGGAGGTTAATCGCCTTGTTATGGATGGAGTTCCTTTTAGAGATGCATATAAGCAGGTAGCAAAAATGGTTGATGAGGGTAGATTTAATTTCAAATCAAAGCTTAAACATGTACATGAGGGTAGTTTGGGTAATTTGTGTAATGATAAGATTATTGATAAAATGAATAATATATTTATGCAGTTTAATTTCCATAAGACAAAGGAGGCGTATATGAATTTGTTGAATAGACTGTAGTGTTTTTTTTTGTTTGTTCAAAATAAAGCGGTTTTATAGTTTAAATCTTGTCTGTTAAATCGCTTTATCCTATATAATGGAATGAGCCTCTCACATAGCTTATGTAAAATATAGCTTGTTTTTTCTTTTAAATTATTTCTATATTTGGAAAATATACGAGCATGAAGAATCTCATAATTTATATAGCCGACTCATTGAATTATAGTAGATGTTTCGCAAGCTCAACAGGACGTTCCCTCTTCCTAC
>JAOARN010000082.1 GCA_025210485.1 Marinifilaceae bacterium | reverse complement strand
ACAATGTATCACAATGCATTATTGCTTGAAAAGTTTTTTTTAATGATTCCTAAAAGTCGAAACATTAAATTAAAAGATGATCAGTATAGAGAATTAATTACTTATGGAGAAATTGCTGCTTGATTTTTACCAGAGTATTGACTAAATACCTCCATCAATAAATAGCCTCCTGATTTTAAATATTTCTTTATTAATTGATGCATCTGAGCCCTTGTATCTGAATCAAAATGAACATAAATTAATCCTACAAAATCAAATCCCTCAGCCGAATAGTTCTCGTCCAATATAGAATGAATTTGATAGTCGATACTTACCTGATGCTCTTTGGCTAATGCTTCTGCTTTTTGTTTACCTTCTTTACTGAAATCAAAAGCCGAAACCTCCCAACCTAGCTTTGCTGCATAAACAGCATTGCGTCCTTCTCCTTCGGCAGGAAACAAAATTTTACCTGGTTTAAACATAGGAAGCTTTGCTTCTACATACTTATTGGGTTGTTTACCATAAGCATATTCCTCTTGACTGTATCTTTGATCCCAAAATTCTTTCATAAATTCTAATTTACATAAATAAAATAATAGATTATTAAATAATTTTATTTAATTCATTATAGTCTAAATTTTATTTTACAAAATTAGCTTGTTAATTTTTATGCTTAGGTATACAAAAGGCAGTTTCTGATGTATAATTTTTATTTTAAAACTAGATTGGATTGAACAAAAAGAAATAGTTTACCAACCAATACAGCAAATCCAAAGCTTAGAAAGCTTCCTATTAATATATATTCTGTTAGTTTTCTGTCCTTATTTTCCCTTAAATCTCCAAATCTAAAAATACTTTTTGCAGCCAATAAAAATCCTATTCCTTGCCAAAAAGATGAAATCACAAAAAGAAAAACGAATAGTCTTTCGAGCATTCCTATATACTTACCAGCTTCTCTAAGTCCACCTGATTGAACCTTATAATCAAACACTTGCATTGCTTTCTTTATAATAATTGATGCTACAGAAGTAATTAAAATAAAGCAAGTTAGATACAAGTAGCCTTGAGTATTGAACACTTTACTGAAATCCAATTCAAGCTGATAAAAATATCTTATAAACAACACAATAGAAATAAAATGGAGTAATTGATCAAGTACAAATTTACTAATATTAGGGATTTTGTTTTTTAATAATATTTTTGAACTAATATCGATTGCCAAATGGCTTATAGAAAGTATAAAAGCTGGTAAAATAAAACGAGACTCGAATTTTGTAAATAGTAAAATCAATATAAAATGAATCAAAAAATGGAGATATAATGCACTGGATTTAAGTTTTTTGTCATCTATATTTTTCACCATCTTATTGGTTTGAAATACAAAATCTCCCAATAAATGACAAATAACTATTTTCAAAATCAGATCAAACATTGGTTTATATTTTGTTTATAATAATCGATTACTCGTAAAATCTCAAAATATGCTCCTCGGTTTAAAGATTTACTAATAGTAGAGTTGTTCTTAGACAATTTTTTGGCAAGATCTTTCTGCTTCCACTCTCGATTAGTTAAAGCGAGAAAAATTGTTTGAGCAGTAATTGGTTTCCATGCTGAACTTATAAACGAAACCAAATCAAGCATAGTATTTATACTCGAATCGAATTCGGGCATAGAACTCTTTAAACACAAGGTTCTGAATTTCATATTAGTTAAACCATCTCCAGAGTAATGAAATGCAGTACCATTGGATTCTAAAATTGTTTTACCCTGAAAATTTTTGGTTCCTAGTCCGATAGATATACGCACATTTATCAAATTATTGCTTTTGACAATAGCCCTTATGCAAAGGGCTACTTCCAAAGCCTTATCCACGGAAATCTCTAATTGAAAACTATCTCCTCTAAAAATCTCCCATTGAGAACTATTATCAATTATTTCTGAAAAATATCTCTCTAAATCAGGAAGCCATATTTCTGAATTAACTTTTCTAGACTTAATTATATCACCTGTAATAACTGCTATCATTTTTCATTCAATTTCAACTTGAATTTAAGAAAAAAAAACAAACAACACAATAATTTGTCCTTTTTAGGGCAATATTATAATATTGCCCTAAAAAGGACAATATTAATAGAGCTTTTAAACTGTAAATTATATCTGAAAAAAAAACGAAGTTTTTGTGAAAATTTCAAAACAAAGAAATTATAAAATCAGTATATCCCTTAACTTCAATCTATTTGGAACAAAAACACTGACTATCTGATTATTAACCAATAGACAACAAACTTACAATACACTGAATATCAATATTTAATTCAGTATACATCTGAATTATCTAATAAAAAAAATTATATTTGTCATGACATATATTTTAGAAAAATTTTAAAAACATAGTATGGAGCTGATTGAACTATTTAAGAATAAGAAGGATTTAATATATAAGAAAGGTGAGTTAATAGTAGAACAAAATTCAATTTGTCGATATTTATTTTTTATTTTTGAAGGATCTACCAGAACCTATAATATTGATAAAAATGGAGTAGACTCTACACATTGGTTTGCCTTTAAAAATCAGCCTATTACATTGTTTCATAGCTTTTATAATCAAACACCTAGTTTTTATGGACTTGAAGCTATGGAAGATTGTGTGTTAAGATGTGTAACTAAAGCAGAAATGGACACACATATCACTCAATCATCTGAAAATTTTAACTTATATAATAAACTTGTAGAACAAGCAGTAAAAAGACTTACAGATAGAAATTTATGTCTTCAGAATTTAACTGCAAAAGAGCGATATTTAAAATTATTGGAAGAAGAACCTTTGGTTTTTCAAAAAGCTAATTTAGGACATATTGCCTCCTATTTAGGAATTACTCAGCAGAGCTTGAGTAGAATACGAGCAGAAAAATAGTTTTTAGAAATAAAGATATGTAGACTAAGGTAAGAATCACAAATTCGAACACAGTCTAACCAATTGCTAAATAAATAGAAATAGATAATCTGTGATAATAATCAATCTCATAAAAGAATAAATGGTTTATTTTTTAACATATGGTAAAAAATGGAAATTATAAATTTATCTACTTTGTATCAAATTATTTTTTTTAAACGCAATTTATATTCCATGACTTTAATTTCCATGGATTATTACAAATAAATTTAATTGATATGAAAACGTACTTAATCTATTTCAGTCCTGGTGGCTCAACAAAGAAAACGCTTAGAAACATAGCCAAAGGTTTGATCAATACAGAAATAGTGGAGATAGATATGATGAAGCAGGAAAATCGCCAAAAGAAATTTGAATTTGGGCAAAACGATTTGGTATTATTAGGAATGATGACTGCAACGAAACTTTTTGGAGTTCCGAGTCAGGTAATAGGTGCTTTAAAAGGAAATAACACTCCCTTTGTAGGAGTGGTTACTTGTGGAAATGGCTATTATGGTTCCTCTCTTAAAGTAATGAAAAAAGGAATGGAGAAAAGAGGTTTTACAATGATAGCGGGAGGAGGATTTATTGGCAAGTATTCTTTTGGAAGAGGAATTGCCGAAAATCGTCCCGATCAAAAAGATGAAGCTATTCAATTAAAATTTGGAGAAGCCATTCATAAAAAGTTATTTATAGGAAATAATAGAACCTTGCATTCAAAAATAGGTATAGATTGGCCCAAAGAAGGAAGTTTCTCAACAATAAAATGCGCTATAATTTCAATGATTCCAGGATTAGGAATGAAATTACCAGCTTCGTGGAATAAATTAAATTTCGATTCTTCTTGTATTAAGTGTGATAAATGTGTAAATACTTGTCCTGTAGGGGCTTTATCCTTGAAAGATAATGTGGTTCAAGATCAAACAAAGTGTATTGGATGTCAGGCTTGTGTAAACGGATGTCCTAAGCAATCTATTACAATTGCGAGTAACAAATTAATAAAATCGGTTGAAAATGTTGCTCAATACAGATCCAAACGCAAAGAACCAAAATTATTTATTTAAACTTTTAATAAAAATTAAAAACAATGAAAAATTCAGTTAATAAATTACCCCAAAAATGCGTAAAACTAAAAGCGGCTTATCTTCCAGCAACAAAATGGTGGTGTAAATTTTGTGGACCTACAGGAGGAAATGTTTGCTTTCCTGTTTGTTTGATGATAGGTAAAACTAAAAATAATTAAAAAATATGCTTACTAGTTTTAGAGTTAAATTTTTTTTACTTATTGGATTCATTACTACTTCCAAAACATGCTTATGGAGCTTGTTTATAAGTCTTAATTTTAAAGTATATATTTTATGAATATTATAAAAGATGCAAAGCGATTTGTTAGAATGGAGAATATTGGATACGGCGTGTACGATCAGTTGGCTTTATTTAACAAAAGAAAAAATCCACAATTAGCAAATCGTTATAAAAAAATAGCCAAAGATGAGTTTAATCATGGTAGAATGTTTAAAGCCTATTTGAAAAATAAATACAATATTAATTCAAGAATTTCTATTTGGATTTTTTTAGGAAGATTAAGTGCTTTTTTCTTTTCATTAAAATCAAAAGAAAATTATGTGAAATTTCTTTCTGATAAAGAGAGTGATGCAGTTATAAGAATTAAGCAAATTATTAATTCTGGTGAATTAGAAAATTCGCCTTATTTAAAATGTTATAAAGCAATACTAAATGATGAAATTGATCACTCTAAAGTATATGCCGAATTTTATGCAAAATCTTTATAACTTATTAGAATATAAAATTTAAATAATACAAACATTTTATACTTATTTATGTTAATAATTTTAATAAATTATAAATCTAAAAAAATTAATATGTTATGAATAAACTATTTTTAATAGGATTAATTGTTCTGTTTTCTTCAACAGTTTTTAGTCAAAGTATTGTTGGAAATTGGAAAACTGTAGATCATGAAACTGGTAAAACCGAATCTGTAGTAAAACTTTATATTAAGGACAATAAACTGTATGGCAAAATAATTAAGTTGTACAACTCAAAACCAGGAGAAAAGAAAATTTGTACAAATTGTCCTAAACCTTGGAATGGAAAACCTATTTTAGGATTAACCATAATAAATGGCTTACATAAGCAAAAAGATGGTACATGTTATAAAGATGATGGAATATTTAGTCCTAAGAAAAAGAAGTGTTACGATTGCAAAATTTGGCTTGAAAATAATAATTTATATGTAAGAGGCTATATCGGATTTATATACAAAACACAAAAATGGATTAAAGAACCCAAAAAGAATATTTGACATGAAAATTTATGCAATATATTTTAGTCCAGGGGGAACAACAAAAAAAACGGTATTGAATATTGCTCAAACTTTAGCCAATAAATTTACTAAGGGGGAAGTTATAGAGTATGATATGCTTATTATGAAAAATAGAAAAAGAGAATATAGTTTTTCTAAAAATGATTTTGTTATTCTGGGTTTTATGACGCTAGTGCAACCATTTGGTCCGGCAAATGAAATATTGCAATGCCTGCAAGGAAATAATACGCCCATTGTTAATATTGCATTATTTGGAAACGGCATGTATGGCAATACTTTAAAAGTAATGAATACTAAAGTTAGGAAAAAGGGCTTTATTAATATTGCTTCTGCTGCTTTTATTGGAGCCATGTCGTATAATAGAGAGGTTGCAAAAAATCGCCCCGATCTAAAAGATATCCTAATACAAAAAGAATTTGCAAATCAAATTGCAGATAAAATTTCAAACCATAATTTTAAAGAGGTAAATAAGTATAAGACTGATTATCCTTCTAATTCAGTCTTTCATTACCTCAAAACAGCCATTATGCAATATATGCCATTAGGAAAAATAAAGGTGACCAAAGCTTTAAATTCCTTAAAATTTAATAAACATTGTGTTTCTTGTGGCAAGTGTGAGCAAAATTGTCCTGTGGAAGCTATAGATTTAAAAAACAAAATATCCAATAATAAAATTTGTATAGGATGCTTGGCATGTGTTAATAATTGTGAGTATAATGGAATTAATTATACAAATAAATTTATGATAAAAGCCGCCAAAGATTGCGAAAAAAGCTTTAGTAAAAGAAGAGAACCTTGTTTGTTTTTGTAATTAAAATTGTGAATTATATAATGGGGAACGAACAAATTAAATTATTCATCTATTACTTTTCTTATTGTTGAAACCGAATAAAATTTTGCTCTTCCCTATTTTGCTTACCAATAATTTGCCAAAACATTATAGTAAATTCTAATTAATAATTATTTTTGTAAGTATGGCAAATAAAAATTTAATAATACACAATCCTGAAATGACTTTAGAACAAAAAGTTATAGGATTAATTGTTTGTACTTCTCAAGAAATAGGGCTTAAGATTACCAGAGCTTTATCTGTATTAGACATTTCTTATTTACAAATTAACATTTTACATATTTTATCTAAATCTCCAGAAAAACAGCTAACTGTTAATCAAATAAAAAATTTTTTAATAGATGAAAGCTCAAATTTATCCAGAGCCTTAAATAAATTAATGGATCGCCAATTAATAATTAAGGAAAGAAGTCTATCGGATCAAAGAGTAGTACATATTAAAATAACCGATGCTGGTGAAAAAATGCATATAGATGCTGATAAACTTTTAATTAATACATTTAACTTAAATCTTAATGAGCAAGAATTAGAAATAATGTTTGAACTTTTAAAAAAGATTTAGATTTTCTTTAAATACTAATTAAATATTTTTCAATAAAAAAATAGGTTCTTGATTTTTTCATGAATAGTAGATTTGCTAGATTATAATTACAAAAATAAACTTGTAAGTGATTTTGTTAGAAATAAAATGATTTTACCAGAAAGGTATTGAGAGCTTACTCTCATTTCATCGAAAGAAAATCAATCTATATTTAACAAAAAAACAAAACACACTATATGTTTCCCTAGAAAGGGTAAAAGATAATTTATGTAGAAAAAAATAGAAGCGAACTAAATCCAACAGCAAATAAATACTTGTTATAGATCAATCCTCCCTAACTCTTAAACCAACTCAAATGGCAAAGCGGTCATTTCATTTCCATTAAGTATCATGGCTATCTTATGTTCACCTACATAATATTTGCGAGTGGTGATTATTTTAAATGATTGTTTTCTAATAATTGTTGTTTCAGAGTCGGGTAAATATAATTTTTCACTTATTTTAAAAACCTTTTTAGATAAACTTCCATTAGCTTTTTTAAAATAAATGGCATATTCTAATCTTATTTTTTGCTTGGACTTGGATTGATTTTGCAATTTGAATTGAAATCCTAGGCTCTCGCCAATAGATAATTTGGGTGTATTAATCTTGAATTCACAAAATTTGATTTCACTAATATCGCCAAAACCAAATATTTGCATCACTTCTTTGTTTCCCTGTTTCAACAATGTTCTGCAAGCATGTTTCACTACCCAATCTACTTCCTTAGATTCACCAATCCATTTTTTTGCCAAATCAATTACTATTCCAGAATTATCTTTGGATATATCATTCAAATTATTGGCTACACTTCTTCTTACCGTTTCTGATGGGTCTGATTTTAAACGTTCCAATACCTTTAAAAGAGGATTGGGATCTTCTTTCAACGCAGGCAAAGCCATAGCCCAAGGCAATCGTGGTCGAAATCCCTCAGATGCCAAACGTCGGACTTGTTCCTTGCTATGAGTAGCCCAAACATGCATTTGATCATACATTCTTTCGGGATATTTAATTATAAAAGGACGAACCGCAAACTCACAACTAGTAAATTGTGTGATTTCTTCCATCGTTTCAATAGACAATTCCACTTCTTCTAAACCATAATATTCTACAAAATCAGGAATAAACATAAATTCAAGACTGTGTTCCTTAATATTATTTTCATTACAATATTTTATAAGCTTAATCAATATTTGAATTGCCTGCTTATACTCACAAGATAAATATTTATGTAAACAAAGCGTAATATGTCGCATTCGCTGTTTCAATTCTTTATTATTCCATTCCGTATCAAAAATAGCATTGGTAAATGATTCAGAATCAAAATTGGGATGAAAGGAATTTAGTGCCTTTACTAAAAAATCAATGAATCTTTTATTATATAGATCCTTAAATAAACTGGACATATTATCTTGTTTTAAATTATAGATTTACTAATTGTTGAATACTTTCGGTTAATTCTTTGGCAAATAATTCTGTCTCCATCAGAAATTCTTTGCGCCTCACCCCTTGTTCATATACCTTAACTTTAGGTAATTGAGCTTGAAAAATCAAATTCATATAATTCATTTCCTGGGGGTAAATATAAAACTGTTTACCTTTGGGACACGCTTGTTCTTGTTGCCAAACTTCAAATTCTTGAAAGAAACAATCGTGCTTAGGCATTTCAATTTGCTCAAAAAAATCGGCATCAATCTTATAAACAAATCTATACAAACCATGCAAGTCCATTGCAAAGCATTTGTCCATCTTCGAAGCAGGATAAGCCTGTCTGGAATACAAATCACATAATTCTTGTAAGCATTTGTTGAGCTCAGTAGCCTTTCTCTGATAAAAGGCAAGATAAAATCTAATACCCGCAGATTCTATTTTCGTAATCTTTTTTTCAAGAAATTTATGTGATTTCTCAATCAAATCATCAGCAAATTCATCTTGCTGATAATATAAAATTTTGATATAATTAGCGGTCAATTCACAAAAGCTATTCCCCTTACTCAAGGGTATTTCCTTGGGTAGAAATATATCTATAGTTTCAAAATCATTGGCAGCAAAAGCACACAATAACCCAAAGTATGAATTCGAATAATCGACACCACTCCCCGTCATTGCTCCACAAATAAGATGATGCCTAGCTACCTGATAAATCAAATCATTTAACTGAGACCAATCCATTTTCTGAAATACATGCAAAAATCCAAACTCTAAAACAGAATCTAATAAATTCAAGTATTTTTTTGGTTTAAAAAATAATTCAGAAGGATTCTCCTTGGCTTTTTTGAGAAGTTTTTCTTCGTCTTTAAGGTATTTATTAAAGGTTTTGGAATCCCATGCTTCCATCTCCTCCCAAGTTCGAGGCGGATAATAATAGCCCCATTTATCAAATGATTCTTGACTTTTCTGAAGATATAATTTTATGTATTTCTTTGCGTTTTTCATAATTCTATTAGAACTTATTACAAATATAATTTCACAAATTAAACTTAATATTTACTATAAAAAAAACATTAGCTAATTAGCACTGAAAAAAATATCATAGGCATAACGCAAAATCATAATGGAAACAATTATTAGGAATACTATACGGACAAAGGTAAATTAACGGTTCACCACACATCACATTTAACAAAGCACAAGAATTTTAAACAAATTTACTTCTTATTAAAAAACGAGCGTTTTCTTACAACAAACAAAATACCAACTAACATAAAAATCAAAACATACATAGAAGGCTCTGTCATTTCATCCACCTCAGTTAAATCCAATGTATGATTACCATTAATGATATTTTTTTGCTTTCTCTTAAGAACTTCTTTCTGAGCCTCATTTTCCAATGCTATAAAAGATGAAACAGGAGTTAATAAGCTTGTTTTAAAACTATACTTCAGCAGATTGTTATATCCAAGTTTAGTCAAATATGGATTGAAATTTTGCCCTATCCAATTCGCTTTTAGAAAAACACCTGATCTCCAATCCTTATATTTAATTTCATTAGATTCTAAGTCTACTTTATAATTCTTTAATACAAGACTAGGTTTAGTTGAATTCTCAATATAAAATACTCGCCCTTCTCTAGTTTTAAATTTATACGAATTTGAATAAAAATAATCATAACTCATATTTAAATCCATCGGGAATATAGAATTCTCCACCAATGAATGTGGTGTCAATTCGCCTAAATCATCCATATGATAAAAATATTTCGACTCAGGAAAGGCTATTTCCATATCAGAAAAATCACCATCCAAAACAGCATCATACATATGATTACTTATAATAATAAAAACAGGATAAGAATCTGATTGCTCATTATAGGATTGGACAAGCAATTTGGATATTGCACGTTTTAAAAAGAAACCTCCCTCTATCTTTATGTCTGGATAATTATCCCATATAGAATCAAAATCATAATTCTTAATTTCGGAATTAACAAAACTAATTTTAGCACCCTTAAACATTTCGTGATGCCCAACACTAGATTTCGCAATTAAGTTTCTAACTTTTAACTTTGTTAATTTTGAACTAAATGATTTATCTACAATAAAATGAAAATATGGAGTTCGCTGACAAAGTTCTAATTTTTTCTTTGCCTCAGAAGAAACAATAGCTATATCATTATTCTCAAAACTATAATTATCCAAATGTAAATCATTTCCTAATTTAAATTTAAAATTATCAATACTGAAATCAACTTCTTTCTTATGAATAATTTCAATTCCAGTATTCTTAACCTCCCCTGGAGCAAAGGGGAAAATTTTAAATTCAATATTTTCACCAGTATTATAAAACAAAATTCCAGGATCGCGTCTAGTATTTCTGATTCTATTATAAACCCACAATGCAGATTTTCTTTCTGCCAAGATCGCTTTTTCCTTTTTCCCGTTTATGTAAAGGTAATAATCGCTTATCCAAGCCCATTTAGGAAGTTTAAAGACAGTACTATATTCAGCATTCCACCACAGAGTGCTCTTATTTGTAATTTCTAATTCGATATTAGACTTCCAAAATTTCGACTTTTTATTATAATAACTCTTTATTTTAAGATTCGTAATCTCAATTTTTGAATCACCTAAACTAGAATGCCTTTTACTTTCGGGATATTTACCAATAAAAACACGCTCTAGCTTATTTATTTTTTTATCCGAAAGGCTCAGATTATCCAAAACAATCCAATTAAAAACATTAGTTAAATAAGGAGTTCGACTTGATAATATTTTTGAATCAGACTTTATTTTGTGTTGTTTTACGAACTTAAGGCTTCTTTTTAATTGTTTAATATCAATATCATATTCCTTATCATAATCAGGATAGAAAACATATTCAATTGCATCAAACAAATTCCATCTAATACTAAGATATTTAGCAATAATAAATGAAGGAATCAAAGAAAAAGAACAGCTAAAAATTAAAATTAAAATATTCTGTTTTATATGCTTTTTTAAAAATTTAATATCTTGATTTATTTCATATAGATGAATTAAAAATAGTATGATAGGACAAATCATTAGTAATCCTAAACCAAATGCAAATATTGCAATAAATGACAATGCTGTATATGGCAAGAACACAAGAAAAAAGTACAAACTAAAGATAAGACTAACTGATTTTAAACCAAATAACAATATACGAATATTGACAGTTTTTATATTAGGCAAACACAGTAAAACTCCATTACAAATTGCAAGTATATAAAACCAGTAATTAGAAAAGTCACCAAATACATTAACTCCGAATTTATCTGATAAAACTGCATTGTTCAAAAGTAATCCTACAATAGGTAATATAATACATAAAGGTATTTTCCATAACAAGCTATTCTTGCTAAAAAATTCCTTCCTCTTGTATAATAATATATAAATCACCCTCAATAAAAAGAAGAAAAACAAAGCTATGGAAATTATCACAAATATTATAAACGAATGTGTGATAAACTGATTGTTCCCCAAGAATCTGGTCGCTGGAATCAAAAATTGAAATATTAAATAAATCCCTACAGGTATCGCAAATGACACTATAAGACTTTTATAAGGCTTGTAATCTTTGTTTTTCTTAAGAGTATGACTAACCAATACAATTACGTAATACAATATACTTGGCATTATAAAACTTACAACATAAAAGGAAAAATCAGATGATATCATCCAAGCAGGTATTTGAACTGGTATAAGATATTGGTAGAAACTAAAAAACAGGTAGATATAACAAGAATTTAGAAACAAAAATACCAGAGAAAACAAAACCCCAAAACGCTTCTTTAATTTAGAGTAATATATAGCTCCTATAAATTGTAACGATAGAATAGATATTAAGCCAAAATTGAAACAATTCCAACTTGTAATATTTTTAGGCTCTAATATAGATTTAACTATGGAAAAATTAGAAAAGAAAATCAAAACAAGTATAAATACAGGTAATGTATTAATAATAAATAAGAGTTTAGGATTAAGTAGATTTTTCATTTACTAATTTTTTTTGAAAACTAAGATAAAGCTGTAATTAATTATAAATAGGTTTTATTACAATCTAATATAATTAATCTTTCTAAACAGAAAGTATTATTTAAATATTTTTTCCATAATAATATAAACCACAACAAGAAAAAATAGATTAATTATAACCCCTATTGATAGATGAAAATATTCATTCCCTAGCACGAATAAATTATCATATATCTTTCCCAAGGGAATAGATATGGAGATTCTGAAACTATTAGTAAGCAAAGAGAAAACCAAGGCTAAAGCTATACAAATAAAATATTTTAAAACTATAAATATAGGTCTTTTTTCTCGTCTAATTAACACTACACAAAACAGCACAAAGGAAATAACAAACAAGTTGAATCCTGAACAGGACTTATTTATCAATATGTTTAAGTCTGGAAAATAGTAGGCTTCAGCTTCCAAATACACGAAATCGGTAAATAAAATAAGACTAATAATAAGACTTACAGGTGCTAAAATAAATTTTAAATCATCAATACTCGCTATAATATACCAATATTTAAGTATCACAACAATCAATACTAAAGGAAAATACTTTATATATTTTATGTTTATTTTCAAATTTATGACTTTTATATTAACTAAATTCCAATTACCAAGAGAATCTCAAGTTTTGTTTAATTTTTTTTTAAGCTCATTGTCACTTGCATTAATATTATAAATAAACGAGTTCCCAGACAAAAGTAAAAATATTATTTATTTAAATAAGTTACAGAAGAGTTCTTTTAATTTAAAATAAATTCAAAGCCATATCTTTCGCACATCCCAATATGTTTAATATATCTTAATTTTAAATTTTAAAAAGCGGTATTGGTTGCATATAAATTTTAATTATCTACTTTTGTAAATTGTAAGCAGAAATTAATTGATTTACGAACTTATTATTTCCATTTAAATTATGTTGAATTTATATAATTTATATTAATTTAGTAAAAAAATAATTACCTACCATTCAATGGTAAGTATTTCTGCAGTAAATCAATAACAATTCATTATTATATTGATTGTTATCAGTGGTAATTGAAATAATTTTGACCGCTAAAAATTTTAACAAATGGGATTATTTGGAAAATTTTCTAGAAAAAAGAAAGAATCTCTTAATAAGGGTTTAGAGAAAACAAAAGAAAGTGTTTTCAAGAAATTAACTAGAGCTGTTGTAGGCAAGTCTGTTGTTGATGATGAAGTTTTAGATGAACTTGAAGAAGTGCTAATAACATCTGACGTTGGTGTGGATACCACATTAAAAATCATAGAACGCATTGAGGAAAGAGTCAAAAATGACAAATACCTTGGTGTTTCCGAGTTAAATAGAATTCTTAAGGAGGAAATTTCTGAATTACTTGCTGAACACATCGAGGAAGAAACTGAAGCTTTTTCTCTTCCAAAATCGGACAACCCGTATGTTATAATGGTAGTTGGTGTAAACGGTGTGGGCAAGACTACAACCATTGGCAAATTGGCTTACCAATTTAAAAAAGCAGGTAAAAAAGTAATGCTAGGTGCAGCTGACACTTTTAGAGCTGCAGCTGTTGATCAACTTCACATTTGGGCAAAAAGAGTTGATGTTCCAATCGTTGACCTAGGAATGGGTACAGATCCTGCCTCTGTTGCGTTTGATGCTGTAAAAAAAGCAAAGGAACAAAATATGGATGTTGTTATTATCGACACTGCTGGAAGATTACACAATAAGATAAACTTAATGAACGAGTTAAGTAAAATCAAACGCGTCATGAGCAAAGTCATAGACAATACTCCAGACGAGGTACTTCTAGTATTGGATGGTTCTACGGGACAAAATGCTTTTGAACAAGCAAAACAATTCACCAAAGCTACTGAAGTTAGTTCTTTAGCTATAACCAAACTAGATGGAACAGCAAAAGGTGGTGTTGTTATTGGTGTTTCGGATCAATTTAGCATTCCTGTAAAGTATATTGGAATTGGCGAAGCAATGGAAGACCTACAAGTATTTGATAGAAATGAATTTGTAGATTCTCTATTTAGCGGTTCGAGTGCAAGCTAATAAGATGAAAAAAAGATACATATACAGCTTAGTTAATCGAGTAGACCGTCCCACCAGTAAATAACTGATGGGATGAGCCTCTCACACCACCGTACGTACGGTTCTCGTATACGGCGGTTCGTTAATGATGACTAATTTTAGAATAATATTCAAGCATACTAATATAAGCTCTTT
>JAOARN010000081.1 GCA_025210485.1 Marinifilaceae bacterium | reverse complement strand
TTTCAACTTTTTAGACGGAGCGTAATATAAGATTATATCCTTTCAGATGGAAAGGGAGAATCAAGTTCTCTCTTTCTGCTGAAATAATAGATATTATTACTACTCTCCTAAAAGTTGCATTTAAGACTTGAATTTAAGTATAAAAAATGAGGATTCACTAAATTTAATCCGTATTCATGAATTAAACCATATAAGAACAGATGAATTATTGTCAGGTAAGTCGGGTGAGTTAAAACTGTTTTATTCTGAGATATTGGCAGATATTTTACTTATTAAAGAATTATCAAAAGACTCTGAAAAATTAAAACTAAAGTTCTCAGATGTAGACACTCTTTCAAGAGTAAAAAATATATCACTCTATTATACTAAATATTTACTACTAATTAAAACTATATTACTAAGTGAGAACTACTTGAGGATATCGTCAATTATTTTAGAGAAAGCATTAAAATACGAATTTCAACGAAATTCAATAGATGAATTAGAAAATGATATTCTTGAAATAATAAAAAACAACAGCTAACACACGTTATAGTTAATTATTTAGCATATAAACAGCAAAATTAATATGCAAATCAAAAGAAACTTAATAAATGAAAAATAAAAAAAGACTAAATCCCGATGTTTGGAGTCATGTTTATGGCATAGTAAGTGTCGTCGGTTTAGTGTTAACGATTACTGGTGGTATATTTGCCATAGTAAAAGGAGATGATAAACATATCGAAATTGTAATAAGTTTGACATGCATTATTTGTGTTATCATGATAGTTTTTATAATTTCTTGGTTGTACTACGCAAACAGATTGAAGCACTTAGATACTTTACCACTCAAGTATCATCAAGTAGAAGGTTACGCAGTAGAGTTATTTGAAGAAAAAAAGCATATGGCGGAGTGTTTACATACTATTGCTCATTATAATAGAAATTTATTAAATACTTTGCAAAAAGTAGATGTTAGTGCTATTACAGAAAAAGAGTTTGAAGAATTAGTTGATAGATTTAATAGCTTTTTAATCAATATTACATCAAGTCTTAGGCATTATTATACTATGGCTAGTGGAGCTGTCTGTTCTGTATCTATAAAAATAACAAATCAAGATGAATTATTGGTTAAAACTTATTTTAGAGACCCTATATCTTTGAAAAAAAGAAGGAAATCTGATAATTATTATCCTACAAAATCAGGTGCATATAATATATTTGAGAATACTGCATTCAGTATAATTTTAGACCCAAGTTACTCAAATGTGTTTTTTGCGAATGATAACCTATCAGAACTTTATCATGCACATCAGTATGAAAATAGTAACCCAGAATGGTTTAATCATTATAACGCTACAATAGTAGTTCCAATATCAATTGTAACTGGTTCAGATGAAAGAAATATCATTGGATTTATAACAGTTGATAATAATAAAGGTGAATTAAATGATACCGACAAAGTAGAATTTTTATTTGCTGTTGGTGATTTGTTATATAATGTATTTGAAAAATACTTTGAAATTTGTTATTTTGTAGATGTCAATAAGAAAAAAAATGGACAATTTGAGCACAAAGAATTCGAAAAAATCAGTTGGAATTAGCGTTAATAAATCTACTGCCAATAAAATATTTTTTACAGGTACTCGTTCGCACTCGAAGATAGCTAAGATTCAGCCAGCATCTATGAAGCGAGGAACAGTTGTTATTTCTAATCAAAAAAAATAACGATAACACACGTTATAAAACATAGACGGTTCGGAGGTTGTCAAAGCTTTATCACTTTTAGGAGGTTCCGCCAAATCTGCGATTTGACGGTTTAATTTGGAAAAATAGCGGAGTCAAATCGCAAATTTAGCTACTTCGAAATTTGAAAGCATGGTTCTTCGAAATCGCCTACGTTTCATACCGCCGCTCGTTGTATGACATTAACAAAATAGACTAGTAATCAATTAACAAAAAATAAATCATGACTATTGAAACTTACAAAAATGGAATGATGTATGAGAATTTTATGTGTAGAGCATTTAAAACATACGATAGGAGTAAATCTGGAATTGATATTTCTTATATGAGGAATTTGATTGATGCTGAGAATGGAGAGGGTTGGGTCTCACATTTACCATCTGCAGAAAAACAGTTTGCTAAGGTTAATAGCTATATTCAGAAGGCATTTGACAAATTAATTAAAAGGAGACGAACAGAAGAAAAGAAAAACGAATTACTTCAGTTAAAAGAACGAACTATTAACTCTAGACGCTCTTCAGAATTATTGGACATTATTGAAGAGGCAATGGAATTGACACATGATTTAGAATAAAGAAAAAAATAGATATGAAGCATCCAGTAAAGTATACATATTTAGGATTTTAATTAAATATGCTAGTAGATAGTGGAGAAACCCTTGATTTAAGGGAAACCCATAAAAAATAGAAGAAAGGAAACTTTTTGCATGGTTAAAGGAAATGTATAACGATAGAATTGATTTGAGTCTATATTCAGAAGATGAATTACAAGAACTTGAAGAATTCTTTGGCGGTTTATCTTGGAATGTTGATGAAGACAGGTAAATGGGAATAAGCCAGAATGGATTATGTTTATTGGTTGCATACTGTTTTGAAGGATATAAGAGAAATAAGTGCACCAGTGTACTTATAAATTAGTTAGCAGCAACCAAACAGAACGATACAGCAGAGAATAATAGATGAGTAACGAAAAAACAAAAAATACAAATTCAAGAAATCAAAAATCTAAAAGAATTAATGGAAACAGACCTTTCGAGGATAAGTTAGGCTCATTAATTACTGATGATATTGACAAGCGAATCAATGACCTATTTTCTAAATCTGTACGGACACTTAGGAAAGATATATCAGACTTTAAGAAAGATATACAAACGAATGTAGATATTGATAAACGAATCAATGACTTATATTCACAGGTTGTAAGAAAAATAAAGAATGAAAATTCAACACTAAAAAAAGATATCGTAGAACAATTGTCTCAATATGAAAGTGAATTAGTAAATAAAAAAATCTCAGGCCTTGAATGTGCAATTAAAGAAATAAATGAAGACACGGGTGGTGATGAAATTAAGAAAATTTTAGTTGCTCAAAAAAAGACAATTAGTTCTTTGAGAAGTGAAATTGTGGCTTTAAAGAAAAAGTGTCTGCCGTATTTAGAAGTAAAAATAAATGATAATGAACCAATAGAGGTTGGCGTCGTTCATAACCAATTTGAGCAGTTATTCAATATTGTACAAACTGGACTAAATGTTTACCTCACAGGTCCAGCAGGTTCAGGAAAAACAACAGCAGCAAAAAATTGTGCAGATGCATTAGGTGTTGACTTCTATTTTACAGGAGCAATAGCAAGTGAGTTTAAATTGACTGGATTTATTGATGCTAATGGAAAAATTGTATCTACTGAATTTAGAAAGGCATATGAGAATGGTGGATTGTTTTTATTTGACGAGATTGATGGGAGCTTTCCACAAGCTGTTTTAGCTTTCAATGCTGCTTTAGCAAATGATTATATGGATTTTCCCGATAAAAGAATTAAAAGACATAAAAACTTCTATTGTATTGCTGCTGCAAATACATACGGACAAGGAGCAGATAGACAATATGTTGGAAGAAATCAATTGGATGCAGCATCTATTGATAGGTTTGTATTTGTAGATTGGAAGTATGATGAAGGTTTAGAAAGAAAACTTTCAAATAATGATAATTGGGTTGACTTTGTACAATCTGTGCGACAAGTTGTAGAGAATAAGGAGATAAGGCATATTGTGAGTCCGAGAGCATCTTTTTTTGGAGCAGAGTTATTAAGGAATGGAATAACTCAAGAGATTGTAGAAGATTCTGTACTTTGGAAAGGTCTTGACAATGCTACTATTCAGTTAATCAAAAACAATATGTAATTTGTGGCTACTATTAATAAGCATATCGTGTATGAGGATTTATACGACTTTTGGTTGTATGCTTTAAAAGAAAGTAATGCTTACAACAAATCTTCTCGTAAATACTCTGATGAATGGAATGGTAATGTAACTTGGCAAGAAGCAAAAAAGCTAGCTTTAAGAGGGTGGCAAAAGGGACTTGAAGAAGTGAAGAAATATCAAACAGTGATTTCACCACAGATTACAGAAAAAGTCATTCGTCCTCATCAAATATATTCAGTAGCTGGTTATAATGTTGATGTTGGACGTTATATGTCTAATGATCCAGAATGCTTTATGTCGCGGGAATATCGAGTAGACAACTCTCCAGGTAGGGTTTTTACTTTAGTTTGTTCAATCTCTTTTTCTGCCGCTATTAATCCTCAAACAATAATTCAAAGAGGTGCTATTATTTGTGCATTAGTTGATGCCATTGAATATGCAGGACATAGAGCCGAAGTGATTTGCAACTGGTCAGTTTCTCGCTATTCAGATGATAGTAGCAGAACGGGAAAAAGAAAAGAATCGGGATGGTTAGAAATTGATTCGACAATAAAAAAAGCTAATCAACCTCTTGAAATGATTGAACTCGCATTTTGTTTAGCGCACCCTGCAATGCTTCGTAGAGTCTTGTTTTCTGTTGCTGAAATTGAAGGTTGGTCTGATTTTGCATATGCCTACGGTTATCCCGCTGAAGCAACAAATAAAGGAGATTTATATATAAGTGAAATTTTTAGCGGAATGATACCTGACCAACAAGCAATTGATTGGGTGTTGAATCAATTAAAATCATTGAATATTGAAATAAAACAGAATGTACTATGACAAAGAAAATTACAAATAAACAGAATCATTCAAATCAAAAGAATCCAAATAAAGGAACTTCAGGTGTGAATAAACAGTACTCACAAGTTCACGGAAATAGAGGTAAACAAATGAATCCTAATAACAAAGGGAAATAATGGCAGCTGCCAATCGAGTAGACGGACGTGAGCTATAGAGCTCACGTTGCGCCTCTCACAGTTCTACTGAGTTAGGTCGAAGTGCCACCGTACGTACGCTGGCCTTGCCCCTTCCTTTCGAAGAAATGTATTTCATACATCTATATTAAAGGGATATATCCTCGTCTCTTCAAACATTGCAAGGTTATTGTTGTTCCTAATATAGGACTCACCTCACAAAAATAATGCTTAATGATCAATTGTTAATTGTAAATGATCAAATTAATAATTAACAACCTACCATTTATAATTAAAATCCCAACTACGCTAAGAGTAACTAATTTGTTGTACCAGTCCGTTAGACTAAATCCTCGGATTTGGTCGGCTCAAAAGGAAGAACAATTCTGCAACAAACCAAGTTCAAGAACTTGGCTCAACGATATATCCAGTAAGAAATTACCAAAGTTGGTGCGAGCTTTAGTTTCATTATGCCAATACAGTATCAAACTGGCTATAGCTCGTACCTCGCAAAATACCTAACCATTGGATATTCTGGATCATGCTGACCCCTCAAAAAAGATTTATTATTTGATTAAATAAAGGTTGTTTTTAGCC
>JAOARN010000080.1 GCA_025210485.1 Marinifilaceae bacterium | reverse complement strand
ATACAGAGCATTATTATTAGATGTTTCAATGCCAAGTTTGTATAATAAAATTCGAATGCCAATTATTTGGAGTTAGTGAATTATCAAAATTGGAAATATATCTCTATAAGCATTTGTAAGGGGATTTTGAGATTCCTTAGAAAAAGTATATAATCAATAATGTTAAATATACAAAGCTCAGAAGTATTGTAAAATAAGGCAGTTTAGCCGACCAACCCTAAACGGTGAAAGCAATTTCAGAGTCCTAAGAGCATTATGAGGGAAAAAGGAGTATCTCAGGTTTTAAATCAAGATGAATAGCTATTAATACCCAGGTTACGAATGTAAATTTTATAGAATCAAAAAGATTAATTGAAGCTTTTTAATATTCTAGTTGGCGATGAAATTGCCTTAAAGATTAATATTCAGATACTAAAAAAAGGATTTATGTTTAGATTGAGAGGTAATTCTGAGACTGATTTTTTCTATTTACATTGATTAGAATACATGTTTGATGTTTATCATAACAAGCCCCAAGATTTTAATATATCTAGAGATTATTATAGACTCAATAAATTAAATATTTTGTTTCAAATATTTAGTTATAACCTATATAAATTTAAAATAATTTATACCTTTGCCCACGTTTTGGTTAACACACATTTTATTCAAATTGTTGTTTTAAAAGGGAATCCGGTGAAAATCCGGAACAGTACCCGCTACTGTAAATCTCGCTAATTTTTGAGATAAATCACCAATGCCACTGTTGTATTGTACAATGGGAAGGCCTTTTCAAAAATTGAGATAAGTCAGGAGACCTGCCAAGTTTTATCACGTAATTAAGATTCTCGGGATTAAGAATTAAGGATAGTATTTTCAATTTCATATTCGAATATACCTTGTGTGTATAAAATGGTTTAGGGGTACATGTATGTTTTTTTCATTGCGATTGCTTTTTAGTCAAGACATTTTTACAATTCATTCATCTAAAGCTAAAGTCAATGAAAAAATCTTTACTCTTATTGTTTGCCTTGCTCTGTTTTTTCACAGATGTAGAGGCGCAATTTTCAAATTCCAAATCCGAGCCTCCCGTTGTGTTAATGGGAGATAGTGAAGAATACATCACCTCCAAATGTATATTTAAGGACGATGGAGGTGATTCTAGTTATTCTTCTCGTGAAAATACAACCATATGTTTTAAGCCACAAACACCTGGAGCAAAAATAAAAGTTGTTTTCTCTGAATTCAATGTAGAAGCCAATTCTACCTGCAAGTATGATTTCTTAGAGATATATAATGGTAATTCAGCTTCAGCAGATAAATTTGGAAAGTTTTGTGGTACTGATTCGCCTGGCACTTTTGTATCAACAGCAGCCGATGGAGCATTATTCTTTAAATTTATATCAGACACATCTGGAAACCGTGACGGATGGGTAGCTGCAATTACTGAGTATATGCCCAAAGATATGGAATACCAATCCATAGAATTAAGTCAAGATAATCTTGGTTTAATGCCTATTGGTGCCCAGAATCAGGATATTATAAGAGTAAATATCAAGACTACTGGCTCACTAAATCCGATTAGCCTAAATTCCATAATATTCAATACCACAGGGACAAGTCTGTTGACAGATATATCAAAAGCTAAACTGTATTACACAACTAAGCCTAAATTCAATACAGATATACTGGTTGCAGAATTGGATAATGCTACCGCTGAAATTAATTTTGTAAAAGATCAATTTCTTGTTGAGGGTGACAACTATTTTTTTCTAGCATATGATGTATCCAGCTTAGCAACAGCAGAGAATGTAATGGACGCAGGTTTTGTTTCTGCAACTATAGCAGGAGAAGAAAAGACCGAAGCTGCTGCCAACCCTGCAGGCAATAGAGTTTTAAAAGAAATAATACTAGCCTCCGAAGGAACACATAATTATACTATTACCAAACCTGTATTATTTGCAGACGATGGAGGTATAGACGGAAATGTTACCGAGGGACTAAAGGATATTATTTACCTTACACCTAATTCAGCAAAAGAAAAAGTACAAGTTGATTTCTCGGAATTGAAATTCAATACAATGAGAATTTTCAATGGAAAGAGTACCGATACCAAAGACCAAATATTGTATGTGAGTGCAAGCACCAAACCACAGCTTGTAAAATCCACATCTGATGATGGTTGTCTAACTATAAAAGTTGATTCCAAATCATATGGAGATTATAAAGGTTGGGTAGCAACAATTTCGAATTACACTCCTAAGCCTATGGAGTATGTTTCGAGTGAACTTGAGCAGATTTCACCCAAATCAGTTGCTCCATCAGATAAGAATATTGGCTTGTTCAAACTTAATATTACCACCCAATATCTTCTAGCTCCACGAACACTCAATAGTGTTAAATTAAGATTCACAGATGCTACTAACATTTCAGATATTTCAAATGTAAAAATATATTATGATAAAATATTGGATGAAGTACCAATTAAGGCCGAAAACTTGGTAGCTACTGTAAGTGAAATAAATTCCAAACTACTTACCATACCTCTTAATAAAGAATTAATAAAAGGAGATAGAAATAGATTTAAGATAGCAATTGATATTGCTCCATCAGCAGCTGATGGTAATAGCATTGAAGCAAGTATAGAATCTGTGGTATTCAACAATATTGCACATAGTCCTGAAACAACGGATTATAAGGGGAGTATTGGTATTAAGAATATGTATATAATTAAGCCAGGTGAAAATGAATATACTGTTAATAATGATATTAAATTTTACGACCATGGAGGTCCTGATGCTAATTACACCAAAAATTTTGATGGAACTATTACCTTCAAGCCTGCAAATGCTAACGATAAGGTAAAGATTAAGTTCAATTCTTTCTCAACTTATTATTCACACAAGCTTGTAGTATATAATGGGAATAATACTTCAGCTCCTGAACTTGGACAGTTTTCTGGAACTGATACTCCTGAGGAACTAAAGTCAACATCGTTGGATGGTTGTTTGACATTTAAGTTTTATGTTTCGACATATTCATACTCTTTTGGAGCTGGATGGGATGCTATAGTGTCGACCTACACTCCTGAACCTATGCAATTGACTTCAATTGAAGCTTTCCAAAATAACACGGATGTACTTGAATCGGGTTCAAAAAAACAAGAATTAATAGGATTCAAAATAACTGCCAAAGGAATTTTAAACCCTAAGAAGATAGAAAATTTAAATCTTGATTTTGCTGGTACAACTGATTTAAGTGATATTTCAAATCTTAAAATCTATTATAGCAAAGAGAATGATTTTGACAGTAATTCTAAAATTGAGATAAAAGAACTAGCTAGTTTAAGCTCACATAAAAACTCAATAATACTTAATAAATTAATAGAAGTAGGAGAGAATTATTTCTGGCTATCTATCGATATCAACGAAAGTGCTGGTAATAATAATAAAATCGATGCACAAATTGAAAATATTACAATTTCAGGTACTGAACAAATACCAAACAACAATAATCCAGAGGGAAGTAGAACGATAAAGAATTTTTACAAAATGTCTTATGGTTCTAAAGAGGTGATTACAGATGGAGGAGTATTTTTTGACGATGGAGGTGATGAGTATACCTATTCCGATGATATGGACGCTACCATGGTTTTCAAACCTAAAACAGCAGGAAATAAGATAAAGGTAGAATTTGTTAGTTTCGTACTACAAAATAAATCATATAGCGGTTCATTTAATGATTACCTTGCTATTTACGATGGAAATTCAACAAGTGCTAATGAAATTGGCAAATATGCTGGCACAGATATTCCTCCTGTGATAGTTTCCACGGCTATTGATGGGTCATTATGTTTCAAGTTCGAATCCGATTATTATACCGAAGAAGCTGGTTGGAAAGCAATTATCAGTGAATACACTCCTAAGCCAATGAAAATTGCTGCAACTACTAGCCTAGAGTCTACTATTGGGTCAGCAAGTATTGGCGAAAAAGGAGTGGTAGTTGCTGGTTTAAATATCCAAACGAAGGATATGCTAAACCCAATATCAGTTCAGAAATTCAAGATTGATACCAGAGCTACTCAAAATATCAATAAGATATTAATATATTCGACAGCTAATTCAAATCTATTCAATAAAGATAATTTAGTAGCCGAAGCTGACTATGCTTCTAATATTCAGGAACTAAGTCTTACTTACAAGCTAAGCTCTGGAAATAACTACTTTTGGATTTGTTACGATGTTTCACATAAAGCTGCAAAAGGAGACTTATTAAAAGCTGAATTTATAGAATTTACCGAAGCTGATAAAAAACATAATATTAGTACCATAAATCCAAAAGCTATAGTAGTTAAGGATATTATAAAAATGCCTTTAACTACAGGAAATGTATATGTGATTGACAAGCCTATTAAATTTACAGATGACGGAGGCGAGGAAAATACATTCAATGTTGATTTTAACTCTAGTGTTCATTTCGTTCCTGCTAATGCTGATCAGAAAGTAAGAATTGATTTCACTGAATTTGAATTGCCAAGCAAATATGGTGCTACCCTTACTGCCTATAACGGTTTAGCTACTGATGGTTCAAATACTATTGCTCAGATGTATGGTGAAGAAATTCCCGCACCTGTAAAGTCAACTGCTGATGATGGTGCATTGAGAGTGTTCTTTAAACCAAACTCGAGTTATACTGCTAAAGAGGGATGGGTTGCGACTGTTTCTCTTTACAATCCAAGACCTCTATTTGTAGAAAAAACTATTACAAGTCAGGCCGACAGAACATTTTTAGAAAGAAACACAGAGGATCAATTGATTCTGAAAACAGAAGTGAAAATATCAGGAGAGAAAGATAAGATAAATCTCGAAAAGCTTGTGTTCTCAATGGATAATTGCACAAACTCTAACGATATACTTAAGGCGAAATTATACTATACCAATGGACTCGATAAATTTACTACTGGAGAGCTTCTTTCTGAGATAGCATCACCTAGTGGCGATTTAGTATTCCCAATCTCGAAGGAAATAACTAGAGAAAAATCAGTTTATTTCTGGTTGTGTTACGATATTGCAAACGATGCCAAGGTAAATGATATAGTTGATGCAAGATTTATAGCTATTACAGCAGGAGGAAAGACACAAGATGTTTTAACAGGCGATCCGATAGGTAAACGTGTAATTCGTGGTCCACTTGACGGAAGCTATACAGTCAATCCAGATGTAAATGTTGATGCAGATTTTGTAAGCCCTGCTGATGCCATGAAAGCATTAAGTGTTTTGGGTGTTTTAGGAAAAGTGAATTTTAAAATTGCTGATGGCGAATACAAAGGAGCACTTACACTAAATGAGGTGGCAGGTGTAAGTAATGAAAATACAATTACATTCGAACCTGCTGTTGCCAATTCTGATAAGGTAATATTTAGTTTTGATGGGAAGATTGTCGAACCAACACTTCTTACAATTAATGGTGCCGATTTTGTAACATTCAAAAACTTCACCTTTAAGGCAAATGCGACTAGGTATGGGCGTTTGGTAGAATATTATAACGAGGCTAACAACTTGAGTTTCGTAAATAATAAATTTATTGGTATACAAACAATCAGCTCAGATATCGATCATGAGAAAACTTTGGTATACTGTGCCGATACTAAACATAAGTCTATAGACCATAATGCTAAATTTATAGGAAATAGCTTTACATATGGTAATGTAGCTCTATATTTAGCAGGAGATACTTATGTTACAGATTTTGAAACAGGTACTGAGATAAAAGACAATATCTTTACCAATCAGTATTTCATGTCATTATATTTAATGTATCAGAATGATATAAGCATAGATGGGAATTCATTCATATTAAATGATGCAAGACGAGAGAACTGGACATTGCGACTGTTCAAAAACAAGAAGAATTGTAAGATTATAAACAATAAATTCAATCTAGAGTTCAATAGCAGAGGTGGTAGAGCTATGATGCTTCAAGGAATGGAGTCTATCGAAAACTCAAGAGCACTGATTGCCAACAATATGATTTATGCCAAATCTACAGGATCAGCAATAGGTATAAGCCTTGAAGATGGAAAATCTGTTGATATAGCTCACAATACTATAAAACTTGACGGAACTGGGAAATATTCACGTGCATTTATGTATGATATGAGAGGAAAAACTCCTGTGTTTGACGATGTGAATATTGTTAATAATATTTTCTCGGTATATTCAAGTTCATATATCATATGGTCCAAAATGCAGGCTGTAAACTCCAATATAGATCATAATAACTATTACACAAGTGATAATTCACAGAAAATGTTCTATTATGGTAGTACTAATGTAAAATCCCTTGAAGAATGGAAGCTAGCCAATCCTTCGGATTCTCATTCTATTTCGGTTTCGCCAAACTACACATCTGAGCGAGATTTACATATTTCGGGAACCGATATGAAATTTGGTAAATTCTTTGCCCGTGTTAGTAAGGATATGGATGGACAAACCAGAAATGCGGCAACTCCATTTATGGGAGCTGACGAAATACCTGATGCGACTTTTGCTGGTGGTTATCCTATGTTTACTGATATCACTGCACATTCAGCAAAAATGAAACTGAAATCTACTATTGCTGGAACGGTTTATTATATACTTTTGAATAGTGATGAAAAATTACCTTCAAGAGACCAAATCATAAATGGTAAAAATGCAAATAATGAAGATGCTCATATCAAAGGAAGCATTGCATTGGATGTGGATATCGAGAAGACAATTGAGTTGAGTAAGCTTAACGAAAAGAATGATTATTCCGTAGTCCTTGTATTAGACAAAACAGTGGGTGATTATTCTTCTATTCTTCGATTACAATTCTCAACATTGGATATCACGCCTCCAGTATTCGAAGAGGATACCCCAAGCTTAATTTCTGTATCAGACAATTCATTGGGCATTAAGCTTAAAATCAATGAACTTGGAACTATTTATTACGCTCTATGCGAAACTCAAGTTGAATTGAATACTAGCAAGGAAGTAAAAAATGGTACAAACTCTTTGTTTTCTGGAAAGATTAATTCTTTGAATCAGGATATTTTAGAAATTAAAAATTTAAGTCCTGGCACAAATTATAACTTCTATGCTGTGGCAGAAGATGCAGTGAAAAATCACAATTTGCAAGATAAGCCTAGCCTGATCACAGTTAAAACACTTTATGGTAATTCTATATCCAACTTCAGTGCCGAATCATTACAAGGCAAGAAGGCAAAACTAACTTGGACACAGCCAGAGAATCCTGCAAACCTTATGATAGTTTGTTCGGAAGATAATATATTCGGAATACCTGAAAGTGGAAAAACATATACTGTTAACGAAGCTGTATCAGACGGAGGAAAAGTCGTTTATTTAGGAAATGATTCTGAATTTGTACATAAAGATTTAGAGTCTGAGCATAAATATTACTACCGAGCTTATACATATAATAACGAAAAAGAATATTCGCAATATGTCGAAGATTTCGTTGTAATGAGCTATGATAAATGGACAATTTTAGTCTATCTGGATGCCGATAATAATTTGGAACCAAACGGAATAGCTGATATTAATGAAATGGAATCAGTCGATTTGCCTGATGATGTCAATATTATAGTACAAATTGATAGAAATCCGGGTTACGATTATTCAAACGGAAACTGGACTGATACTAGACGATACGAGATAAGACACGATAATGATGCCAAGAAGATAAACTCTATTCGTATCGACGAAGCAAACCCACTTGGAGAACTCAATATGGGTGACCCAAAAACATTAAGCGATTTTGTTGAATTTGGTATGAAAGCATATCCTTCTGAGAAAACAATGCTGATTATGTGGGATCACGGCGGCGGCTGGAGAAACGATGAGGATGCTAAGTTTGCTATCAACAAAGGCGTATGTTGGGATGATAGTAATGGTAATGATTATCTTGAAATGCGTGAGGTGAAATCAGCTATCGAAAAAGCTAAGAATTCGGTTAATCGAAAGCTAAATGTACTGGGTTATGATGTATGTCTAGCTGGAATGATGGAGGTTGCCTATGAACTGAAAAATCAGGTGAAAGATAATTTTGTATTCTCACAGGCACTAGTTCCTGGCAATGGATGGAATTATCAAACATGGTTGGAAAATCTGAAAGCAAATCCTAATCTAACAGCCGAAGAACTATCAATAAGTGCCGCTTCTACCTTCAAGGAAAATTATCAATCAAAAGCAAACGTTACAATGTCTGTTTTCGATATAGATAAAACACAAGAGCTAACAGAATCTATAAACGAATTTGTGTCCCAATATACAAGCGTAAAAGTTGAGTCGGCTGTCATCAATAGTGCATTCAATGTTTCTGATCTTTTCGAGGCTCGTAAAAATTATATCGACCTAGGATTATTCTTCGATTATTGTTCAAAAAATTTGAAAAACGAAGACACTAAGGCAAAAGCTAAAAATGTGGTCGATAAATTGAATGAAACAATTCTTTATGCAGGAAATACAGGTTCCTATGCTCGTGCTACAGGTCTTAATATTTATTTTCATAAATATACTGATTATGAATGGGTAGATTATAAAGCACCATATTGCGACTTTGCAGATGAATCGTATTGGAAACTCTTTGTCGAAAATTATGATAAGGATGGATTAGCTCCAAGTTTTATTGATGCTTACCCTAAAGTGGCTAATTTGTCGGCAAATGTTTTTGATATTTCTATCAAGTCTAATAAGAAAGGACTTGCTTACTATGTGGTATTGGATTCGGATGCTAAAACACCTACCAAAACACAGGTGAAAGAAGGACGCAATCCTAATAATGAATTATTATCTGATAAGCTTAAAGGAGAACTAGCTGTTGAGAAATACACTGAAATTAATGCTACTGTATCGAAACTAAAATCCAATACAGATTATTTCGTTTATATAATATTGGAAGATGAAAACGGTGTTTCGATGGACAATCCGATAAAACTAAAAGCTACTACACTAGGCAGAAAAGTTGCTACATTGGAATCATTACCTGTGGCAAATGAGGCTTTTTACAATGGAGCTGACAATAGAGGCGGATTTACCGATGGAGGTTTCTTTTTTCCAACATATTATTCGTCTAGTTATTGGAATGGATTTGGATATTCAAATCGCACCGATTCGAGTGTGGAAGGTATGGCAGGGCAGTTCAGTTCTATTACTGGAAATGGAGCAGAGGGCTCCAGGGTTTATGGAGTTTCATACGTTTATGGCAAATTGTCAAGACTAAGCATAAATGATGCTGGAAATGGCGTACCTGTTACGGGTATATATGTTACCAATAATACATATGCTTATTATTCAATGAAAAAAGGAGATCAGATAGCTAAGAAATTTGGTGGAAAATCAGGAGATGACAAAGACTGGTTCAAACTAACAATAAAAGGTATCGATGCTCAGGGACATTATACTGGGACTGTTGATTTTTATCTTGCTGATTTCAGATTTGATGATAATTCGAAAGACTTTATTGTGAAATCATGGGAATGGGTTGATTTAAGAGCATTGGGTAATGTTACCAAACTCGAATTCCGCATGTCATCTTCAGATACTGGAAGTGCAGGAATGAATACTCCTGGATATTTCTGTTTTGATAATTTAAATGGAGTTGCTCCAAACGAAATGCCTCCTTCACTTGCTAAGCCTATAGCTGATATAAAAGATGAGCTAAATGCTGATGATAGACTTATAGACTTAAGTTCAGTTTTTGCTTATTCGGGAAACAAGGATGTAATTTACACTGTTGAGGAAAATACTAATGCCGACTTGGTAAACCTGCAGATAAGTGATAATAGTTTGCGAATACAATTTGCGGAAGGCAAAATAGGTTCGTCAAACATTCGAATAAAAGCTGAAGTAGATGGCGAGTTTGTTGAGGATAGTTTTACTGTGACTATTGTGCAAAACGACAATCCTCCTATAGTTAGAAAAGCTATTGAGGATAAAACTATTTATAGTGGTCAAAAAGATTTAAGAATCGATCTGTCCAAAATATTCTACGATGAGGATAATGACGAGATTCAATATTCTGTAAGTTCTGATTTGGAATCAAAACTAAGTATTGAATTCGATAACGATATTATGATTATTACTCCTTTGGTTGCTGAGGCAGAATTAGATATTGTTTTGATTGCAAAATCAAATTCTAAATCGATAAGTACCAATTTTAATCTTAAGATAGTGGACAAACCATTAGGAATAAACAATATCAAGAAAGTTGAAACAAGTGTTTATCCTAATCCATGTGTAGATGTATTGAATATAAAATCGAAATCGAGAATCGAAGAGGTTCAATTATTCAGTACGACAGGTGTGATGGTTTATAACAAAAAATATAATTCAAACTCTATTTCAATCAATATTACAAGCTTAGATCTTGGTTCTTATATTTTAAGAATCAAAACACAAGATGGCAATATTAGCCAAAGAATATTGAAGATATAGTTTTTTGGATGTGGTTTAAATAATGATTGGTTGGGGCTGCCTGCTTTTATAGTGGGCAGCCTCTTTTTTGTATAGATTCTAGTTTGATGATATCTTATTAGAATATTATTTTTTTCAAAATAAGCTGTTTGTTCAATTAAGAATACAATATAAAAGATAGAAATAATTCTTTATATGCATTCGCCTGTACTTCATTCAAGCTTGACTGTAATACATTCACATCTGCCTTTACTTCATACTAGCTCGATTGTAATACATTCACCTCCGCTTGTACTTCATTCTAGTTCGACTATAATACATTCACCTCCGCCTGTACTTCATTCAAGCTCACCTGTAATACATTCACCTCCGCCAGTACTTCATTCAAGCTTGATTGTAATGCATTCTCCTCTGCCAGTACTTCGTTCTAGTTCGACTGTAATACATTCACCTCTGCCTGTACTTCATTCTAGCTCGATTGTAATACATTCTCCTTTGCCTGTACTTCATTCTAGCTCGATTGTAATACATTCACCTCCGCATTTACTTCATTCTAGTTCGATTGTAATACATTCACATTCCAATCTTATTAGTGCTGATAATTTCTTTGCTAATCAATCTAGCATTTGGTGAATAGAACTTTCCAATTCCTTACTGTCTTTAAGTTCTTCAAAAGCTTGAGTAATTAGACTATATGTATCGTCTAATCCAGAACAGAAATTCCAGAATTCATTTTCTACCCATGCTTCATTATGTTTTTCTAAAGGTTCTCCTTTTCCGATAGTTTTATCCCAGAATTCTCCATTGTGTGGATTGTATGGAAAAACAATTCTCGCAACTGCATTATTGTTTGGATATTTAGAATAATAATATGAATACCAATTTAGCACTTGTTCCATACAACTTACCAGTGCAGATAGATTTGGCTGAACAGTTTTTGTGTCAAAGAAATAATCAATATTCTCTTTTCTTAACCAAATATCAACTCCTCTTCCTTTGGGTGCTTGTTCAAACTTATCTATTGGTCGGTTCACAAAAACTTGACATACCTTTTTTATTTCATCGTGACTACTATTTGCATCAAAAATTCCGCTTTTTCTTTTCCTTTCATCAATAATGTATTGAAGAGTATTGTGCAGGTTAGAGGGAATGTTTACAGGACTTTCTAAATTTGCATCAATTACTTCAAATCCATTTTCAGAAGCTAAAGCTTTAGCTAGGGGTTCCCACAATGTTGTGCCTAATGATGTCTCTAACCCACCAACTATTGACCTGATTTTTCTTTCTTTGGGAATAATTAAATCTAAAATTTGAAATTTTGGTTTCTTTTTTATTGCTTTTTCTGCAAATGAAATAATACTTTCTTTAGCTGTACTTTTAATTATTTGCTTTGCTTTTTTTTCTGTTAGCATCAATTAATGTTTATGGTATTTGTTTAAAAATGATATTATTGAGTATCCTACTTCTTTAGCTAGATTAACAGGTACAGCGTTGCCTATTTGTTTATATTGTTGAGATATTGCTCCTTTAAAGAGCCAATTGTCAGGAAAAGTTTGAATTCTTGCATATTCTCTCACTTTAAATGGTCTAGTTTCATCTGGATGACATCTTTCTGTTTGTTTTTGAGCAGGACTACAAGTAAGGGTCAAGCTTGGTTCATCCCAACTTATTCGCCTAGCCATTCCAGTTTTTCCTCCTCCCAAATAAAAACTTTTGCCCATGTATTCCTTTTGCATTTCAATTGGCAGGTCACGCCAATAACCTCCTGGAGGTATTAACTTCATCACCTCTGCTTTTTTTTCAGGATATTTTGTTCCTAATGAATCAGGAACATCACTATTGTATAGTTCTCCTTTTTTCAAGGCATCTGATAGGTTATACACTTTTCTATAAGGCTTAGGATAGTTATATAAATCAATTGGAATATCTTTTCTTATTCCTACCAAAATAAGTCGTTCCCTTTTTTGAGGGACATTGTAAAATATAGCTTTTAGGATTTTGGGAGGTAAAACATTATATCCTATTTCATTTAAAACAGAGATCATACCCTCTATTGTTTTTCCTCCATCATGATTTAATAGACCTCTAACATTCTCGCCGACACATATGGGTGGCATTACTTCTTTAACAACTCTGGCAAATTCATAAAATAAAGTTCCCCTTGCATCTTTAAACCCTAATTTTTTTCCAGCATAACTAAAAGCTTGACAAGGAAATCCTCCGGTGATAACATCAACTTTATTCTTGTAATCACTGAATGATACATTTCTAATGTCATCCTCAATGACATTCCAGTTAGGTCTGTTAGTCCTCAATGTGTCAGCTGCCCATTTATCAACTTCATTTAATGCTACACATTCCAAGCCAGCTTGTTCTAAGCCAACTGCCATTCCACCTGCTCCTGCAAATAATTCGATTGATTTAAATTCTTTTATAGCTTTTACTTCATTTGTTGTTTCTTCTTCTTCAAATAAATTAGCTAAAGACTCAAAAACTTTTAGTTGTTCTTTCTTATAAACTCTATAATTGCTCATGGGTTCTCTAACTGCACTTAGTTTTCCTGACTTATCCCATCTTCTTAATGTCTCTTTTGTTACTCCTAACATATCTGAAACCTCTGATATTGAATAATATTTTTTCATAACCTTCCTACACAACATTATACATGGTTACAAATATATTTAAATTTATTATTAATCTGTAAACAATAATGTCAAGTATTACTTACTCAAGACAATCTATATTGTATTTTCTTTAACAAAATTAAATTTAGTCTGAGTGTCTAAAAAAGCTTATAGATAGTTATAGTATGTTAATTAATGGAACTTTAAGGATGGTGTAGGCGTATACATATTTGATGAGTATAAATCATAATGTATACTCTAGTGTTAGTGAAAGTTATTTTTAAATTAAAAGTTAAAATCATGGTTCCACGATTAAAAACAGGCTTTAGCAACTATAATAACAACGATTTGCTAGTGTTAGCCGAAAATGTTGTTTATCAGATTACGGAGAATGCAGGAATGTTTGACCAAGCTGTACTTGATCAAAAAGAAAAAGTAAAGCCCATCAGTGTTCAATTTGCTATTATGATCGATAAGGCAAAAACAAGAGCTACTTTAGAAATTGATAAGCGTAATGATTGTAGACTATTGCTTATTAGGCAACTAACTCTGCTTGCAGATTTGATTAATTCAAAATATAGAACCAATATGGCAGCATTGGATGCAAGTGGCTTTGTAGTATTAAAAATCAAGAAAAAATTAGAGCTTAGCCCAATTACCAATATACAACTTAGTCAGTCGAAAACTCATGGTCGTATAAAGCTTAAGATAATAGGAGCTAAGAATCATAAAAGCATTGAATTGTTTTATGCAACTAAGGAAGAGCTTGAAAAAAACATGTGGTCCAAAGAAATGTTAAGTATAAAGACATGGGAAATTGGTGATTTTGAACAAGGAACTATTATTTATGTTAAAGCTATTGCCTATGGCATTGATAATAGTTTCGAAACAAGTCAAATTTACTCAATAGCGGTTCAATAATTCTGTTGTTTTCATAATCAAAAAAAATGCTTGGGACTTACTCTCGTTTGTCCCAAGCATTTTTAATAATAATAGTTTACTTAAGTAATATAAGTCGAAATGAAACTATTTTTTCAATCATTATAGCCTGTTCTTATTTTCTAAATTTCTTTACAAAGCTTTCAACCTCTGGAACTCCTCCTTGATAAAGCAAATATCCATTATATGGTTCTCTTTTAGTTATTTCGTCATTGATAGGAGTTTGCATTATTAGCTTTACTTCGTCTCTGTCATCTGTCTGACCAAGTGCCCAAGCAAGCTTAATATATGCTATTTCGGGTATCATATTATCCAAAGGAACTACACCCAATGCCATCAAATCTCTACCTGTATCATAAACAAACATATGAGTATATCCCCACATGGTTTGAACAGTCATATATATATGAACTCCCTTTTCGATAGCTCTTTTAAGAGCTGGGTATACATCCTTATTGACATGTCCCAATCCTGTGCCAGCTATCACAATTCCTTTATATCCACAATTTACCAATGCGTCTATTATATCACCTTGCATGTTTGGATAGTAATAAATAATTGTAACTTTTTCTTCAAAATAAGGAAGTATACTCACATTTTTATCTTTTCGGCGGTGTTTATAATCCGATTTTATTGGACTTACTTTATGCCTGTCAACCGTTGCAAGAGGAGTGTCGCCAAGTGTTCTAAATGTTGATCTGTAACTCGAATGCATTTTTCTAACTCTGGTACCTCTGTGCAAAAAGCCGTATTCGTCCGATGTAGGTCCAAACATACAAACCATTACTTCTGCAATATCACCATGTCCGGCGGCTATAGCTGCATGCATAAGGTTTAGAGCTGCATCCGATGATGGTCTGTCTGATGATCTTTGAGATCCAACTAGTACAACAGGAATAGGAAGATTCTGAACCATAAAGGTCAAAGCGGCAGCAGTGTGGTGCAGAGTATCGGTTCCATGCGCAATGATAATTCCATCAATACCTTTTTCTATTTCTTTTCCTATTGCTTTTGCTAATGCTATATATTGTTGAGGTCCCATGTTTTCGCTAAACACCGCAAAAACTTTTTCGGTAGTTAGATTACAAATATCTGCTAACTCAGGTACCGAACCATATAATTCTCCTGGCGAAAAAGCAGGAATTACAGCTCCTGTTCTATAGTCCAGTCTGGAAGCAATGGTTCCACCAGTTCCAAATAGTTTCACGGAGGCTTGTCCTTCTTTGTATGGGAATTCTTTTTCGGGAACTTTGTAGTTGGCTTCCTTGTAGTCTTTTTCTTCCATATTGGTAATGGTTTTTATATTTATACCAATATTGTATCCTGTTTCTATTTTTAGTACAATGTGTTGATCATCATCGTTTTCGGCACGTGGCAATATTGTACCTGTAAATTCACCTCTTGTAGTTTCTATGTGGTTAAGTCCCCATACTCGTGATTTGTATTTTTTTAATATTGCTAATGCATCTCCTTTATATCCTTGAAAAAAGTCCTTCATAATGCTTGAGTAGTTTAGTGGTTTTCTATAAGTTGATATTCTTTAAGCTTAGAGTATATTTTTTGGCTCAAATCAGAAAGACTTACATTTCCAAGTGCTTGATGATGAAGCTGACCCATTAGCCAATTCATAGCCTTTTCTCTATCTGTTTCAATTCTATCTATCCCAAATTTCTCAATTAGAAATTCAATAGGTGCAAGAAGTTCATCTATTTTTCTTTTCTTGAATTTTATGATTGAAAGCACAGATTCGAAATCTATCGAAGGATTTTCAATTATCACTTCTAGTATTTCCTCTGCTATATTAGGGTGGATGTTGTTTGTGTGTAAATACTCAAAAAGATCTATAATCAAATTGATTCTAAAATCATTATGTACATTGAATTTGCCAATCATGTTTTTATATCGATGGGCAATGAAAGTGCCAATAAACTTAGGAGAAAAATCTGTTTTTATTTGAATTTCTCTTATGATAGGATACATATTTTTCGAAAGAAGAAACTCATAGCAATCGGTTGGAATATTCCATTTCAAAAAATTATCGAAAACAGCTGATATTTCAGTCGGAAACTCTTTTTGCAATTCCTTAAGATATTCGTCAGATAATGATATTGGAGCTGAGTCTGTATCTGGATACATTCGGTCGGCACCAGGTAGCACTCTTTCAAATATAGTGTTTTTTTGATTTATAGCCTTACGAGTTTCATTAGGAACACCATCAAAAGCCATTAAGCATCGCTCTTCTACGGTTTCTATAGCTGTATGCAGATCTTCCTTTTCACCCCATATCAATATTTGTGCATCTTCATCATTGGTAGTTAAAATATCTTTTAGCCGTGCAAAATCAAGCCCCAAGTCTAAGTCTTCAGAACTTATAATATTTGGTTGTTCGAGGCAAGCAATCACTTTTATCCTTTGCGATAATTCATCTACAAATGACTGCCCCTCTTGCGTGAAATGAGACAGAATATTTTTGAAATAAGGAAGGTTTATCAAGCAGATTTCAATATTCCTGTCTGTAGGAATGTCTGCTAAATAAGGCTGGAATTGATTAGATTCTAAAAATTTATAATTTAGATGCCAATCTTCTTTTTTACATGTATTTCTAAGTTTTTTTCGAATATTCAGAAGAGCCCATTGTCTGAAAGCCTCATTGTGAGATAAATCAGGAATCCATTTATTGTGAGCAACTCCTTTTATTTCAACTCTCGATCCACCTTTGCAACTTACATTTACATCTTCTCTTCCACATCCTATACCCGTTCTTACCAAACCTGTGCTTCTGTTCAAATATCTTATGTATTGTGCAGCTTCTTGTAGTTCGTCAGGAGTGTATAGTTCAGGTGCAGTTACAGTTTCAATGAGTGGCATGCCTAATCTATCTGTTTTATAAATTCTTTCATGTCCAATATCCGAGATCTCTCTACATGAATCTTCCTCTATACTTAATTGTATTATGTTTACCTTTTTTTTCTTTAGTTGTATATGTCCGTTCACACCAAGTATAGCAGTTCGTTGAAAGCCTGTGGGAATACTGCCATCGAGATATTGTTTTCTGGTAATGTGAACTTCTCCTACTATATTGAGTTTGCAAAGTAATGATATCTTAAGGGCTGTTTTCAGGGCTTCGGGATTGATTTTGAATGGAGGGGTATCGTCAATTTCGTATGTGCAAGCGGTTTTGTTATTCAAATAATAGGTTATGTTTTTTTTAGTCTTGAATTCCATTAATGCTGTCCCATCGTATCCACCCAATTCGCTCATGGCTGGTCTCATATGTCGAATAACCTCAGCATTATAATCTTCATTTTTATGATACACACCACAGGGGCAATGACAAAAAAGCTTTTCTTTGGTTTTTAGTTGCTGGTGAACTTCCAGTCCTGAAAGGAATCCTATCCTCTGATAGTCCTTCTCAGTTGCATTCTTTATATTAATGTAGCCAATTTCGTTTTGACTGTTAATATAGTTTTGTTTAGGGTTAATTTTCTTCATTTGATATTTTTTTTGGGATAGTGAAAATTACAATTAATTTTTTGTTAAAGAAAGACTTTTCATAAAGTTTTATATAATTGATATTTCTAAATATTGAATCTAGATAATATAAGAGTTGTGTTCTGTTTTTTGAAATCAGAGGGGGGATTTGGCTTGATTGTATTTAGCAGAATATTAGCGATGTATGAAAAATGAAAGATCGTTTCAGGGAGTAAAAATGGAAAAAAGAAATTTGTAAGTCTATTCAATTATTAGTAATTTATTGAACGAAATTTTAAAAATAAAACCTATGGGAAATACAGACATAATTCGATTAGGACAACTTACAAAAGAGGAGACCCTAGAGCAGATAAGTACAAAGTTAGTTGATAACACAGTAGTTTTGGAGGCAACAAAACCTTTTCCAGGATATTTTGAATATTATGAAAATTTTAAGAACCTAAATATTCCTCATTACTTATATTTTGTATTATCAAAAGAATATAGCCTAGAAGCATTTACAAGAGCTAATCAAGTGGTAGGGCAGAATTTTGATTTTGAGTATCATGCTGCATGTGGGTTTATATATCATAGAGATAAAGCCATACCAGTAATAAGAGTTCGCAGGTTGGAGTCATACAATTTAATCAAGCCATTGCAAGAGTTGTTTATAGATGAGGGTATTGAGTTGGAGGTAAGTGTCAGCTTTCCTAAAATGTTTAGCTCTTTGATTGTAGTTAATAAGTTTTTTAGTTTGGAAAAATTAGAGGATGATTTTTATCTTGATGCAGTTGAAGCAAATCATGGTTATTTTACTATTCCTTCAAAACTAAATTGGAAAGAATTTGAAAATCTTACTAGAATGGTGAAGTATAATATGGAGGTCTTTCACTTCGACGTATCGTTAGGCTTTATGTATACCGATAATTATATTGTAGATCTGATTAGAGTATATACAGAAGATATAGATCTAGATATACTTCAAAAAATAAAATCGGTATATATTCATTTGATGAAAAAAGAAAGGATTCTTCTTTGATATTATAATCAATAGTAAATTTATATTGAAATACGAAAGGCGGTTTTATACTGTCTTTTTTTTTGTGTTCTAAATTTCGAACACAATTTTGTTTTTTTGTAAAAAATATGTTTGAAACAGTAATAGATATTAATGTTTAGCTAAATTTAAGTGAAAGATTGAATTTTTGAAATAAAATAAAAATAAAAAGTAAAAATAATTATTTTATAACCAGACTAATAAGTCTTATTTCAATAAAACAATTCAGAAATGACTTTTATATTTGAATTCGAAATAATAATTTTGCCCAGCTAAAGGCGATTTGTTATTTGAGTTTTTTTGTTTTTGTATTTTTTTCTTCATCTGTTCTGATAGTAAAATCAGATATTAGAATAATTTCCAATAAAAAATATCTTAATTAATTCTAAATTATATTTGTTGAACAATAATAAATTGTTATTACTGTTTAAATATGTGTAATTCTTATTTTATATTGGTGGATATGAATATAAGACTAAAGAAATTATGCTAATCGTTATTTTTGAAATAAATTAAACTTTTATTTATCTTAATTAGAAATAGGAGTTTGCCTATTTGTTTCAACTTGTTTTAAAAGCTCTAATATAGTAGCTTTTATAAATTTGTCTTATTTCGTGATAAAAAACAGATCGTTAATATTATGTTTTTTTTGATAAAAATTATATATTAATTATCAAATGGTTGAATGCTAATGTTAAGTTTAATATGCAATTGAAATACAAATATTGGAGACAGTTTTTAATATTAATTTACATAATTGTAATTTTTGCGACAATAGCTTACAGCGAATTGGATACAGATATAAAAAGGATAGACATTGAGTATGTTGGCGAAAAACAAGGATTAATGACACCAGCTGGCATCAATCGAGTTTTGACAAAGATATATCCTGATATTCATAGTAGAAGTAAGATAAGAATAGATTTAAATTTGATTGAAGATAAATTAGATAGTGTATCTTATATAAAAAATTCGCAAGTTTTTTTTTCCTCAAACAACCGTCTAATTGTTCGTCTTGAAGAAAAAAAACCTATAGCTCGTATTGTTGGTAAAAAAGCTTATTATTTATCATACTCAGGAGATATTTTACCTCTATCGAAAGAACATACGTCAAGGGTTTTGGTCGTTTCAGGCACTTTAAATAGGCAGTTTGTAAAAGAAGAGCTTTATAAATTGGTTTTTTTTATCATAAATGATGAATTTTGGAGTGCACAAATCAATCAAGTGTATGTTACCAAAGAGCAGGAGTTTATTTTAATTCCTCGTGTAGGTAATCATAAAATAGAGTTTGGAGATATTGAAAATTATAAAAAAAAGTTTCATAAATTATTTTCATTATATACAGAAGGATTGAAAATATGTGGATGGAATAAGTATAGTAAAATAAATTTGAAATACGAAAATCAAATTGTCTGTACAAAAAAATAAATTGAATTAATGAGAAACATCATCGCAGCCATAGATATAGGGACAACCAAAATAGTTGCCATTGCCGGAGCTATAAATGCCGACAACGGGATGGATATTCTTGGTATGGAGAAAACTGTATCAAGAGGAGTTAAACGTGGTGTAATTCACAATATAGAAGAGGCAACAGCCTCGATAAGAGAGGTGGTGGATAGGCTGCGTGAAAATACAGGAGAAGAAATAACTTCTGCCTATGTAGGTATCGCGGGGCAGCATATTAGAAGCGTTAAAAATAGACAATATAAATATATTGAAAGTCCTCAGGAAGAAATTACAAAAGAGGATATAGAAGAAATCATGTCTGATAATCTTCGAATTCCTATTGAAGTTGGAGAACAAATTCTACATATCATTCCTCAAGATTATGTAGTAGATAAAGAAGCTGGCATCCGAAATCCTATAGGTATGGCTGGACGAAGACTTGATGGTAATTTTAATATCATTGTCGGAAGATCTGCTGCTGCAAGGAATATATATAAGTGTGTGGAATCGGTTGGTGTGTCGATATCTGACTTAATACTTGAGCCGATTGCATCATCTAAGGCTGTTTTGACCAGAGAAGAAATGGAATCAGGGGTGATATTAGTCGATATTGGCGGCGGAACAACAGATGTCACCATATATCTTGATGGAATTTTGAGACATACTGCGGTAATTCCTTTTGGTGGTGATTCTGTCACTAAAGACATTAAAGAGGCTTGTTCTGTGCTTTTGAAGCAAGCTGAGGCTCTAAAAATAAAATTTGGTCATGCGCAAGTTGATCCTGAAAATGATGACAAAGTGGTTACTATCCCTAGTGTTGGAGGTTGGGATCCTAAAGAGATAGGATTTAATACTTTGGCTCATATTATACAGTGTCGAATGGAAGAAATATTGGACAGTGTAACTTATCAGGCTGATGTAACCGGTTTGATTGATAAAATAGGTGCTGGTATAGTTTTCACTGGTGGAGGCTCTTTGTTGAATGATATAGCTAAGCTTGCATCGGAAAGAACTGGATTGGATATTCGAATTGGATATCCAGATATTTATGATGTAAAACTTGATGATGAGAAGTGTCAACCAATATTTGCAACTTCTGTGGGATTGTTGATTGAAGGAGTTGAAAGAGATAAAAAGAAGGCTAAAGCAAGAAAAGCTCTTGAAGAACAGAAGCAGAAATCCAAATCCAAAACTAAAGTAAAAACAAAAAAGAGTACTAAAACTGAAAAGACAGGGTTGAAGAGACTCCTCAGTTCTTTCTTCGATACAGATGATGTTCGAATGTAGTTTTAAACTTATTATATTATTGTAATGTTTAAACAGAAAGCTCAGTAATTATTTACTGGGCTTTTTTTCATTTATTTCTTAATCGATCTTTATTTTTGATGAACTATCTATATTGGTAGTATAAATAGTCTGACTCTGATTTTTTTATTGGCTCATATTTAATAAAGATTTAATATCTTTGTATTTTGTTGAATGACAGCTTTTGAGCTCTATGGAAAATGATATAAAATCAGAAGATTATTGGCTTATTCCAAATCCAATTTACGATGTAGTTTTCAAATATTTGATGGAAGATATTGAAAGTGCTAAGATTGTTCTGTCTACTCTACTGAACGAGAACATCACTACTTTAAATTTTGAACCGATTTCTCATTCGGAACAAATTGAGGATCCAAAATCAAATAAAGTAGTTACAATTTTTCATATGGATTTTAATGCTACTATCCAGAAACAAGATGGTACAGAGGAATTTGTAATGATAGAAATACAAAAGGCAAACCGACCTGATGATATTTTTCGATTTAAGAAGTATATT
>JAOARN010000079.1 GCA_025210485.1 Marinifilaceae bacterium | reverse complement strand
TCGGGAATTTTGGCGAATTTATTTTTTTCTTTATCAAGTCAAAATTTTCAAGCATAGCCGTAGCTACGGTTTAAAATTTTGAAGCAGGGAAAGGGAAAAAGAAAGAGCGAAAAACCCGAAAAGCTATGTGTATTGAGTATAATTTCGCATGTTCAAAGATGAGATAAGGATCTCAAATTTTACATTATTAATGAATAGTTTTAACAAGCCTTTAACATGAATTTATGACCGTTTCTATTGGATATTTTCTTATTTTTAATTGGAATAAAAACAAATAGGTTAAAAATATTAATGACTTAGAGACAGTTTACATTTGTTTTTAGTGTTTATTTATCGATGAAAAATGGAGAATAACCAGGCTTATGCGTACGGTGAAATCCCTCTCCGTAGGTTATAGTGGTTCTATTTTAGAATGTATCGAAGTTAGAATTCATTTCTTTATATAAACAAAACGCTGAAGAATAAATTTTAAACGGTTTCTTAATAAAAACTGTGAGTATGAAAAAATCCATATTAAGACAAACTGCATTATTAATGACATTGGCATTTGTTTTTTCAATTAGTGCTTATGCAGATGGAGGAAATAAAAAATTAAATAGCGAGAAAAGTAAAGTAGAGTGGTTAGGAAAAAAAGTTACTGGTGAGCACTCAGGAACGATTAAAGTATCGAAAGGTAATTTGATGTTTAAAGGTGATAAACTGGAAAAAGGAAGTTTTGTAGTAAACATGTCTACAATAGTGTGTACTGATATTAAAGACGAAGGATATAGGGCCAAATTGGAAGGGCATCTAAAATCAGATGACTTTTTTGGAGTAGAAAAATATCCTGAATCTAAATTTGAAGTTGTTAAGGCGAAAAATTTAGGCAATGGCAATTATGAGGTACACGGAAACATTACAATTAAAGGCATTACAAAACCAATAAGCTTTAATGTAAATATGCATCATCATGGCGATGATTTACATGTTAGTGGAAAAATAGTAATTGATCGTAGTAAGTTTAATGTACGATATGGCTCGGGCAGCTTTTTTGATAATTTAGGGGACAAAACAATTTATGATGATTTTGAATTGAGTTTAGATTTGTATTTGCAGTAAACAGATTACATTAAGAGTTAAGCCGAATTCGTGAGGAGAGTTCGGCTTTTCTTTATAATATCCCGACGTTAGTCATGTTAAAATACTTGTTAATAAAGGATTGTTTTTTTGATATCCTAAATAATTGTATTTTACTGCTACTATAATTTTAAAACCCCTTTGCATATGAAGCGAAGTTTATTTGCTACATTAATTATTGTTTTTTGCATAGGGAATTTATTTGCAAAAATAAATCCCAAAAACCTTGTTAGCACGAGTGTATATTCAACGGTATTAAAAGAGAAAAGAGAGTTGAAAATTCTTTTGCCGAGCGAATTTCAAAATACATATTTTAGTTATCCTGTAATTTACTTATTGGATGCTGAATCTAATTTTGGTACCGGAGTTGAAGTTTTAAGCTTTTTAATGGATAATCACTTTATTCCCCCTCATGTTGTGGTTGGAGTTCCCAATACTGATCGATTCAGAGATATGACTCCGGTTGATTCCGTACTAAATAAAACAATATTTCCGACAAGAGGTGGTGCCGATACTTTTTTAAAAGCATTGGAAACAGATATTTTCCCTTTTATTTCGAAACAATACAGAGGCAATTCCCGCCGTTTGGTGTTAGGGCATAACTATAGTGGTTTGTTTGTAATGCACGCATTTATATCAAGGCCGGAGCTATTCGATCGATTTATGGCATTTAGTCCGATTTTATGGTGGAACGATACAGCTATGGTAAATGATATGGATCAATTTTTAACGGAAAACTCAAGCATAAGAAAACATTTGTTTGTAAGCTTTGCAAAAGAAGCAAAGAATATGCTTGAGGCCTGTAAGGATATTACCAAGCTTATGGAACAGAAAGCACCAGGCGATTTAAAGTGGAAGTATGAATGGATGCCTGATGAAGATCATTACAGCTTGTATAGAAAGAGTTTAATGAGAGGGATGGAAATTATTTTTAAGGATTATAAATATCCGTCTGTTGAGGATTTGGCAGCAGGAGGTATTAAAAGTGCAAATAGTTATTTACGCGATATCATGCTTAATTACGGCAGAAAAGAAAAATTACCATATTCATTATTGGAAAGTGTGTGTTTGCAATTAAAGCAAAATGAAAAATATGATGAAGCAATTAAATTCTTAACATATACTTCGGTTAATTATCCCGACAAGGCAGAGCCATATTTCTATGCTGGCGAAATTTATGAAATTACCGAAAAACCCAAGCAAGCTGTGAAATTTTATGAGGTTGCTCATAATAAAGACAAAGGGCGTTGGGATTACGAACAAAAATTTCTTGCTATGCAAAAACTGCTTGAGGAGCTAAAGAATAAGGAACAAAATCAAGCTCATCTTTAAATGATAAACCATAAAAAATAAGCCTTTCTATTTGATTCAATAAATTGAATTTCATAAATTTAATGTCGATTCATTTTTTGTTAATAATACCGATTTTGAATAAAAATATGTGGATATAGATGAAAGGTATTTTTTTTACAGAGTTCCTCGAAATGGCCGAAAGGGAATATGGTTCTCATACTGTTGAAAAAGTTATTTCCCATCTTGATGCAGGTGATAATGGTGTTTTTAATTCAAGTACCGATTATTCTTACATTCAATTT
>JAOARN010000078.1 GCA_025210485.1 Marinifilaceae bacterium | reverse complement strand
TTAGCTATATTTTTGTCATCCTCATTAGAGGCACTATTAATATTTTCAATTATTAAATTGCTGTCAACTTTCGACTTTAAGCTGTTTTGAATATATTCAACAATTGCCTTACTCGAAGGTATAGCTGTTTTATTATTGATATCGAGTACATCAGTCACAATTATATTGATAGAATTATTGTCTGTGTTGATTTTTACAAAATTACCAGCAATATAACTAACGGTTTCAATATATTGTTTGATAGCTTTAACAGAAGGGGCTAGTTTATCAGAGTCAGAAATTAAATTTGGATCCTTGTCTAGTGCTATTTGGACTTCTGCAGAACCATCTTCTGAAATTAGTTTCCAGGAAGCTTTTGCATATTCGTAAATATATAGTCCTGGATATTTTGCATCGAAACAGTATACTATCATACCATCTTCCGCTTCTGTATAAATTTTAGTTAGCTCTTCCATCTTATCAAAAGATAGTTTGGGAAATAGAACACCTCTAGATTCACTTCTAATTTCTAGAATTGAATTTTGATTTACATTATTTTTTGCATCTTCTTCAGAGATAATAACCTGCGCAAATGCAAAATTTGAGGTAAGAATAAAAGATAAAAGTGTACCGAAGAACTTTGCTTTAATTCTGAACATGACTAAAATTTCTTAATTATTACTAAGATTACATTATGATAAACTCTAGTATGTTCTACGAAAAAAATAAAAAATAAGTTACATTTTTTTTAATTTATATTTTGTAATTAGATAAATAACTTGTAGTGCTTTGCATGCTTATTAGTATGAGAATTGTACTTGTGGTATTATAAGTATTGTGTAATAATTATTGTATAATAAATATAAAAACTAAAGTAACACTAGTCATTCATTAAAATTTGTGTTTATATTGATTAAATTATAAATCAAATTTAAAAAGCAAGAAAAATCCTCTAGATCAAGACCTAGAGGATTTTTTTGTTTCTAATTTCCTATATACATTATTTTATATAAATATTTATGAACTGGTACGGTTTCGGAATCTCCGCCTCCTGTAATAGAATGAGAATGACCTCCTGCACTTCCAGAATTGAATGAACCTATATCTACAGAATGATAGTGTGCACTGCCACCTCCTGTAGTAACAGTATGTGAATGAGAACCAGCATTCCCCGTGTTTTCATTACTATCCTTACCATCACTATTATATAAAACTCTATCACCGCTGGAAGAGCTCGAGCCTTTCACGTCGGTTGCCGTGTCTCCTCCAATTAAATGGTTATGACTCCCTGTTTTATTTGTACTCCCCGTATGTGTGTGTTTTGATTCCGAGTTTGTATTTGTACTTGGTGGGTTTACGCTATGCGTATGATTGGATATATTATTTGTTGTAAAGTCATTTTTTGGTTTGGCTGTTTTATACTCATATTTAGTACTGTTAAGTACAGCGGTTTCGTTAGCAGAGCTGGCGGCTCTAATAAAAACACCACTTAAGTCAGGAGTACCATTTTGACCATTGCAGATAGCCCAACCCTGAGGAACTTCACTAGCTTTTCCATACCAATCTATTATCATACCTTTATGAAAGCTCATGCTAATGGAATTATTTGCAACATATGATTTTACAGCACCGATATTAGCAATTTTGTTATCTTTTGAATTATCAGATGGGATATTTGAATTAACATCGGATTTATCTATTTTGTTGTTTAGATTTGTTTTGTTATTATTTGACTGTACTAGAGCGTCTTCTGCCTTTTCATAAGCAGTGTTCAATTTAGTGTTTATAATATTAGTTGCACTTAAATTTTCAGTATGAATTTCATTCCATTTATTATCTGCAGCCCCAATATTTTGTGTTTTAGTTTGGTTAGGAATAATATTAGTTGAAAAAGTGGAGTTTATACCTTTTATCTCCAACTTGGTAACACCTGTGTTGCTGGTTCCATTTTTTATTATTACAGCTCCATCTTTTGCCGATTTTAGACTTAAATTTTCGTCTGCTTTGTTTGTGTCATCACCTGAAACAATATTCGAGCTAAAAACATTTCTTAGTTGGTAATCATATCTTCCAATATCCTCAGATGGCGGCTGTGTTTTTGTATAGGTGTATGGCATTAAAGTACCTCTAAAGTTTATAAAGTTGCCATTGAAATAAAATCCGAAATTGTCTTTACCTGAGTTGTTTATCCAGCCTAAACCAATATATAGATTCCCTGTAGTTTTGTCAATTCCAACTGTTTTGCCTGTCAAACCAGTATCATAAATAAGGTCATTTTCTGCATTTTTTGTCCAATATGATGTATTATTTGAACTAACATAATCTGCGACAGCTTTACATGTAGGTAGATTTGTTTTGTCTGTATCAGAAATAGTGCTAGTCGTTAATACTTCTATGGTTTTTGTGGAAGAATTAATATTAATATATTTTCCAGAATTGTAGTTAGAAATATTATTGCTTATATATGTTTTTATTGCACCAATATTAGCCGCTTCGCTATTTTTTGAATCATCAGCAGGAATTATAGTATTAACTTTACTAGCATCGAGTTTATCAGTTTTCAGATTAGCAATATCTGTTTTATTAGTATTAACTAGACTTAAATTAGTCGCAATATTTGTTTTGTTGGCATTAGCTAGATTTAAATTATTAGCGATATCCGATTTGTTTTTATTAGCTAAGCTGGTATTATCCCCAATCTTAGTATTTGCAGTAGCGATATCTGATTTGTTCGTATTTGTTTGATTTAGATTTGAAGCAATATTTGATTTATTTTGTTCAGCTTTATCATCAGTGGTTTTCACAAGATCTTTAATAGCCCCAATGCTAGCCACTTCAGCATCTTTTGTATTATTATCAGTAGGTATTGTAGTGTTTACTTTATTCGCATCAAGGTTATTATTTACCAGATTGGATATACTTGAATTAATTCCTTCAATATCAGTTTTGTTTTTATTTGGAGTATTTTGATTGTTTGCAATAT
>JAOARN010000077.1 GCA_025210485.1 Marinifilaceae bacterium | reverse complement strand
TTTGAAATCTACAAAAAACGACATCTTCTTGTAAGTCTTTGCTTTGTAATCAGATACAGGTTTAAAATATATAAAAACGAACATATCCACGATAGTAAGTTTCTGATTACTAGAGTGTATTTTGGTCAGAAACTTCAGTTATTAAAAATAAAATTTCCTAGCTCAAAATAATTATGAATATTTAAATCATAATTCTAATTTTGCCCTATGAGAAAAATGCTAAAGTTTAGAATTGATCAAATAAAAGATTTTAAAACTAAATTAATATACTATTGCAGTGGTGTTGATTATGCTGCGATACTTGATTCTTGTAGAAATGGAGAATCCAAAGATAAATATTCCAAATATGATTTGTTAGCTGGTATTGGAGCAAAACATATTGTAAAGCCTGAGGCTAATCATTTTGATAAAATTAAAGAGTCAATATCAGGTACCAAAGATTGGTGGTTTGGTCATTTGGCATATGATTTGAAAAATCAACTGGAGGAAATAGAATCTAGTAATCCTGATCGAATTGCTTTTCCCGAGATCTTGTTTTTTGTTCCTGAAATTCTACTAAGATTAGAATCAAATGAATTGTATGTAGAGTTTTATGAATCGGATTTTACAGAGGATCAAATTTTTAAAATGATATCCGAAATTAAGGAGCAGAAATCGAAAAAATACGATTCTAGAATAGATGTAAAACAAACTGTTTCGAAGGATGAGTATCTTGAAATAATAGCTAAGATAAAACAAGATATAAAGGATGGAAAAATATACGAAACTAATTTTTGCCAGGAGTTTTATGCAGAAAATTCTATAGACCCATACACTGTTTATAACAAGCTGATTGAGGTTTCACCATCTCCATTTTCATGTTTTTATAAACTCGAGGATAGATATTTATTATGTGCTAGTCCTGAAAGATATATTCAAAAAACAAATGATTTTATTATATCGCAACCAATAAAAGGAACTGCAAAAAGAGGAGTTAATCCACAGGAAGATAATGATATAAAAGAAAAGCTTAGAGTTAGTGAAAAGGAACGGGCTGAGAATATTATGATTGTGGATCTTGTTCGAAACGATTTGTCAAAAACCGCAAAAAAAGGAACTGTCAAAGTCGAAGAATTATGTCAGATATATAGTTTTCCTCAAGTTCATCAAATGATATCAACCATTAGTTCGCAACTTTCGGATAAGTATCATTTTGTTGATTGTATTAAGGAAACTTTTCCGATGGGATCTATGACTGGTGCTCCTAAGTTGAGTTCAATGAAGTTGATGGAAGAATATGAAAAAACCAAGAGAGGATTATATTCGGGATCGGTGGGTTATATTTCCCCAAATTCGGATTTCGACTTTAATGTAATAATCAGAAGCATTCAGTATAATTCTTCAAAACAACAAGTTTCCTTTATGGCAGGAGGAGCAATTACCTACAAATCGGATCCTGAATCTGAATATGATGAATGTTTGTTAAAATTAAAGGCAATTAATTCAATATTATAGTATGATAAGAAAATTTGTAAAATATATTGATGATAATAATCTTTTTTTCCGTGATGAGAAGTTACTTGTTGGAGTAAGTGGTGGCGTAGATTCGGTAGTTTTGCTTGATTTATTGCATAAGCTTGAACTTGAATGTGTAGTTGCTCATTGTAATTTTAAACTTAGAGCTGAGGAGTCGGATCAAGACGCATTGTTTGTGGAGAATCTTGCCAAGGGATATTCTTTTGAATTTGTAATAAAAGAATTTGACACAAAAGAATATGCAAAACAAAAATCCATTTCAATCGAAATGGCTGCAAGAAATTTGAGGTATGATTGGTTTTCTGGATTAATGAAAGAATATTTTTGTCAATATCTTGCCGTGGGACATCACATTGATGATTCTATCGAAACCGTTTTTATTAATCTAGCACGAGGAACTGGAATAAACGGCATTACTGGTATAAGTCCCAAAAATGAGAACAATACTATTAGACCTTTATTGTGTTTTAAACGAGAAGATATTCTTAAGTATGCAAAGCACAATAATCTTGAGTATAGAGAGGATTCAACCAATAAAACAACAGAATTTCATAGAAATAAAATCAGACATAATATTATTCCTGCAATGACCGAACTAAGTTCTGGGTTTAAGGATGTAATGTCAAATAATATCTTGCATTTTAAGGATATAGCAGAAATATATTCCGCGTATATCGAATTGTCAAAGACCGAATTGTTGTCACAAGTCAACGGAGATTTACTAATTGATATTAATAAATTAAAAAAGAAGGCTGGTATTTCAAGTTTATTATTTGAAATACTAAAAGATTTTGGATTTAATTCGAAAGATACAAGGCAAATATCTGAATCAATTTTTGGACATTCAGGGAAACAGTTTTTATCAGCTAGCTACACTGTGCTTATTGATAGAGAATTTATTATAATTTCAAAGAAAAAACTTAATTCAAACTTCCATGATATTTTAATCTCTGAGATGTCCGATCTAAGTAAGTATTTTGACTATAAAGTACTATCATACTCTGAGCTTAACTTGGTGAAGGATAAGAGATATGCATATATTGATAGAGATAAACTGAAATTTCCGCTCAAACTTCGTAAGTGGCAAAGAGGTGATCTGTTTTGTCCTTTTGGTATGAAAGGAAAAAAGAAATTATCCGACTATATGATAGATAGAAAGATGAGCTTGATAGAAAAAGATGAGTTGAGGGTTCTTGAAAATTCTAATTCTGAAATTATCTGGATAGTAAACGAAAGACTAGATCGCAGATATGCTTTTACCCAGAATACAGAAAATATTTTGATTCTTACTAAGATTATGTAATGTAAAGATGCTTATTCTAGATATTGGAATAAGCTAAAAAAATATATACATTCGCATAGCAATAATATATATCATAATCACTTTTTTATGATATACTATGGTTCACTTGAATTATAGTATTTATTAATCGAGAAAAATAAAACTTATTATAATGACAAAAACGATTGAAGCAACAAACTACATACTAGAATCTGTTGATACCAAAGAAAGATTCGAAGATGGAGCTTGGACCTTAGATAATCCAAATTCTGATAAACCTAGTTTGATCAAAGCGATATACCAAAAGAAACAAATTGATTTTAAAGATAGCTCATATGGGATTTTTAGATTCTCTGATTGGCTGCCTGTAAAAAAGTTTTTAAAAGGATCATCTGCCACTGTTACATATAAAAGTGAAGGACTTGCTAAGGAATTAGGTCTGTCAAATTTATATATTAGTTTTAGCGGATATTGGCCCGAGCGAAATGCAAAATTTCGAACTTGTTCTTTTAAAGAGACTGAAGCATATTCTGTATGTTCTCGACTGGATTCTACAAATAATATACTAGTTGTGGCTTCGGCTGGTAATACAGCTAGAGCATTTGCTCGTGTATGTTCTGATAACAATATACCTTTGCTCTTGTGTGTGCCTGAGGATAATTTATCTGCTCTGTGGTTTGATGAGGAAATTAATTCAAATGTTAAGTTAATTGCCACCAAATCGGGTAGCGATTATTTTGATGCAATTCACTTGTCTAATATTGCATGTGAGCTTGAAAATTTTATTGCTGAAGGTGGGGCAAAAAATATTGCCCGTCGCGATGGAATGGGTACAACTGTGCTTTCGGCAGTTAATGAAATTGGTAGAATTCCAGATTATTATTTCCAAGCGGTAGGGAGTGGAACAGGTGCAATTGCTGCATGGGAAGCTAATCAAAGATTTATTGAAGATGGTAGATTTGGGGATAATAAAATGAAGCTGATGGTTTCTCAAAACACTCCATTCTTGCCTATGTTTGATGCATGGAAACAAGATTCAAGAGACTTATTACCATTGGATGATGATAAGGCTAGAAAACAAGTTGAGGAAATTGATGCTAAGGTGCTGTCAAATAGAAAACCTCCATACTCTATTCCCGGCGGAATGTACGATGCAATAAAAGATTCGAAAGGTGATGTTCTTAAGGCAACCAATCAAGAAGCATTGGTGGCTGGTAAACTTTTTGAAAAAACCGAAGGTATAGATATTCATCCTGCTGCTGCTGTAGCAACTGCTAGTTTGATTGATTATGCAAATAATAAGCTTGAAGATAGGGATGCTATTATTATGCTTAATATTACTGGTGGAGGTGAAGAGAAAATGAAAAACGAAAATAAAGAAAAGATACTTTACTTAGAACCTTCAGTTGTTTTCGATATTAATGAAGACAAAGAGGAAATTAAAAAGAAAATAGCTGATTTGTTTTAATGAATTAAGCATCAAAAAAAGGAGTATTTCAACAATACTCCTTTTTTTTGATTTTATTTCTTTATTCGTAGCATTAAACTAAGGCTAAAATATAGATTATTATAATTGTCATTTTTTGCTATTTTGTGTTTGTTCTCATCTTGTATTTCTGACTGAAACACAGTTCGTATACCTGTTTCAGCCGATAGAACAAAATACTTATTAAGTCTTTTTTCAAGATTAATACCTGTGTCACATGCCACATCGTTTAGTATGATATCGCCATTAGAGCCAAAACCATCTGCGCTTCTTAAATCTACCATAGGCCATTCGGCTCCAATTGTTGTGCCTATCCCAATATTGAAATCTTCATTGTAAATTTTATTTAATGATAATTTATAAGGAAAAACAGCATTTAGTAGTAGCTTGTTTTTATATAATTTTGCATAAGAAATCATTGGTATAGGCAGAAACTCACCATTTTCTCTTAATAAATTAATTAATCCCCAATTAAAGCTTGTATTAGGAGTTTGTTTTTTTCGAGGTATAGTTATTATCATCATTCCTGATATTTTTTTGAACTTTATATCTGAGTTCGAGTATGTGTTTAGGGATGAAGTTAAAACTACGGTACGATTAAAGAGATTTAATATATTTACAGACTTAAGAGAAATCAGCATTTTTCTGGCTTCTAATGTTCGATCTGATGGCATTGGGTAGTTTTCAGGGCTTATTATTTTTGGTTTGATATTCTTGAAACTATAGAATTCATGGTAGTAGTTTATATTTGATAATAATTTAAATTTTGGATGCTTAACACTAAGAGGTAGAAAAAGATTGGCACTATTCGACCATCCATAATCAACTTCGTATTCTACATATTTGTTCTCTACTTTCATTGGTCCGTTTATTCTGGATTTTAATGTGAGTAGGGATTGCTTGTAAAGAAGTTTACCTATTGTTAATTTAGTTTTGTCTTGAGCAGTTGTTATTAGAAAACAAAAAATAACAGCAAATGTAAGTAGTATTCTCTTAATCATATTGTTTTATGTGTAGTATATTTTTTATAATTTAGGTCAAATCTAATGATAATATCTAAATTATTTTCAATAAGTGTATCTGTAATTATACGAGATAATTTCTTAATTATTGTACTTTGGTCAATATAAAAGTCTAAGTTTACTGTATTGTGTAGACTCTGAGTTGTTTGTAGGTAAAGACTGTTTGGATTGGTTTTTTGTAGAATTTTAGCAAAAAAAACTTGTGTTGGAATGTGTCGGTTGATTTGCTTACCCTTAAGATAGACTTTTAGAAGGACTCATCTGTATTTTTTTGCTTTGTATTGGAGTATTTTTCTACTCTAATTTTCACATTTATGAATAATCTCTATAAAAAATAAAAAGACTATATAATAGGAGGGATAGTTTAGGTGCAAATTCGAAGCTCTTTCTTGTAAATAAAGTCTTGAATTATATTTGTCTGAAAAAACGGAATACCTGTATCATAAAATAACCCAAAACAAATTTCATTTTACTGAAAAAACTGTTTTGGGTTTTATTATAATAATAGATGTGTGTTTATACAATCGGTATTATACGTTGGTTAAAGAATGATATTGAACAGGTAACCTAAAATAATAATAAAAATTGTAATAGTAGAAAAGAAAATTGCAATTAATTTCCATTTCATAACCTTGGTTAGTAAAGTTGCTTCTGGAAGAGACAGACCTACTACAGCCATCATAAATGCTATGGCTGTACCTAGTGGTACTCCTTTTGCAACAAATACTTGTATTACAGGCACTATTCCTGCTGCATTGGCATACATTGGTACTGCTAATATAACAGCTAGTGGCACTCCATACCATTTGTCTTTGGATAGATATTCTGTAAAGAAATCCTCTGGAACATAACCGTGCATGATTGCACCAATAGCTATACCTATTATTACGAATAATAATACTTTCCTAACTATATCCCAGCCATCTTTTACAATTGTTGGTAATCTTTCGATAAATGGAGTTTTTTCGCTAGTCCACTCTTCGTTTGTATCCATTGAGTTTTGTTGAACTTGCTTAACCCAATCGGTTAAGTGTACTTCCAATTTCAGTTTCCCAAGAATAAATCCACCTATCATTCCTAGTAGTATACCGCTAATAGTGTATATTAAAGTAGCTTTGATGCCAAATAAGCCTAGAAACATTGCAACCGCCACTTCATTCACGAGCGGAGATGTTATTAGGTAGGCGAAGGTTACTCCTAAAGGAATACCCCCCTTTACGAAACCAATAAATAATGGGATAGAAGAGCATGAGCAAAAAGGAGTTACGGCTCCAAAAAAAGATGCAAAGAAATATTCTAAACCATAAAGCTTTTTTGTTGTGAGATACACTCTTAATCTATCTACAGGAAAATATGCATTGACAACTCCCATTAAACTACTTATTACAAATAGTAGTATCAGTATCTTGATAGTGTCATAAAAGAAAAAGTTAATTGCTTGACCTATATGTGAATCTTTCTTTAGATTAAGAAGTTCGTAGGTGAAACTATCAATCAAGCTTGGTAGGAAGTGATAGATTGTGATTAATGAGGAAAGTACAAGTAGTACTATCGCAAGATATTTATAATTTGTTTTTTTATTTTCCATGTCTTTAAAAACTTATATAGCCTGATGGTTGAATAAATTGTTTATGAAATAGTGTTTTTTTATATATGTATATTTCAAACACTAATATTATTCATAAAGTCCTAGTAAAAAAATATACAGTTAAACAATCAAGCGAGCTAGGAAATTAATAACTTATTTGTAGATAGGGAGTCTAAACTTTTTTATTTACAGTAAGGTGGTGAAAATATAATATACACCCACAATAATGAATATTGCAGCAATAATACGTCTAAACCAGAATTCAAAATTCTTTAATTTATTGTATATATTTCCAACCGAACCAACACTAAAAGCAATAATCCATGCGAAGATTATTACAGGTATGCCAGTCGCTATAGCGAATACTATTGGCAAATATAGACCATTGGCGCTTGATATTGTTATAGGAATGAGCATACCAAAGTATAGCACACCACTATAAGGGCAAAATGCTAGAGCAAAAACAATACCCAGTAGAAGAACTCCCCAAAATCCTTTTTTTGAATCATTATTCATTTTTTGAGATAAGAATCCTAATCCTGGAATATTTATCTTTATTAAATCTAACATAAAAACACCAATTATTATAAGCAAGGGACCAAGTATTTTTTCTCCCCAAGTTTGAAGTATATCTTTAAATTCAAACTGGCTTGCTCCAAAGTAAAATATTAAACCAATGAGGGTATATGATATAGCTCGGCCTGCAGTATATATAAGAGCATTTAAGAATACTTTTCTCTGGCTGGTTATGTCTTTGCTTATGAAGCCAACTGCTGTTATATTGGTAGCCAGAGGACATGGACTTATGGAAGTCATAAGTCCAAGAATAAAAGCAGTAAGAATCGGAAATTGTGAGTTTTCCAATATATTCTGAAGAAATTCCATTTTGCTATAGTAGTGTTTTTATAGTTTTTTGAATTTTTGCTTTTAGTTTTTCAGGTTTTGTTCTTGCATTCATAAACGCAAAATTTGTAAGATTTACTGATTTAGATTTCCCTACAATAATTAAAGTCTGACCGCTAATTTTAAACTTTTTAATCAAAGGATTATTTCTTTCTGTTTCTCTGTTGATTGATTTAAAAACGATTTGCTTGTCCTTTAAGTTTTTTATTGTTTCTGCAGATACAGATTCTACAGCTTTACAGGTTGCGCATCGACGAGTTGCATGAAAGTAGTAAACTTCAATTTTATTTTTAGCACTTGAAAGTTTTGTTGTAGTTTCAGTTTTGCTTGAACTGCAGCTAGAGCAGCATTGAGCCGAAACACTTAATAGTCCAATAACAGTAATTATGCAAATAGTACTTAGAAATTTTTTCATTTTCTTGGGTTTGTTTATTTTGTTAATAAAGATTTAATATCAGATACAGATGGAATTCTTCCTGTTGAAACAACTTCGCCATTAACCACTACAGCTGGAGTTTTCATTACATTGTATTCCATTATTTCCATGATATCTTCAACTTTAGTTACTGTAGCTTCGATTTTCAACTCTGCAACGGCTTCAGTTACATTTTTTTCTACTGTCTTGCATTTTGAACATCCTGTTCCTAATACTTTAATATCCATAATTTTTTATTTTAAATTATTATTCGTTAAAATACGAACTTTAAACATATAGCTTGTATAATTAAAATATAATAAGAGAAGTAACTCCTTGTTTTCTGTTCGTAAATATGCGAACAAAGGTATTCTAATTTTTTATTAAAGCAAGATATTTAACAAATTTTTTATAAAAAGCTATCGCATATTGTCGGGAGTTTATCAATATGTCATCCAAAACTCATCAAATATCACATTTTGTGTTAATTCAACATTTTCAGATTTAATTGCTTCTCTAAATACATCATCCATAGTAAATCCATTAAATGAAAATTTCTGACATTTTTCAACTTCATAATCTGACATACTATCTTTACAAGTCTAATGAATTTAAATTTTGCAAATTAATTACCGACAATGGACAGCGCTATGAGGCTTGGGCAAAATAAAAGAGATGAGCTCTGAGTTTTGCACTTAGCCAAATATGCGATTTGTTACCGCTTTGTCGTTTATATTATTTTCGTCAAATCGCAGATTTGGCGGTGTTTGTTTAATGTTCTAAATTTCTAATTTAGCACTAACTTGCAAATGCCTTATAGTGTTTTGTATAATCTATTAGCATTTTGCTTGAACATGTCAATTTGGGAATTTTTTTAATTACCCTATTTGTAATAGGTGGAAGATTAAGAAAAAATAAACATCAGATTGTTATAAAAAATACTATCAGAATGTTCTCTTTTTTTGATGGAAAGTTTTCTTTATTGAAAAAGTAGATTGATTTATTATGGTTTCATTTCTTAATTAATTAAAAAGGTTTATCTTGGTTTGATTTGCAATTTTCCTATTATTTTGTCCTTGTGTGTAACTGTTGTTTTTTCCCCATTTAATTTCACTCCAATGATTCTATCATTGTAGAATGCAGCAGTGCGTTCAGTATTAGTTGTAAAGCTGTCGTATTCGTAATCAATTTTAATTTCTTTAAATTCTGGCTTTAATACTAGTTTTCCTGTAAATGCAAAAAGAGCTTGTTTTTTTACGCCATTATCCTCAATGTAAAGAACTCTGTAGTTTCTGCAGTAATCGCTGATTTCATGTTGCCAGTGTATATCTGTAAAAATAAAATCCACAATTACTTCCCCTCTATTATTTATAACTCCCCATTTACCTTCTTTCTGAACAGCAATGTATGTGTGGTTAATCCACACTTCATCAATGTCTTCAATTTGGTCAATTAGAATTTCCCCATCGATATTCATTAAGGCTATGTTGTTGTTATGTTCAACAAATGCAACTTCGTTGTCGAAGTTTACCATATGATGAATTTGATGTCTTAGGAAATTGTAGTTGTATTCTGCTGAAAGTTTTCCTTTATGATCAAAAACCTTATTTTCGTAAAAAACATACTCGTTCTCTTTTAATCCATCTGTTAAAAAGGACGGGTATCCAAAATCTTCAAGTCTTGATTCGATTTTTTTTGTTTTCTCGCTCATGTCAAATTATAAAATTGATAATTATATTTAATATAAATTTATATTCAATTTTGTTATTATCAAACTAAAATATTTTTATTTGTTTCTAGCTTTATTTATCTGTCTGCTCATTTTATGTTTTCAAAAGAATTTAGTTTAAGGTCTGTTAGTTTGCTTTAATTGCTTGTATTGCAGTGTTTGAGATATTGTTTTTTTTTGTTTGATTTAAGTTTTATTGACAAAGTGATGTTTTGGATATTAGTATGCTTTATTTGTGAAGTGAAAATTATAAAGGAGCTAGTGTTTTGATAAATAGATTAATGGATGTTGTCATAAATTTGGCTTCTTTAACAAAAATATTTTTAAGTGGTTTTTTTAGTTTCAAAACCTGTGGTTGAAATGAATAATTTAGTTTTTGTTTTAGTGAATTTAAAATATTTAATATTGTGTTTTTAATATATTTGAACTTTATGAAAAGAATAATTTCTTTTTTTTATTATGTTTTTAAGCTCAAAACATGTAAAAAGATGAGAATTGTTATGTTTTTAAGATATTTAAATGTTAAAAAGCAGTTTTGAGTATATCTAATTTAGATACTGTCTAAAAACTTAGTAACAACAAAAAATATATCTTTGTCCTGTATTTATTTAGTTTCTGAATCGGATAAACTGATCAGATTTTATATACTATTACAATAAAAAGAAAAGACTCTTGATTGAAGTTTTTTAATTTTAGAATTTGAAATCATAAGAATTTTGTAATTCCAAAGAGGTATTATGAAATTATCTTAATAAATTATTTTTTAATAATGAATAAAATTGTTGGAAAAGAAAATCTTTCCGAAAGAATTGTAAAAATAGAGGTCGAGGCACCTTTAATTGCTAAGTCAAGAAAGCCAGGTAACTTTATTATCGCAAAAGTTGGAAAAATGGGAGAAAGAATCCCTCTAACTATTGCAACTGCTGATAAAGATAAAGGAACAATTACTTTGGTTGTTCAGAAAATGGGTGTGTCATCATCTAAGTTATGTGACTTAAATGTTGGTGATTCAATCACTGATTTAGTAGGACCTCTAGGTAAACCAACTAATATCCATAAAGTTGGTACAGTTTTATGTTGTGGAGGTGGAGTAGGCGTAGCGCCTTTATTTCCAATTGTAGAAGCTTACAAAAAAGCGGGCAATAGAGTAATTACCGTTTTAGCTGCACGTTCTAAAGAATTGTTAATTCTTGAAAAAGAAATGCGTGAGCATTCTGACGAATTAATTATAATGACTGATGATGGTTCTTATGGAGAAAAAGGACTTATCACAGAGGGTATGGAAAAAGTTATAAACTCAGAGAAAGTTGATGAGTGTATAACAATTGGTCCTGCTATTATGATGAAATTCTGTGCTCAATTAACTAAAAAACACGAAATCCCAACCATGGCGAGTTTGAATTCAATTATGGTTGATGGTACTGGAATGTGTGGTGCTTGTAGAGTAACTGTAGGTGGTAAAACTAAGTTTACTTGTGTCGATGGACCAGAATTTGATGCACATGAGATCGATTTCGAAGAAATGATGTCAAGACTTGGTGGATATAAAAAAGAGGAAGAAGATAAATTAAATTCTTCAAAAAACTAATTGAATTTTAATTTAAAAATTCATGATTTTGGTTAGCAATAAAATTTGTTAAAACCATAATCCTAGTAAATATAGTTTTTAAAGACTAACTACCTTAGAATTTTAAACATTATGATACGCACAGAAGATTATATTGAATATATAAAAGAAGAAAGAAAAAAGCCATGGAGAGTTGAGCTTCAAAAAGGAATGAAAGCAAAAGAGCGCATGGCAATTACTAGAGTTCAAATGGATGAAACTGATCCTGCTGAACGTGTTAAATCTCAAAGAATTGAAGTAAATCTTGGTCTTAATGAAGAGCAAGCAAGATTAGAGGCTTCTCGTTGTATGGATTGTGCTAATCCTACTTGTATGGAGGGATGTCCTGTAAGTATTAATATTCCTAAATTTGTTAAGAATATTGAAAGAGGTGAATTTGGTGAAGCTGCTGCTACATTAAAAGAAACTTCTGCTTTACCTGCTGTTTGTGGTAGAGTATGTCCACAGGAAGTTCAGTGTGAATCTAAATGTTTCTATGCTGAGAAATTAAACCTTAAGCCTGTTGCTATTGGTTATCTTGAAAGATTTGCAGCTGATTATGAAAGAGAATCTGGAAAAGTTTCTGTTCCAGAAGTTGCTGAAGCAAACGGAATAAAAGTTGCAGTAATTGGTTCAGGCCCTTCTGGTTTATCTTTTGCTGGAGATATGGCTAAAAAAGGTTATAGCGTTACTGTTTTTGAAGCTTTACATGAAATAGGTGGAGTTTTAAAATATGGTATTCCTGAATTTAGATTACCTAATGCTGTTGTTGATGTTGAAATCAATAACTTAAAGTCAATGGGAGTTGAGTTTATTACAAACTTTATTGTTGGACAGACTGCTTCTATCGATGATTTGAAAGCTGATGGATTTGAAGCATTCTATGTGGCTTCAGGTGCTGGTCTTCCAAACTTTATGAATATCCCTGGTGAAAACTATAATGGTATTTTATCATCAAATGAATATTTAACTCGTGTGAACTTAATGGGTGCAGACTCAGAAGATGCTGATACTCCAGTTTTACGTGGTAAAAATGTTGTAGTTGTAGGTGGTGGTAACACTGCTATGGACTCTGTACGTACTGCTAAACGTTTAGGTGCTGAAAATGCATATATTGTTTACCGTCGTTCTGAAGAGGAAATGCCTGCTCGTGTTGAAGAGGTTCATCATGCAAAACATGAAGGTGTTGAATTCTTGAACTTAACTAATCCTATTGAATATATTGCTGACGAAGAAGGAAGAGTTAAGCAAGTACGTGTTCAAAAAATGGAATTAGGAGAGCCAGATGCTTCAGGTCGCCGTAGACCAATCCCAGTTGAAGGTTCGGAGTACAATATCGATGCTACTGTTGTAGTTGTTGCTATTGGTGTATCTCCAAATCCACTTATTCCAAGTTCTGTTGAAGGATTGGATGTTTCGAAATGGGGAACTATTATTGTTAAGGAAGGTGAAATGCAGTCTTCTTTACCTGAAATGTTCGCTGGTGGTGATATCGTACGCGGTGGTGCAACTGTTATTCTAGCAATGGGTGATGGTAGAAAAGCTGCTGCTAGTATGGATAAATATCTTCAAGAGAATAAATAATAAATTAGGAATTTTCATAAAATATTGCTATCATTATGTTGATTAGTTAATCGAATTCTTCATTTCTGAAGAATACTAGCTTAATTTTTATAAATCAATAAAATAATGCTTATGAAAGAATTTAATTCACTTAATGATATTTTAGATTTTGCTATTAATGAAGAACAAAAAGCTGCTGATTTTTATAATGATTTAGCAGATAAAGTTTCTCAACCAGAAATTAAAGATTGTTTTCATCAATATGCTCTCGAAGAGCTTGCACATAAGGCTAAGCTCGAATCTATAAAAGCAAATGAAAATTTTGTGTTTACATCTGAGAAAGTGGCAGATTTAAAAATAGCTGACTACTTAGTTGATGTTGACGCAAATAAAGAAAGTTTTTCATATCAGGAGGCGCTTACTCTTGCTATGAAAAAAGAAAAGTCAGCTTTTAGATTGTATTCGGATTTGGCTAAAGCAGCTAAGGATGAAAAGGCCAAGGCTGTTCTTGAAATGCTAGCTCAAGAGGAAGCTAAGCATAAACTTAGATTTGAAGTTGAATATGATTCAAATATTCTTACTGAAAATTAATCTGTAGTTTTAAATTTAAAACCACAATATATAAAGGTTCACCCCACTAGGAGTGAACCTTTTTTTGCCCAAACTACTTTCCTTTATCATATAATATAAGTTAAAATATATATACGAAAATTCTATTTCATAAATTACAATTCAAATAAAATAGGATTTGATATACCTTATAGTTCAGTATATCCATGAGTACGTTAAATAATAAGATGAAATTAGATTTATTTTGTTTGCGCGAAAAATGCTAACTTATCTTCATTCTGAACTAGCTTAGATTAGTTATGTTAAGAATTCACAGCAACAAACAACTTTCGATTTATTGTTTTTTAAAGTAGTAATAGTTTATAAACCATCATAGCTATGAGAAGATTTCTATTAGTTGTTTGTTGCTTTCTTTATGTTCTAACAGTTAGGTCTGAGATAGGTTCTGAAACTTCGGATGATTCGAAATATTTGAAGTTAAAGTATAATATAAGTGAGGATAATTTGACTTTGAAAATTTGTTTGAATCCAGACTACGATGGAAAATATAATTTCCAGATTAATTGGAATGCATCAGATAGTCGGTCGGTATTTGAAGAGGCTAATATTGTTGCAAATAGTATCACACATGAATATACTGAAGCTGGAGAAAAAGAAGTTTGGATAACAGGTTATTTTCCTGCGATATATAATAATCCTGAACAAACGAACACTCAATTAATAGATGTTTTACAATGGGGCGCTATTGAATGGAAGAGCATGAAGAACGCATTTTGTAATTGTGTCAACTTAAAAGAGATTACTGCTTCTGATGTTCCTGATTTATTAGAGGTTTACGATTTTGGTTCTGTTTTTGAAAATTGTGTAAATTTTAATGGAAATATTTCGAAATGGGATGTGTCTAAAGTTAATGATATGTCTAGGGCATTTGCATATTGTATTAGTTTTAATCAAGATTTATCATCATGGAAAACAGGAAATGTAACTTCTACCAAGCTTATGTTTCTATACTGTAATAAATTTAATTCTGACCTTAGAGCTTGGGATACCTCCAATATTACTGACATGTCAGGGATGTTTGCTAATTGTAGGCTATTGGAATCTAACTTAGGCGATTGGGATGTTTCTAGAGTGGTAGATATGTCCGGGATGTTTTCAGGCTGTGAAAATTTTACATCTGATCTTAGTGATTGGGATGTTTCAAAAGTGACCAATCTTAAATATATGTTTGCTAATTGCCGTAAATTTAATTCTGACTTGAGTAAATGGGATGTTGGAAATGTTAAAAATATGCAATCGGTATTTTATAAATGTGATGTATTTAATTGTAATCTTAATAGTTGGGATGTTTCTAAGGTGCAAAACACGAGTTATATGTTTGCTGGTGCTAAAGACTTTGATTCAGAATTGAATAAGTGGAATACAAAAAAAATAATTTCTATGATTGGTATGTTTCATAGAACAAATAAATTTAATTCCAATATCGAAAATTGGGATGTTAGCAGTGTTTTGTATATGAAAGGTGTATTCGATAATTCTATAAGTTTCAATCAGAACATCAGTAACTGGAATTTTAATAGGTATGTTGATGTTGAAGATTTAATAAAATGCGCTTATAGTTTTTCTTCAAAAAATTATGATAATTTACTTATTAAATTATCCCAACTGAATTTGTCAGCTGTAGAATTTAATTCAAGTAGTTTCTATACTTTAAAGTCAGAAGCAGCTAGACAAAAATTACTTGATGATAAATTTGATATACATGATTATGGCATAAATGAGGAAAATTTCAATTGCCCTCCTGTTGTTTTAGATCCCTTGTTTTTTAATATAAATGAGTTTGAAGTATTACATTTACGTGACATCGCATCGGTATTTTTCGATGAAGGAGGAGATGAGGTTTTAAGTGTAATATTTGAGGGAATATCTGGTAAAGGTAGGCTTTGGATTGATGATAATGACAATGATAATTTCGATGATGGTGAACGTTTTTTAGAAGAGGGTACATCTACCTCAAATTTACGTGAAATTGCAATTACAGATATTGATAAATTAAAATACACTTGTGATAATGTTTCTTTTAATATAATAAATTACAAGATTTCGGATGAATATTCAGCTAGTTTTGAAAGCAATAGTTTGAATATTAATGTAATGAGAAAAGACTCTCCTGAGATTAAAGTTTCGGAGTTTTATGTTGCAGAAAAATCTATTGATCTTGGTGAAATTAATGTGACAGGATTATTTGAATATAATGTTGAATTATTGAATCGTAAAGATAGTTTTTTTATACAAGATGGTAAATTATATGCAAAATCAGACAAGGTGCTTGATTTTGAAGTTGAGACTGGTATCCCTCTAAAGCTTAGAGTTTTTGTGGAGAATAAATACTCCTTTTTGGAAGTTGTTTTAATTAATATCTATAATGTTAATGAATTTCCAATACTTCCAGAACAATCCATTAAAGCAGAAGAAGGTGTTGAAATCATACCAGAAGTTTTTTATTTTGATCCAGATATAATTGGAGAATTGAATCCTTTGAACAATGAACTAAGTTTGTCAATTTCAGGAAAATCTGAAGTGTTTGAAATAGTAGAAAATAAATTACAGTTAAAATCAGGTCAAAGCTTAGATTATGAAAAGAAATCAGAATATAGTTTAAACTTATTGTTAACTGATGGTAAGTTGAGTACGGGAGAGGTGGAAATAAAAATTGAACTTGAAAATATAAATGAAGCGCCTAGTATTATAACTGATGAGATTTCTGTTTTTGAGAATCAGGTATTTATATCAAAGTTAAAATATAGTGATCCAGAAACTGATGAATGTACTTTCGAAATAGTTGGTAGTTCTGATGTATTTTATATAGTTGATGATTTATTAGTTGGTTATTCCTATGAAAAATTTGATTATGAAAAAACTTCTGAATACATAATAAAAGTAAAAGCATTTGATGGAGCACTATATTCTGAGGAAAAAGAAATAAGAATTGAGATTGAAAATATAAATGAATCCCCTGTATTATTGCCTCAGACTTTAAGAGTAGATGAAAATACAAATATACTGCCTGTTGTTGAATTTAGTGATCCAGATATAATTGGAGAATTGAATCCTTTGAACAATGAATTAAGTTTATCAATTTCTGGAGAATCTGAAATTTTTGAAATAGTTGAAAATAAATTGCAGTTAAAATCAGGTCAAAACTTAGATTATGAAAAGCAATCAGAATATATTTTAAATTTATTGTTAACAGATGGTAAGTTGAGTACGGGGAAGGTAGAAATAACGATTGAGATTGGAGATGTCAATGAAAAACCAAAAATATTAACTCGAGAATTAAATGTTCAGGAGAATTCGCTTATTGCCGGAATTATTGAATGTGACGATCCAGATGGAGATAATTTAAATCTTATTTTAGAGCAGTCATCAGAAATATTTTATTTAGAAGGTTCTTATTTAAAGCTCAGAAATATTAATTCATTAGATTATGAAGAGCAGCAATTCTATATTATCAGGATGAGAGCATATGATGGGATAGTTGAATCCGAAGCAGTGGAAGTGGAGCTTAATGTTATAGATGTTAATGAACCAGTAGAGGTGCTAACCAAAGAATTATATTCATATTCAAATAAAGGCAAGATAGGAGAGATAGAATGTCGAGATCCAGAGGATGAAGAGTTTAGTATTGTTTTGACTGAAGGGGATGAATATTTTGAATTATCTGAAAATATATTGTTTTGGAAAGAAGATGTGTCAATGATACGTTTAAATGAATTTCCAATTAAGTTATTAATATTAGATGGTTTGAACGTGCCAATATATCATAGTTTAAAAGTAATTTTTGTAAATACTAATTCTGCTCCCGAAATAAGGACAGATGAATTTATAGTTGAAGAAAACACACGAATAATTGGAGAAGTAAAATATTATGATTCAGAATCAGATAAAGTAAATATTCGTTTAGCATTTGAATCAGATATTTTTGAGCTGAAAGGGGAAACTATTTATGTCAAATTAGGGTCAAATATCGATTATGAACAAAAACAAAAATATAATCTAGCCATAATAGCCAACGATGGTTTTATAGATTCGAGTCCAGTCAATATAAATATTAAATTAGTTGACATTAATGATAATCCACCGATAATTCTTACAGATACAATTATATTGAATTCTAAATTGAAGAATAATGATTTGATTGGAGTTTTGAAATCATATGATGCAGATAAAGATGTTGATTCACAGACTTATGACTGGAAGATAATCGAAGGCAACTCAAATGGAGCTTTAAACTTAGACAGTTCAACAGGTGAGTTGAGGATAAGTGATTATAAATACTTTTATAATTCTGGTAATTATCTTTACAAAATCAAGCTAAGTGATGGAAAATACGAAAGTGATCAAAAGCAAATTGTATTAAAATGCCCTCAAGCTTTAATGAAATTTAATCATTTGAATGAAGTTTTACTTTATCCAACTGTCAATGAAGGAAAATTTACGGTATTCTCCTATAGTAAGATTATCAAATCTGTCGAGATTCTCTCTCTAAATGCGATGCTAATTGTGTCACAACAGGTAAATGATTCAAAAGCAGATATAAAAGCAGATTTAATTTCTGGCTTTTATTTTGTGAAAATTAATTATGATAATACATATGTGGTTTATAAAATGTTTGTTAAGTGAAATCATTACATCATAGTAAATCAATTGATTTGCTTTGATATAATGATTTTGAATTCTAGTGAATGAAATTGAAGAGGTTAAAAACCAATAGATTATTAAATAAACAGATGTTTTTAATATTTAACTTATACTATTTTCAAATAATTATGCTTAGCATGATAATGCTTTGTAGTAATCATAAGAATAAATGTATTCGTTAAAGTCTAATTTGAAATATGATTTAGCAATATCAGCATTTTAGTTTAGATATATTTTTCAAGTAAGCAATTCATTTCAGAGTGGGCAGACAGCCCTAATAAATTGCCAAACAACCTTGGAATATTAAACTCTTGACAGTATTTGTGATTTTTAAAATTAACAAATGTGGGGATTATTTTGCATGTCATCAAGTATGAATATTCATAAAGTAAACAGGAGTATGCATTATCCCCTTCTACACCGTACAAATTGATATTCGGCTTAGCACCTTTACTAAGTAGTTTTTTTACTCCATCGAAATCAAAACATTCAATTCGGTTATATAATCTTAAATCAATTTCTCTATAGCCATCTTCTATGAGAGTTGATATTTTTTCAAATGCAACTTCTTCATTACTCTCCTTATCATTTGGATCATCGCATAAAAAGTATTCGAAGTAATCATTGTATTGGATTTTTTTATCAAGATTAATTTCCTCATTGTTGTTTTTCCAAAAATCCAACATCTTTAAACTGTTTATTTTATTCTCAATAGCAATGATATCGTTTTCATAAATATTATTGTATTTGCACCAAATATTATAGTTTAATACTGTTAAATCTGTTAGCTTGAATTTAATATTGTCTTCAAATGAATATTCGTTTTTTAATGCATATTTCTTTGGGTATTTATTTTTGAATTCAATTACCGAATCTATATCATTGAAGAATATAGCAATAAATAGAGAGTCTAATTCATTCTTTTGTATTTTGCGGGGCACGCTTGTAAAAATATCCATTTTCGTCGATTTTGTTTTCTTTATTTGTTGAAAAAAAGCATGTTGATCTGCTTGTAAATGCTGATATATAATAAAGGTATTGTTTGCTTGTGGTTAATATATTTAAATATAGATTGCTTGACGTTTTCAGCATTGACACTAGGCGTTTTCAACGCCGCTCTCAAAACCAAAATACAATTATTAGAAAGTAAAATAGCATCTTGATTTTTAGATAGTTTAGTCGTATTTATTTTTTTGTATTGAAAACTTAAGTTGTAAGCCTTAATTTTATATTGTTTAATTGAAGTTTATAAGATTTATTTTTTAATCGGCGATGAAATCGCCTTGGAGGTCTGATGATGCATTTGACAGATGGTTTATTAAATTTCAAAATCGTCAATATTATTTTTCGAATCATTTTGAATCTTTTTGAGTTTATTTAACTTAAAACTCAAATTTAGCTTAATTTTAGGATTTTTAAAATCTATTTTAGAATAATTTTTATATGTTATATATTCGGATATACTTTCTTGTTTTCCTGTTCCAAAAATATCTTTTATTTGAAGGTTTGCTGTCAGTTTACCATTGAAAAATAGTCTTCTATATGCTGCTGAGTTTATAAAATAAGCTTTTCTTTCTCCTTGTGCCCATTTTGTTTTAGATTTAAAGATACTGTTAAACTGAATTCTATTGTTTTTATTGATAATAAAGCTTAGATTATTTTTTATGCCCCAGTTATTACTCTCGTTTGTAATTTTATGATTTATATCATTGCCATCGGAATCAATAGTATTATAGTTGCCATTTACCTTGTATTTATAAAGATTTGTGATTAGATTGTTTTTTATTTTTCTCCCAATATTAATATTTAAACCCAGTTCAATTCCATATGAATGTTCTTTCCCTATATTGCTTGTGGTATTCATCATAATATTAGTGTCGTAAGGGGATTTTATTTTTTCGATTTTGTCATTTGTTTTTATGTAATAAGTTTCTATGGATATGTTTTGTTTTCCAATTCTCTTTACAAAGTTTAGCTCATATGCATCAATATATTCTGGTTTTAAATCAGGATTCCCCTTTTTTACATTATAACTATCTTCCCATGTTAAGAAAGGCTCTAATTCCCAGCCTCTGGGTCTATTGATTCTTTTGGTATAGCTTGCTATTATTTCTTCTTTATCGCTGATATTATAGGAACTATGCAAACTAGGAAAAAAGTCTATTTTTGTTGAGTTGAATTTTGTGTTTTCTCCTGCAAATTCGATTTTCCTTTTAGTGTATTCTGTTCTAAATCCAATTTGATAGTTGAATTTATTTCGTTTTTCTGAAATAATTCCATAAATAGCATGGATATCTTTGGAATAATCTATCTTATGTCTAAATCGTAGATTCTCAATATAAACATTATCGATATATTCTAAATTTCGTGTCTCATCGGTGTTTTTTCTTAAACTTGCCTGATAGCCTAATTCTAATTTTTTTGTATCGAATATGTTTAGTTCTAAATCTGATTGAATTTCAAGTTTTCTTCCTGGACCAAATTCTTTTGCTATTTTGGCATCTATAATATTATTATTAATACTTTCTTTATTCTCGGACTTTTCACTACTATCATTATTCCCATAACTAATATGTGTAGACCACTTGTTTTTGTTGAACTTTTTCAAATAGCTAAGAGATGCGTTTATATATTTACTGTCTTTTTTCCAATTATCAATACTTAAGCTATTTATAGTCTGAGTTTCATTAATAATATTTTTATTATAGATTAGATTTGTAGATATACTTTTATCTCTTATGCCGAGATTTAGATTTAATCCTATAATATCTTTCTTGTTGAGTTTATACTCTATACCTGTTTTAAAATCATATGATATTAGCTGTTTTCTCGACCTGCCTTCTGAAATAATGGTATTTGTACCAATATCCGTAAATCTTTCATCTTTTGTGTAATCATCTGAAATTGTTCCTTTCTTTGATGCTGTCAATCCAGCAAAAAGATTTAATTCCGATTTTCTATAATTGAATAGTATGTCAGATCCTCTATTGTCTTGATTGCCAAGATTAAAGTTGAATATTCCGCTGATTCCTCTGTCTATAGTGGTTTTAGTTATTATGTTTATTATTCCACCTGTGCCATCAGGATTATATTTAACTGAAGGATTAGTTATTATTTCGATATTTTCAATCTGATTTGCAGGTGTTTGTTCCAAAATTTCGAATGCATCCAGAATTGTTGGTTTCCCATCAACTAAAACAGTAAAATTAGAATTGCCTCGTATGCTTATATTCCCTTCCAAGTCAACATCAACAGATGTGGCATTTTCTAGAATATCAATGGCATTTCCTCCGCTTGCAGTGATATGATTACTTACAGATATAAGTTTTTTATCTATGGCATACTTAATCGGTTTTTTATCGGTGATTATGTTTATTTCTGCTAGTTGATTTTTTGAATGTTCTAAAGATATAATTCCCAGATCTATTGTTTTTAGATTATCAGTAATTTTAATATTACTGATTTTTTTATCCCTAAAACCTATAAAACTTAATTGAATATAATATATTCCTGAATTAATGTTCTCTATTTTGAAAATTCCTTTAATATTACTGATACTACCTGTAACTAGCTTGTTGTTAGTTTGATTGTATAATGCAATGGTCGCATATTCAATAGTCTTGTTGCTTTCCTTTTCAATAACAACCCCTGTTATAAGACACTTTTTTTGCTGAGCTATTGTGTTTATATTAATTAATAATGCAAGTATTAATAATGTTATTTTACCTAATGTTTTCATCTTTGTTATTTTGTTATGCTCAACAAAGATTACGAATCAAGTTTTCAATAAAAATAAAATATGAGGAAGTAGCTATAATTAATGAGTAGGACTATTAAGGCAAAAGAGATTTGTGGAAATCTAATCTAGCGGAGGGTGGAGTGAGCTCAATAGTAAATTTCAGCTCCAAAAAATTAAAATCTTAGTTTGGAGCTGAAATAAGAGCTCATTTTTATTTAGCAAATTCAATTTTCCATTCAGTGGAACCTGTCGCTGATGCTAAAAGTATTACATTTGATCCTTTCTGTGCATAGGATGTCTCTACACCAACATAATAACCTCCTGTAGATTTAAGATAATAATAACCTTTATTATTTGTTGGTACTATTATAAATGTTTGAGCTAGAGACATATTGCCATCCCATGTGCGAATGTTTACACCTGTTTTTTGTTCTCCATTTACAATATCTACGAATTTACCACCATTGATATTTTGTAAAAAATATCTATCTCCACCGTTTGAGATTAATTTGAATTTTTGAGGATCTAAACCATTAGGCGTCCAAACTTGAATGTTGGCACCCCTTTCTTTCGAACCTCCTGCTACGTCAAGGCAGCAGCCGCCCATTTTATATTTTAAGGTAACTACCGAGCCATTGTAAACTTGTGCATTTGAATTAAATGCACAAGTAAGAATTATTACTGCTAATGCAATTAGATTTTTCATGTTAATTGTGTGTTTATTTATTTAATTTGGAAAAATAGTATTGGATATGTTTTTTATTTTAAGGTTTTTTCATTATAAAATGAATATCGATAAAAACACTAAATAGTGTAATTTAACAAATTTGATTTGAGTATTAAATCTAAATAAAAAACTAAACTAAATATAAAAAAATCAGAATTAAAGAGTAATTTTTAATTCTGATATAAAAGTATTTTTGCTAGAAAAACTAATATTATTTTTCTAGCAAAAATACTAAAGTACGCTTTAGTTTGCTGGTTTTATATACCAATAAGCTTTGCATGATGAAAAAATAGATAATAATAAAACATTGGAGCCTTTTTTGCCATGAACGGTTTCAACACCAACATGATAACCTTTTTCTGATATTATAGTATAGTAATCTTTATAAGGGTCTTTGCGGATGCGAAATGATTGAGCTTTCGACATATTTCCATCCCACATTCTAATATTAGTTCCTTCTTTAAATTTACCATCTTCAACATCTAAGAATTTACCACTATTAATATTTTGATAGCGTATAAAAGAGGAGACTTTTAAAATAGAAATGGCTCAAAATTCGTTTTCTTTGGGTTTCGAAACAAAAGAAGAATTATGAGCCACTCAATTTATTTAAAAGCAAATATAGAAATAAAAATTTCAAAATTCGA
>JAOARN010000007.1 GCA_025210485.1 Marinifilaceae bacterium | reverse complement strand
TATTGCAAAAAAGTAAAATGCATGGACTCGATTCCTATGCCAAACTACAAACTACCAGAAGAATATCAACAAAATACAGTTGAAGTTCTTATTAAAGGAATTTGTAAAGCTTGCCAAAAAGAAAAATAATACCAAACCTGAGTTAAATTTCCATTTTAGTAAAATGAATCATATTTCTATAATCGCCAAAACGAAAAGCACCTTTTGCGCACAAAAATAGGGTTTTAAAACGCCTTCTGAAGTTTTTTTATGCATCTTTGAATTGAGTTGTTGCAGTTGATACTTGAATCTACGGTATAATTTATTTCGCTTATATCTTGAATACACAACACATAATCTATGGATTAACATATTTTCCTAATCTCCAAAGTTCTGACATATAATATTGATTATGATGTTCCCGCAATATACGAATTCGCTCATAATCTAACCACCTTAAAAAATATAAGTCTTCTAAAACTACTTTAGTTCGATCTATGTATAATGGATGTCCTTCGTGCAAATCGAACGCTATATCATTTCGTTGTATTCTTTCGCTTATTTGCAATAGGTCATAATCCTTAATTAGCTTACCCAGATTTGTAATGTTTCCTTTTTTGTTTTGTAATTGAACTTCTTCAAACTTTTTACCTGATTCAGATTCAATAAATAAATAATTAGAACATATATATTTATAAAATGTTTTGCTTATAATATTATTTTTTTTGACTATATCATATAATTTCTTAAAAAGATCAAATTTCTTCATTATAGCCAAATCTCCTAATTTTTCTTTAACTCCTGAAGGACTTTTTTCTAGAAAACAATTAACTATAATACTTGGAAGTTGCCCATAATCAATTTTCAATTTTTCATAGGAATGTTCGTCCAATTCATATAATTCTCTAAAAATAAGCTCTGGAGACTGATTATATCCTGCATCTTTATCATATTTTTTATTTACAGTTTGAAAAATTAGCTTTAATCGATGCTCTTTATCTTCCGATTCAAAAACTGCCTCAATATTAGCTATCTTTAAACCAAAAATAACCAACATTTTAAATAAGTAATCTTTAGGATACCCGAAAAAACTTAGTTCATCAATCTCTGAAATAACAAAATATTGCGATGATTCACGCTCATAAAAATAAGGATTGAGCATGATAAAACAAGTATTTAAACCATGATCTTTAAATTGCTGTAATCTGGCGAATAAAATCTCCAATTTAAAATTCAAATCATTTGCTTCATTCTCTTCTGATTCTTGCTTCATTTTATTCACTTCTGATTTTTGCTTAATCAAATTCTTTCTCTCTTGACATAAATCAAGCATTTCAGGATATAAGTTATGCTCTTTTAAAAAATCTCTCACTCCTTTTGCACTAGATTTACTTTCGTACATTTCACGATAATTTTCAGCGATAATTTTATTCGCAGACTTAAGATTTATTTCATCAAAACAAAACATTGTTTTTTTTGAATAAGTATCATTCTTGTGAAATAAATTTAATGGAATCCAAAAATTATAATATTTTTTTAATACTTGTAGGGCTTTCTTTAGTTTATCTGCTTCCCCTTTATTAGCTTGATAAGCCTGATCAGAATTAACTAGAATATAATAAGCAATAATAATTTGCATATAATAATGATCACTACTTTTTAGATGTGTACCATACCAAGAGTCATATCTTTTTCCTTTTTCATAAAAAGTAAAAAGTTCTTCAAATAAATTTCTGATAGTTCCATTAAAAATCACACTATCTCCTATATCTTTAAAACTATCAGAGTATAATGTATTTGAATAAATAGTTGATAATATTTTAATAGGCTCTATTTTCTTTCTTGCTACAGAACCTGTTGTTATTATTCCAGAAGTATTTATTTGATTCTTGTCTAAATGATTTTTCTCATTTATATCTATTATTCTAAAGTTCTCATTTTTATTATTAATATTATTGTTTATTTCGTCTTTTCCAATGCCCTCATTTATTCCTACAAAGTTCTCATTATTTTGACCATTGTTTAGATTTTGACCATCGTTTTGTTCTTGCTCTTTTTTATCTTCCATTATAGATAACACTTAAATTTAATATTCATAATATTTACTATCAATCGTTCGGTGAGAAAACACAATACAAGTTTATATAACAACAATTAAAGTATTATAAATCTTCTTGAATGATAAAATCAAAAAACCACCATATTATTGACTATTTAAATTTACAGGAATATATTTAAACCATATATAACAGAAAAAAAGCATGGAGGAAGAAAAATAAATTAACTTAAACCCCATTATTAATAATTATAAATCTTATTTTTTTGAATTAACTAGAAATTAGAAAACTAATAAAATCACAAAAAATGAAATAAAAAATAAAAAAATATCGATATGATTATTCGATAAGAGAATTTGTTTTAATAAATATAAAAAACGCACTAGTATTGACTGTATGTTTTAACCCCAATTTATCAAACATCCTTTAAGGAAATTCCTTTAATTTTATTATAATAGCTGTTAGATATTAACTTAAATCCATCATTGCAAGCTAAGAGGAAACAAGTCCTACTGGAGAGCAACTTGTCAGCAATAAGCTTTGCCAACTGAAATAGATTATATTACCTAGCTACGAAAGTAGATAGAGTGAGTTTTTTAGCCATATACAACCAAAATAAATATTACGCTACTCTACATTCTTATATTATGTTTGAGTTCATGCGTTGTATCGAAAAAGAAATACGATCAATTATCCACTGCTAAAAGAGGAGTTGATGCAAAACTTGCCGAACAAATAGCTACCAACAAGGAAAATCAAGAGACCATTAATAGTTTGAATAAAAAAGTCGAGACAACCACTTCTGACTTCAACAAACTTAAAAATGAAATGGCAGAAAATAATGCTGCAAAAGATGACAGGATAGCTGAACTTAACTCTAGATTAGCAAATCTGAATGCTGATGCTAGCGACTTAAATACTAAAATGAACAAGGTTAAATTCCAACAAAGTTTTCTTGAAAGAGAAAATAAAGAAAACGAATCAATCATTTCAGGATTGAAGGCAAAAATCAAAACTTTAAACAATAGCATTTCTGAACTTAATAAAGAAAAAAATGATGCAAACACAAATGCTGCATGGGCTAAAAAAGAAATGAAAACAAAGCTTGCTAAAAAAGAACAAGAATTAGCAATTAAACAAAAAGAAATTGATGCATTAAATGCAAAAATCACAGAAAAC
>JAOARN010000076.1 GCA_025210485.1 Marinifilaceae bacterium | reverse complement strand
TTAATCTTAATTTTTATGATCTTTTTATTCAACTCCTGAAAAATGATCAATATGTAAAGGAACTTAAAGATTTATTCTGTGATATAACTTCTGCCAATTCTAATATAAATACTGTTTGAAATCTACAAAAAACGACATCTTCTTGTAAGTCTTTGCTTTGTAATCAGATACAGGTTTAAAATATATAAAAACGAACATATCCACGATAGTAAGTTTCTGATTACTAGAGTGTATTTTGGTCAGAAACTTCAGTTTTTAATATGCTAATATTATTGAATTATAAGAGCTCTTCACCGCAACTGATGTTTTTTTTCATGAAAAGAATACCTATTCTATGACTCAAAGTATAATATATGGCTACGCGTCCATAGGTGTACCGATATTATATCTGATTTATTTTTATTAATAATTCTGTTTCCCAGATAATAAAACTCACAATTCAAATTGGTATAATACACAAGTTAAAAAACATCATGTATTAACCGTTTAGCTTATAATCTTGGAAAAAATAATTAACAAAGCTACAAATTATGATATAACTCATAAATCTTCATTTTATATTTTATTAGATTTGCTCTGAGAGAAAGAAAAAATATAAATAACCTTTTAACCAAATCGACATGCCAAAAGCTGTATATAATGTACCAGAGGCAGTAAATGAGCCAATTTTCTCATATGCACCTGGTAGCCCAGAAAGAGCCGAATTAAAAGCAATGATCGCAAAAATGCGTTCAGAAGAAGTAGACGTTCCAATGTATATTGGTAGCGAAGAAGTAAGAACTAATAACAAAAAGCTTATGTCGCCACCCCACGACCATAAGCATGTTTTAGGATATTATCACCAAGGTGGCAAAGAACACGTTCAAATGGCTATTGATGCAGCATTAGCAGCAAAGCCAAAATGGGAAGAGTTAGCTTGGGAGCATAGAGCTTCTATATTCTTAAAAGCAGCTGAGTTGATTTCAGGACCATATAGAATGAAATTGAATGCAGCTACTATGTTAGGACAATCGAAAAATGCATTCCAAGCCGAAATCGATTCAGCATGTGAAATTGCAGATTTCCTTCGTTTTAATGTTCAGTATATGACTGAAATTTATAAGCAACAGCCTAAATCATCAAAAGGAATATGGAATAGGGTAGAACAAAGACCATTAGAAGGTTTTGTTTTTGCCTTAACTCCTTTCAATTTTACTGCTATTGCAGGTAATTTACCTACAGCTCCTGCAATGATGGGTAATACTATTGTATGGAAACCTTCAAAAACAGCTGTTTACTCTGCAAATGTTTTGATGGAAGTATTTAAACGTGCTGGTGTACCAGATGGTGTAATTAATCTTGTATATGTTTCAGGTCCTGATGCGGCTGATGTTATTTTTAATTCTCCTGATTTCGCTGGTATTCACTTTACTGGATCAACAGGAGTATTCCAAGGAATGTGGAAAACAATAGGTGAAAATATTCATAAATATAAATCATATCCTAGAATAGTTGGTGAAACAGGTGGTAAAGATTATATATTTATGCATCCTAGTGCTTGTTGTGAAGAAGTTGCAACTGGTATAACTCGCGGTGCCTTTGAATTCCAAGGACAGAAGTGTTCTGCTGCTTCTAGAGCATATATTCCTGCTAGTAAATGGGAAAAAGTCCAAGAATTAGTGAAAGCTGATCTTAAGAAAATAAAAACAGGTGGAACCGAAGATTTTACTAACTTCCATAATGCGGTAATTGATGAATCTTCATTTGATAAATTAGCTCAAGCTATTGATGATGCAAAAGCTTCTCCTGATGCTGAAATTATTGCGGGTGGAACTTATGATAAAACTATAGGTTACTTTATTCAACCTACTGTTATTCTTGCTAGTAAACCAGATTATGTTACAATGGAAGAAGAGTTGTTTGGTCCTGTTATCACAATTTATGTTTATGAAGATGATAAGATTGACGAAACTCTTGATATTCTAGACAAAACATCAATTTATGCATTGACAGGATCTATATTCTGTAATTGCAGATATGAAATAGAAAGATTAACTAAGCGTTTAAGTCAAACAGCTGGTAATTTTTATATCAATGATAAGCCAACTGGAGCAGTTGTTGGTCAACAACCTTTTGGAGGTGCTCGTGGTTCTGGTACTAACGATAAGGCTGGATCGATGATAAACTTGTTACGTTGGGTTTCTCCTCGTACAATCAAAGAAACATTTACTCCTCCAACGGATTATATGTATCCAAACTTTTTAGAAGATTAAGTGTTAAAATTTATAAACAAAAAAAAGCTAGTTCTCTAAAGAACTAGCTTTTTTTATATTATATGGTTTGTCTGTTTTGATTTTTTAGTCAGGTGTTTTCTTAAATTAATGTCACCTTTAATGGTTGGTGGTATGATTTGATAGTTGGTATATCTGCAAGTGTTGAAAATAAAGGTAGTTTGGAATTCTGTCTGTTTATTGTTTTTTGTTGTGTATGTAATGTTTTTTCTTTTCTGAGATTGGAGCTTTTAGGTCTAATTAGTCTGTGCTCTTTTCAGTCAAGTTTTTTTTATTAATCATAATGTAATTGATTTTTATTGATTATTTCCAGTACCAACCATTAACGAGTACAGATTTGTGGAAGTTTGAAATACCTAGCAGCATTAGGCATTTTTTAAACAGTCTAATCCATAATTTCATATTTGATTTGTGTATAAAAAAATATTGTGAGGTTTAAATTTGTTCAATTTATTTTCAGTTTCATTTTAATGTCACCTTTAATGGTTGGTGTTGTGATTTGATAGTTGGTATATCTGCAAGTATTGAAAATAAAGGTAGTTTGGGATTTTGTCTGTTTATTGTTTTTTGTTGTGAATGTAATGTTTTTTCATTTCTGAGATTGAAGTGTTTAGCTTTAATTAGGCGGTGATATTTTTAGTTAAGTTGTTTTTATTAATCATAATATAAGTGATTTTTGTTGATTATTTCTAGTACCAACCATTAACGAGTACAGATTTGTGGAATTTTGAAATTCTCAGCAGCATTAGGCATTTTTTAAACAGTCTAATCCATAATTTTATATTTGATTTGTGTATAAAAAAATATTGTGAGGTTTAAATTTGTTCAATTTATTTTCAGTTTCATTTTAATGTCACCTTTAATGGTTGGTGCTATGATTTGATAGTTGGTATATCTGCAAGTGTTGAAAATAAAGGTGGTTTGGGATTTTGTCTGTTTATTGTTGTTTTATAGATATAGTAGAAAACCTTCCCTGATGAGTTGTGGTAACTAGAGACAAGTGAGTTATGTGTGGTTTTGGGCTTTGAGACATCAATCATAATATGTTAAGTTATTTTTGTGATATACTTTACCAACCATTAACGATTACAATCATATCGAACTTCTTAAATTTATACCAAAGGAAGTGATTAGGATTTATCTTTTTTCTGTTTAGGGGTATTATTGGTTATACTATCATTTTTATGTTTTAGAAGATTTGGATATGATATATTAGAAGATTTTTTTTTCTAAATTTGCCGCCCAAATATTCAAGGCATAATTAAAAAAACATAACACACACAAAAACAATGAATTTAAAAAAAATACCCTCTGTATTCTTATTATTGATATACCTAATCTTGGTGTCTTGCAATAATGATAAAGAAATTGTAAAAAAAATCAAACCAGATGAGTTTTTTTTATCAGTAAAGGAAAATAGTTTGACACACAGTTCTATATCAGTTGAGTGGACAAAATCTAAGTTAAAGGACAATACAAATGTCTTATACGATGTGTACTTGAATGAAGAACTAATCGATGAGGACTTAAGTGCTAATAGTTATGATTTTAATTTTCTAGAACCAGAAAAGAATTATAGAGTTCAGATAGTTGCGAAAAGTATTTATGATACAGAAAGAAAAACTAATATTAGTTTTATAACCAAAGAAGCCCCAGCTCCTGCTAAATTCAAATTATGGTTAAGTGAATCTAAAGAATCTAGTATTTCTATTGAGTGGGAAAATTTATCTGATGATTTAACATATGATATTGTAATACAAGATAAAGAAGTAGAAAAAGAATATAAAATAAATAATTATACATTTCAGAATTTAGAACCTAATGAGGAGTATAGAATAAAACTTATTGCTAGAAACAAATACAATAAAACAGTTGAAAATTCTATACTTGTCAAAACTCAAAAAGCTTTACCTGACAGTTTTCAAGTGGAAATTAAAAATATCAGCTGTGAATTTATTGAAATAGTGTGGGATAATAAGCCAGATTATAAGCTTATTTATTCAATAAATGTAGATGGTGAATTAATAGAGGAGAATTATAAAGGAGGAAATTATTTAATTAATAATTTGCAAGAAGATAGTCTATATGAGATTGTTTTGACTGCTACGAATCAATATTCACAGACTATAAAATCATCGATTTCAGCAAGGACAAAAAAATTAGATGATCCAATAGATTTTAATATTCAGGTATTAGATATAAGTCAAAATACTGCTTTAATTAGATGGAAATCAATAAGTGAATATGATGAGTATGGTTCAGATTATAAGATATTTATAGATGGATTTTATAAAGGACTTATGCATAATGATAGTGAGTTTTTTGCAGATAAACTGGAAGCAGGAAAAACTTATCAGGTGAAAGTGGTTGCAAAAAATCATAATCAGAAAGAAATAGAGAAAACAATAGAGTTTCAAACTTTGCCAGCTGTTGAATTATCAGACTTTACGATAAAACTTAATAAGGTTGGAGCAAAAACGGCACAGATTGTTTGGACAGCATCTCAATCCAGTGGAAGTGAAGAGGTAAACTATCGAATTTATACAGAAAATAATGTAGTAGTATGTAATAATACACAAGATCAGGAGTATAGTTTTAATAATCTTAGGGGCGAGACTAAGTATACATATTATGTTGAGGCTGTAACACAGAATGAGTATTATTATGTCACCAAAAAGAAATTTATCAGCTTTGAGACGATTGCTTATGAAAAGCCTTCCGATTTTAAAATAGAGGTGACAGATATTACAGAAGATACAGTTATTATTAATTGGACTGATTCCAAGCTTTCTGATGGTTCTGAGATTTATTATCGGATGAACCATTTAGGAGAAAGCTATGCTATTAGCCAAAACTCATATACATTAAGGAATTTAAAAGCCAATACAAATTATTCGATTAGTGTAAAGGCCATTAGTTTGGACGGAGCAGAGAGAGAAAAGACCATTTATTTTAAGACCAAACCAGCTGTAGAGTTAAAGCATACGATAGCCCAAGTAAAGTACAGAAGCATCCTATTAGAGTGGGAAATGTTGAATACTACTGGGAGTCAATATGCTGTTTTGCAATTAGGTTCAAAGACTGTTTATCAGGGAAGAGATGGAGCTTATTTATTAAAGAATTTAAAACCAAATACAAGCTATAATCTAAAACTAAATGTTACGATTAATGGTAAGTCTTATGTAAAGAAAATTACTCAAAATACAGCAGCTTATCCAGCAATGAAAGAGGGTAATTTTATTATCAAAAGTACTCAGGATACCTATAATACCATGCAAATAGATTGTTCTGACTTTATGAATAAAAATGCTGATTTATACCAAGAAGAGTATGCGCATATGAAACTTGCTTATATTGTTGGCGGGCGTAGGTTTGAGTCCAAAGTGAAAAATATACTTCCATTACCTGCTGATTTAGCACCAAATAAATTGTATGATATTCAGATAATTTATTATTATTCAGATTGGACTAAGGCTTATGAAAAGTCTTTTAAGATGAAAACACTTGAAAATAAAATGCCTGTGTGGAATAATTCGGATTTAGTGATAAAGAATATAGGCTCCAGTTTTGTAGAATTTGAAAATAATTTTGCTAAAGATATTGAACCTGATACAGCCATAAGAGAATATCATTATTATGTGAATAATCAAGATATAAGCAACCGATTTTATACAGATGCAAGGGGCGAAGGGCAAATAATGAGAGGTGCGAACAATAATGATGAAAGCATACTGATTCAGTATATTGAAGCCGATAGAGAGTATGAATTTTATATAGAAGCCATAGATAAATTTGGTGCAAAAATTAGTACTAAGAAGATCAAGTATAGAACTTATGCTGATCCTGTGAATAATTTTGCTATCGAAGCGGAGCAAGATGAGCCTGGTTTATTTATTTTTTCTTGGAAGAAGAATAGAGATAAAAAGACGGTAGATGAAATCAAAGCCTTTTTGAAAATTGATGGAGAACCAATGATAGATGCACTAGGAAATATTAGAGGGAAAGTGTTAGGAGGTCCAGAAAAGATGTATGAAGAGAATGGCTACTTTAAAATTAAAATGGATTTAAGAGCATTCTTGAAAAAGAATCCCAATATTAGCATAGATGCCAAGTTGAAAATTGAATTTATAGAAAATGAACTTATTCAAGAGGCAGTTTCGGAGGAAATAAGGATTAACTAATTATAAAAACTAGCTATCTGTATTGAAGAATAATAGGTAGCTAGTTCTTCTTATTGCAATAAAAAATACTAATATATTGTTAATAAGCAAAGTGTTAAAAATAAGTTAAATGTATCTAAATTATATTCATTAAATTACTGAAATATAGAAATATATTTGTATTGAATTGTTCTCTGCAATTCCTTAAAAGTCATTTCTATATAAATAATTGATTATATTTAGTTTTTTATTTATTGTTTAAAAATATTTATATTCGCATTAGATGAATAAAAAATATGGATAAAGAAAAAGAAATAGTAAAAGGTTTAATCTCAGGTAACAAATCTTCATTTAGGTTTATTTATGATAAATATTCTAAAGAATTATATTATTATGCTTTAGGAATAGTTAAAGATAAATTGCTTTCTGAAGATATAGTTCAAGAAACATTTGTTCACTTGTGGAATAATCATCAAAATATTTCTTTGAATTACCCTATTAATGCCTACCTATACAAAATAGTAAAGAATGCCTGCCTAAATCAGTATCGCCATCAAAAGGTTGTCAAAAAATATGAAGATTCCTTTGATAAGAACGAGGCATTTAGTGAAGAGGAAAAATCAGAACTGCTCGAACTTATTGATAAATTGAAGGGGTCTATTGAAAAATTACCCGAAAAATGCCGAAAAATTTTTGTACTGAGTTGTGTTGAAGGTTTAAAATATGGCGAAGTAGCCGAAGATTTGGGCATATCTACTAATACAGTAAAAACACAAGTCAGATTGGCATACAAACGTATACGAGAAGATCTTGATGTAAATGATCTTGAAATTTTTTCTATTATTATCTTATTGAAAACAAGTATGTTTTAATAAAAATTAAACTTTTTTTGATTTTTTTTCAATTTTAATTCACCCTAAATTCAATTTTAGGTTCAATCTAAATATAAAGGGCGAAAATAACTTAGAGTATATAGTCCTAGTAAGAATTGAAATATGAAAAATAAAATAGGTAAAAATATATTAGATCTTTTAAACTCAGATTCGAATGATGAGACTATACTTGATCGTTTTCAAGATTCGGAATTACGAGAGATTAAAATGCATCTTGAAAATATACAAAAGCAATCAGAGTTTGAAGAACCCAATTGGGATCTCTTAAAAGCAAAGCTTGAGAACAAAGCATTTAAGTCTAATAGACGTTTAAATCTAATATCATTAGCTAAATATGCAGCTATAGCAATCCTTTTGATTACAGTTTCATTTTTTACTTATCAAATTTTAAACCAAGATAATCCGCAGGAACGAGTGCTTTTGAGCCAAATAAATCCTGGGACAAAAACTGCAAAACTAATATTATCAGATGGCAAATCTGTTGAGCTTTCAAAGGATAGATTGGGTCAAATTATTGATAATAATTCTGTTACTATAAGTAATGATTCCTCAGATCTACTTCATTATAAATCAAAACAAAACAAACGGAAGGAACTCGAATTTAACACTATAATTGTTCCAAGAGCAGGAGAATATAAATTGAGATTAAGTGACAATACGATAGTTTATCTTAACTCTGAAACAGAATTAAGATATCCAGTCGAATTTATTGGAAATGAACGTAGAGTTTTTCTTAAAGGTGAAGCCTTTTTTGAAGTTAGTAAGAATAAGGAAAAAGCTTTTATAGTGCAGACAGACTCCATGAGTGTTAGGGTTTTAGGTACAAGTTTTAATGTAAATTCATATCCTGAAAATAAATATATTAGAACAACTCTTGTCGAAGGAAGTGTTAAAGTTTTTGAATCTTCCAAAAGAAACAACTCTATTTTAATAAAACCAAACCAACAAGCCCTCTATTATAAATCAAAAATATCATCAAAAAATGTTGATGTCAATCAATATATAAGTTGGAGACTTGGTAAATTTTATTTTGATGATTTGAGTCTTGAAAAGCTTGTAGTTCAATTAGAAAGATGGTATGATATTGATATTGAGTTTAAATTAGAAAATCTAAAATCAATACAGTTTACAGGAGTTCTTGATAAAGATCGGTCTGCAAACGACCTATTTAAAATAATAGAAAGGGTAGCAGATGTTCGATTTAGAGAAAGGGATAATATAATATATATAGATAAATAAAAAAATCCGGATTTGCTGGAACAAATTCCGGACTTAGATTAAAAAAACTATAAGCTTCTGGAAAAACTTATAGTGTAGTTAATAATCCTCAAACACAAATTTATGAAAAACAAATCTATTCGGCATTGTTTTTTGCCGAAAAAATTAATGTTAATTATGCGATTGAGCCTTTTTTTCATTTTAATACTCGTGTTTAACGCAAATGCAGAAAGCTTTTCTCAGAAGAAAAAAGTTAGTTTGGATTTCAAAGACACTAAACTTGAGTATATTCTGAAAGAGATAAGAAAACAAACTGAATGGGATTTCTTTTACAGTAGAAACTACCTTGATGTAGATAAAAAATTCACTGTTAGTTCAAAAAATGAATCTGTTGAAAAGCTGTTGAACGATCTTTTGGGAGATTCTTATCAAATAGATTTTGAAAAAGGTCTTATTATAATTACAAAAGCTAAGCAAAAGGCTCCAAAAGAAGAAAAGAAGATAAAAGGAATAACAGGCGTTGTTAAGGATTCGAAAGGAGAATCATTACCTGGAGTTTCTGTTGTTGTAAAAGGAACTCAAATTGGAGTGTCAACTGATATTAATGGACAATTTAATATTGTAGTTGACAAAAAATTAGATGTTACTTTAGTTGTTTCTTTTGTGGGGATGAAGACGCAAGAGGTCAAACTTGGGAAAAAACAATCTTGTACTGTTATTTTACAGGAAGCAACAGAAGAGCTTGAAGGTATTGTAGTTACTGGTTATCAGAGAATAGAGAAGAGAAAGTTAACTTCTGCCATCACTTCAGTTAAAGGTAAGGATGTGATTGAACCTGTAGCAAACTCTATAGACCAAATGCTTCAGGGTAAAATTGCAGGTATGGCAGTAATGAATCAAACCTCAACACCAGGGGCTGCACCAAAGATTCGTATTCGTGGTAGTTCATCAATTACAGGAAATAGAGAGCCTGTTTGGGTAGTCGATGGAGTAGTTTTGCGCGACCCTGTACCAATCTCTACAGAAGAGTTAAACTCGATGGATAAGGTAAACCTTATAGGGAATGCAATCTCTTCTATAAATCCTCAAGATATTGAAAGAATTGATGTGTTGAAAGATGCCTCAGCTACAGCAATATACGGAACAAAAGCTGCTAATGGTGTAATTGTAATTACTACCAAAAGAGGGAAGAAAGGACCAATGAGAATTAATTATAATTCTTCTTATTCTATCACATCAAGACCAAAATATGATGGAATGATGAGAATGAATTCAGCTGAGAGAATTGCCGTTTCGGAAGAAATGAGAGAAAGAGGTTTGGCTTATGATACACAACGTCCATCAAATGTAGCATATGAAGGTGCTTTAAAAGAACTTTGGAATAAGGATATTTCACTTAGTGAATTTGACGATAAGGTTAATGAACTAAGAAATAACAATACTGACTGGTTTGATCTTTTATTCAGAAATTCATTTAGTACTAATCAAACTGTTTCGATATCAGGTGCCGACGACAAAACTAGTTATTATGCATCAGTTGGTTTCTCTAATAGTAATGGTGCAACCAGAGGAGTAAATCTAAAGAAGTATAATGCTACAATTAATTTATCGTCTAAATTTTCGGAGAAATTAAGTATTGATTTAGGTTTAAGAGGATCTGTAGCTAAAGATAAAAGAAATCATTCGTCCATTGCTATGATGAATTATGCTTACAATACTTCTAGAGCTATTCCTGCATACAATCCCGATGGAACTAAATATTTTTATGCTGAAGATTTGGCTTATCATTTAGGTGAGGCTAATGATGATGTACCTGATTTAGGCTACAATATTTTTAATGAATTAGAAAATACAGGAAGCTCTAATAATACTAATAGTTTAGGTCTGCAAGCTTCATTAAACTACAAGATTAATACTTATCTAAAATACACAGGTATGGTAAGTTATAATGTATCTAGTAATGACCGTGATGACTGGGCTGATGAAAGATCTTACTATATAACGAAGGATAGAAAAATGCCTTTTGGAATGCCAATTCCCAAAGAAGATGATACATACAAACAGCAAGCAAAACTTCCGTATGGGGGTGAGATGAAAACCGATAATACAAATAATACTAGCTACACTGCTCGAAGTACAATTACTTTTAATAAATATTTTGCTGAAAAGCACAGTGTTACTACTAATTTAGGTTTTGAAATCCAATCATCAAAATATAAAGGAGTTAGCTCTACACAATTTGGGTATTTGCCATTGAGAGGAAGGAAAGTTGTAAATGTAAATCCTGCAGATTGGCCAGCATTTGCACAAAATATTGCTGATAATCCAAACGTATATACCAATAATAGAGAAAACTTAATGTCATATTATGGTACTTTTTCATATGGTTATGACAGTAGATATATTTTTAATTTCAATATTAGAGGTGATGGATCCAATAAATTTGGACAAGATAAGAGCACACGTTTTGTTCCTATATGGTCTGTTTCGACAAGATGGAACTTGGATAGAGAGAATTTCTTGAAAGATTCAAAAATTATTAGTTCCCTATCCGTTATTGCTTCGTATGGTACTCAAGGTAATGTTCCTGAGGATAACCCTCCATATTTGGTTGTTCAATTAGGTACACTTGATGCTACGGCAGATCAATATGAGTCGAGATTGCTTAACTTTCCGAATAAATTTTTACGTTGGGAAAGAACCAATTCTTATAACCTAGGTATGGATTTCAGTCTATTTAATGGTGCAGTATCAGGTGGCTTACAATTGTATAAAAAGCTTGGAAAGGATCAGATTGTTACTAGATCAATTAGTTCAACCAATGGAGCCGCATCAGTTGCAATAAATGGAGGTGATATCGAAAATAAAGGTTGGGAGTTAAGTTTATCGACAACCGCTATTAAGACTAAAGATTTTTCACTTGGATTTTCATTTAATTCAAGTAAAAATTACAATAAAATCACAAATGCAGGTTTGGTGAATGACATCTTCTATCAGCAATATCTAGACGGAACAATTATCAAAAATGGTAAAAGTGTTAACAGTTTTTATTCATACAAATTCGATAAGTTAGATGAAAATGGTTTCCCTATATTCAAAGATATTAACCTAAGAGATGAGAAGGGAAATCTAGTTGTTAATACCAGAGAAGAAGCATATAATAGAGCTTTGGCATTTTCGGGGAAAAGAGAACCAGACTTAACGGGTGGTTTTACCACAAATCTTAGATATAAGAGATTGACAATGAATTTTCTATTGTCATTTTCATTAGGAGCTAAAGTGAGATTAAATAGACTATACAAAGATTCAGGACAGGCTTTACCTTATCCACAACAAAATTTATCTAGTGAGTTTGTAAATAGATGGAAACAATCTGTTAATGAGAATACGGTAATACCTGTACTATCGGATCAAACAATGGTATTATCTGATTATTTACGAGAAAGAAATATGATGCACCCAACTGATCAGTTAGATCAAGATTTATTGGTTGGTGACAACTTATGGCAGATGTATAATTATTCAGATTTACGTGTAGTGAGTGGTGATTTTCTTAGGTGTAGATCATTGTCATTGTCTTATTCTTTAGCAAATAATCTGTGTAAAAGATTAAAAATGAATTCAGTAAACTTAGGTTTTACAGTTAATAATGTGTTTACTATAAAAGACAAAGATTTAAAGGGTAGAGATCCAGAACAAGTTGATTTGGGGTCGAAAACTATTCCACCACAAAGAACATATTCTCTTTCTTTAAATGTTAATTTTTAATAGCAAATTATGAAAAAACTATTTTATACGATTGGGATTCTTTTATCAATATTCCTATATTCTTGTGATAGCTTCCTTGAATATAAGGCTGGAGATAAACTGATACCTAAAACAGCAGAAAATTACAAGGAATTTCTTTATGGTGAGGTTATAAAAGAAGATGCAACTACCTTAAGAAACCTTGAATTTATGACAGATAATGTCGAAGAGGGAATACTTGTGGGAGCCAGAGATGATGTAAGAAAAGACCTTTGGGGCTATTATACTTGGCAGCAAATTCCTGAAAGAAACTATATAAATGAGATTAAGAATGACGATATTTGGTCACTGAATTACCATAAAATATTGTCATGTAATATCGTACTTGATAATATTGACGATGCTATAGGTAGTGAAAATGAAAAAAATATTATTAAAGCAGAAGCACGATTCTTAAGAGCGTATTCTTATCTTATTTTAGCTAATACATATGCTAAACCTTATACAACCGAAGAGGATGCTAAAATTGATAGATCTGGTGTGCCTATTAATGATAAATCTGGGATTGAGGAAAATATATACACTCGTTCAAGTTTATATGATGTGTATCAAATAATTGAAAATGACTTGAAAGAATCTATTGATTTGTTTGAGAAGTCTGAGTATACCTACTCTGTTTTTAGACCAAATATTGATGTTGCACGTTTAGTTTTATCTAGAGCATTCCTATATCAGAAAAAATATAATGATTGTGTAGCTGTTACCACTGCTCTTATTGCTAATACCTCACGAAGTATTAGAAATTTGAAAGACTATATTGGTGTTAGAAAAATGCCTCCTTTGCCACCTCCACCACCTCCAGCAATAGCAGGTTTGAAAGTTGGTGCTGGTGCACCTCCGCCGCCTCCACCACCTCCACCAGTATTTGGAGAAGTGAAGTATAGTCTAGATTATTTTACCGCGAGTAATACAGCAATTTTATTCTCATATGGTGTCAGTAGTAATGGTGAATTTCAGGGAAATACAAATTATTTCTTTAAAGCATCAACTAGTCTGTTAAATTCATATAGAGATGATGATTATAGAAAAATTGTAGGTTGGGATTTTGCTGTGAAAACTAAACCTTGGAAATTTAAAGCAACTGACATGTACGATAAGTGTCTCCGCCTTGAGGAAGCTTATTTGAATAGAGCTGAAGCATTAGCTGAATTAGATGAGGGCGATAGAGGTGCTGCTGATGTTACTTATATCAGAAGTTTGAGAATGCCAGTCAATTTTGAATTACCAATGGGAGATCAAGACAAAGCCTTAAAAGCTGTTAGAGAAGAAAAGCGTAGAGAATTTTGTTTTGAAAATCAGCGTTGGTTTGATATACGCCGATGGATGGACGAAGATATAACTCACACTTATACATTAGGAGATAAAGTTTATACATATACTTTGTTGAAAAATAGTGAGGCCTACACTCTTCCTGTACCTATTAGGGTGTTGCAGAAAAATAAGCAAATTGTAAATGTAAACAGACCTGTTAGAAATAATGATTAATATGAATAAAAACTTTATATACCTCCTATTAGCATTATTTTGTGTTGTAGGATGTAATGATGATGAGCCATATGCTGAGCCTAAAACTAGCAATTATGATTTAAGTATGGGTGATGAAGCTTCTGTTCAAAGATCCGTATATGATTTATATAAAAATTATAATACAATATTGATTCTTAATCCTGAGATTAAAGATTATAGGTATAATTTTGAGAACGTAAACAATATTAGAATTGTTAATGCTGATGAGCAATACCATAAGGCTGGGATTGATTTTTTAAATGAAATATGGTTAAGTAAGTATTCTGAGGAATTTAAAAAAGCTAATAATCTACCATACTCAATTATCTTATGCGACTCAATCTTTAATTCTGATGGTGATCAGGTAAATGTTTTTGCAAGCCATGGTTTTGTCGCTATAGCTGGATTAAATAAAGATTTGGCTAGTATGACTGATGAAACTAAGGCTGCTATATCAAAAGAAGTAAACTATCAGTATCTTGGTGTAAATATGATGTTTAATAGAAAAGATATAGTATTTCCTAATTATTTTTACTCCATAAGTGCTGCTGATTATATGAATTTGGATTTCCTTTCTAAGGAGGATCTATTTTCAAAAGGTTTTGTCAGAGATGAATGGCCAGCGCCTGATAGGACAAAAGACGCACTGCGATATATTGAATTTATTACTAAAACATCAAGTTATGAGATAATTCTTATGACAGACACTTATCCGAAGATTAAAGAAAAATATAATATTGTAAAACAATATTTTCTCGATAAATTCAATTTAGACATCACTAATCTTAATAAGTAACATATACACAGCAAGTCTTCTCCCTGAATTTACAACCTAAGGGAGAAGACTAAATTAACTGACATTACCATGGTGAAAAAAATATATCTAGGCCTCACTATAGCCTTGATGCTAGGGGTGTGTTCAAATGCAAGTGCTCAGTTCTGGAAATCAAAAAAACAGAAAACTGAGAAAACTAAGGCAAAAGAATCCTCGAACGAAAAGAAAAATAAGGAATATGAGAAACTTATTAAAGATGCCCAAATTAAAAAGGGGATGTTTAATTTGATATTAAAATCAAACAAAGTTTATATAGAGATTCCTAAAACAAATTTTAATAAAGATTTTTTAATTACATCCAGAGTATCAAGAACTAGTGATAATAAAAAATCTGCACCTGCAGGTATGCTCCCTGGCTCACCAATGCTTGTGAATTTTAGCGCGGATACATCTAATCTGTATTTAAATATTCCAAATTTAAATAATAGATGCAATGAAAATTCTCCTATATATGAGGCTTTTAAAAGAAACCATATAAATCCGATACGCCTGGCCTACAAGATTGTCGCTTTCAATACAGATTCGACTTCGGTAGTTTTTGATGCAACAGATATCTTTCTAGGCAATAAAATTAAGGAATTACAACCTTTTGGTCCTCCAATGAGTTTAGAAGAAATATTTAAACCTAGTAAGCCATTAGTATTCGCCAAAAATCGCTCAAAACTTATAGGTATTAAAGCCTTTGACAAGAATATTCAAATCAATTCTTTATTGACTTATGGAAATGATGAAGCAAATTTAACAGTAGATTTATGTTTTAATATTGTTAAGTTACCTGAGAATAAAATGCCTATAAGATATAAGGATGACAGGATTGGATACTTTTCTTCTGAGTATAATGAGTTTACTAATCAAGGAGAAGTTAAAAAACGACAGTTTATTCATAGATGGCGAATAGAACCTAAAGCGGAAGATATTGAAAAATATAATAGAGGAGAATTGGTAGAACCAGCAAAACCAATTATATGGTATGTTGATCCACAAATTCCTGAAGAGTACCGAGAATATGTAAAAAAAGGGATAGAAGACTGGCAGCTTGCATTTGAAGAAATTGGTTTCAAAAATGCTATTATTGCAAAAGATTACCCAACGAAGGAAGAAAATCCTGACTTTGATCCAGATAATATAGAATATTCATGTTATAGATATATTCCTTCATTTGTTAAAAATTCGATGGGCCCATCATGGGTTGACCCTCGAACAGGAGAAATCATTACAGGTGATGTTTTATTCTTTTCCAATGTTGTGAAATTATTAGAAGAATGGAGATTCGTTCAAACAGCTCAGTTGGACAAAAGAGTGCGTTCAAGTAAAATGAATAAAGAGGTCATAGGAGAATCATTAAGACTAGTGGCTGCGCATGAGATTGGACATACATTAGGATTAATGCATAATTTAATAGCTTCATATAATTATCCTGTAGATTCATTACGTTCAGCTAGTTTTACAAAAGAGAATGGAACTACTCCTTCGATTATGGATTATGCTAGATATAATTATGTTGCACAGCCTGAAGATAAAGGAGTTTATTTGGCTCCTCCTAAATTAGGAGTTTATGATAAATTTATGATCAAAATTGGTTATAAATACAACTCAGATGTAAAAAATGTGGACGACGATTTCACGGAGGTAAAGAAATGGCTTTTTGAAAAGAAGGATCAAAGGATATATTCATATATAATTGAACCAAATATACTATTTGCATCGCACTCTAATCCAGCTAATAATAAAGAATCCTTAGGAGATGATTTAATTAAAGCTAATACTTATGGTATAAAAAATTTAAAGTATATAAATAAAAATCTATGCAAATGGGTATTAGGAGAAGGAGATAACTATAATCAGTTGAGGCATTTCCATAATGCATTAGGAAAGCAGTTTTCAACATATTTGGCGCATGTCTTCGCTTTAGTGGGCGGTGAGTATCGAATTCCAACATATGTGGGTTACGATATAGCTGGAAGCACTTATGTTCCTCGCAAGAAACAGAAACAGGCGGTGAAATTTATTTTAAATCAATTAAAAGAATTCCCTAACTGGTGGAATACAGCAGAGATTGAAAAACACTTGGGTAAGAATGATTATGTGTATGACTTACAATCAATGATTCTTAATGTAATGTTCAATCCTAGAATACCAGGCTATTTGATTAGTCAAGAAGTAGCTGGAATAAAGGATGTATATACATATAAGGAGTATCTTAATGATATTTACAATAATGTATGGGAAAAATCTCTTAAGAACAGAAGCTTAGACTTGACCGATAAGATGTTCCAGTCTATGTATGTTGATAAATTAGCAAAAACAATGGAAGTGAAAAAAGCACCAGCACAAAAGAAACTTCCGTTTATGTTGCAAAATAATCTTAGTAAAGAACAAGATGATTTCTTTAAAACCTTCCTGTCTGGTCCTATTATAAAGTCAGTTGACTATCCTGTAATGGGCGATATGGCAGAAAAAACCTTAAAACTATTGAGGAGAATGAAGACTATATCTAAAGCTAAGGACAAAGAACACTACGAATCATTATACTACAAACTAGAACGAATTCTGAAATAATATTCTAGTGTTAAATAACTGAGTTGATACTAAAATCACTATTTAAGATAAATAAGCTAAGTTTTATTTTATCTGAAGTATAGGAGTATTTAAAATAATAAGTAAAGTATATGAATAAATATATATATATAGGCTTAATAGTCTCAATTTTCTTGGGAATAAGTCAAGATGCAAATTCACAGTTTTGGAAATCTAAGAAGAATAAAACCAAATCAGCAGTCCCTGCACCCCCAAAAGTTAATAAATCAGAAGAATATGATAAGCTTATAAAAGATGCTGATGTAAAGAAAGGGATGTTTAATATTATTCTTAAACAGAATAAAGTCTATCTAGAAATACCTAAAAGTTTATTTAAGTATGATTTTTTATTATCTTCCAGAGTAGCCAAAACAAGTAATAATCAGAAAACCTGTGGAGCTGGCAGAATGCCTTTTGATCCTATGTTGATAAAATTCACCGCAGATACAACTAATCTTTATGTGCATAGACCAATAATAGAACGTCGTTGTGATAAGGATTCTCCTATTTACGAGGCTTTTAAAAGAAATAATATAAATCCGATTCGCTTTGCATATAAAATAAAAGCTGTTAATAAGGATTCGTCAGCAGTCGTTATTGATGCTACAGATTTATTATTAGGTTCAACGGTAAAAGAAATATTACCATTCGAACCTTTCAGAGCACCAATGACGGTAGACAAAAAGCGTTCACGTTTTCTTGAAACAAAAGCTTTTGAGTCAAACGTACAAATAAACTCATTATTAACATTTGGAAATGGTCAAGGATCAGTTACTGCCGAAGTATCTCGAAATTTTGTAAAATTACCTGAAAATGTGATGAATATGCGTTATGCTGATGATAGATTCGGATATTTCATCAGTGGATATCAGAGTTTCGATGCCGAAGGAGTTAAGGAAAAACAATTTTTGCACAGATGGAGACTTGAGCCTAAAAAAGAAGATATTGAGAAATATAATAAAGGAGAATTGGTAGAGCCTATTAAACCTATTGTGTGGTATGTAGATTCACAAATTCCAGAACAATGGAGAGATTATATTAAGAAAGGTATCGAAGATTGGCAATTGGCATTCGAAGAAATTGGATTTAAGAATGCGATCATTGCTAGAGATTATCCAAGCAAAGAGGAAGATCCAAATTTTGATCCTGATAATTTCAAGTATACATGTTATAGATATGTTCCTACAGAGGTGCAAAATTCTATGGGACCATCTCATGTCGATCCTCGTTCTGGCGAAATTTTAACTGCTGATGTTATCTTTTATTCTAATGTGATCAAATTATTACAAGAATGGAGATTTATACAGACTGCGCAGATTGATGAGAAGGTTCGTACAAAAAAAATGAATAATAAATTAATAGGTGAATCATTGAGAAATGTTGCAGCTCATGAGGTAGGTCACACTCTTGGTCTAATGCATAATTTTGTTTCCTCATATCAGTATCCTGTTGATTCATTAAGATCTGCTACATTCACGAAAGAGTATGGAACTACTCCTTCTATTATGGATTATGCAAGATATAATTATGTGGCGCAACCTGAAGACAAAGGGGTTTATTTAACTCCTCCAAAAATTGGAATTTATGATAAATTTCAAATTAAATTAGCTTATAAATATGTTTCAAAAGCTAATAGCCCAGAAGAGGATTTTAAAGAGGTGAAAAAGTGGTTGTTTCAGAAAAAGGATGAGATGATTTATACCTATGTATTTCCATATCCTAAACAAAACGAAGCACCGTTTACAAACCCAGCAAACAATACTGAATCATTAGGAGATGATTTAGTTAAAGCAAATAATTATGGTATTAAGAATTTGAAATATATTAATAATCATCTTACCGATTGGTTATTAGAGGATGGAGATGATTATCAAACTTTGAAATACTATCATATTGCGATAGGTAAACAATTCTCAATGTACTTAGCTCATATCTTTGCTTTAGTTGGAGGTGAGTATAGAATTCCCACTTATGTTGGTTATGATTTAGATTGTAGACAATTTGTTCCACGAAAGAAACAAAAGCAAGCTTTGAATTTTATTTTAAATCAGACAAAAGAATTTTCGAACTGGTGGAATACCAAGGCTATTGAAAAACATTTAGGTAAAAATTCAGATGCATATGATTTACAAGCCATGATATTTAGTGCCTTGTTCAATAAATTTACTGCTAATTTCCTTATTTCTCAAGAATCTATGAGTGTTGAGGATGTATATACATTTGGTGAATATCAGAATGATATATTTAATAATGTGTGGAGTAATTCACTAAAAAACAGAAAATTGTCATTTGTTGATAGAGCTTTTCAATCGATGTATGTTGAAAAGCTAATACAGTCTTTAGAGGGCGAAAATCAAGATAGACCAATTGCTAATCCTTTATTGTTTAAATTGAATCTTACAGAGAGTCAAAGCTTAGCAATGAAATCATTTTTGTCTGCACCAGTAACTAAAGCAATTGATTATCCTATTTTAGGATCATTGTCGCATAGAACACTAAAACTTTTGAAAAACCTAAAGTCTAGCTCAACAGGTAAAGATAAAAATCATTACGAATCTCTTTATTATAAGTTAAATAAGATTATTAATGATTAGTTGTGAATAATTGAAATACTATACTCGGTTGCTAGCATATATTTTCCATTGTTCGTGTAAAGTTTAGTCTGTTTACAATTTAAGGAGTAGTTATTTGTGTGTGGAGTATATCCTAGTTCCTTTTTTGTTTTACTGCTGAAATAGGAATGTTATGTGTAGTGACCGAGTTCTTATCACAATTATAGAAATTAACTGTTTATGGCAAGTAATTGATAAAATTAAATTTTTATTTGGTCGCTTTTTTGTTTATCCATTTATGTGTAAAGTTATTTATATCGACAGGTCTATTAGAGGATATTTTTTTGTGTGTGTTGTGGAATATTATCCAATATTCTCAGGACTTGTCGATTGCTTTTTGGAATAAACCCTAAAGTGACCAATGTTTTATTTTTAATTATGGAAATACAATCGCTTATTTTTTAAGTTGATTGTATTTGTTTTAATATTTGTATTATTATATTTTTTGTAGCCCCACTTTTATAGATGGGGCTTTTTTATATCTCTTCATTTTTTGAGATAATATTCTTTCGTCTAAAATCTTAGCCTGTAAAATCTTTATAAATATTTTATTTTAGTCAAATTTGATATTACTATAGGCTTGATTAAAAATAATTAATAGCTACATTTGCAAATTATTAAATAAGGAAATAGGCAAGAACGTAAAATAAACTTTTATGATAAGTTTTGACGATATAAAATTAAGTAAACAGATAAGAAATTCAATCGATGAGGCAGGTTTTGAAAAACCAACAGAGATTCAGCATCGTGTTTTTTCACCGATTAAATCGGGACAAGATATAATCGGTATTGCCCAAACAGGTACGGGTAAAACAATGGCTTACCTTGCCCCTCTGCTTATGAAGCTTAATTATGCTCAGGGAATGGATCCAAGAGCAATTATAGTTGTACCAACAAGAGAGCTAGTTTTACAGGTTTGTGAAAGTATTGATTTACTTACAACTTATATGGATATTAGAGCTGTAGGTGTGTTTGGTGGAGTTAATATAAACACCCAAAAGGATAAGGTTTTTGAAGGTGTGGATATCTTGGTTGCCACTCCTGGTAGATTGATGGATATCTTTATGACGGGTGTAGTTAGATTTAATCAGGTTAAGACGCTTGTTTTAGATGAGGCAGATAAAATGTTGGATCTAGGTTTCCAAGCTCAATTGAAAGCAATATTTGACGTTCTTCCCCAAAAGTATCAAAAACTATTGTTTTCTGCTACATTTTCAGATGTTGTAGAAAAACTTTCTGACGAATTTCTTTTAAATCCAAAAAGAATAGAGGTTGCACCTCAAGCTACTACTGTAGAGAATATTACTCAGCTTAGATATGATGTGCCTAATTTTTTAAGCAAGATTGAGATGCTTAAATATTTATTGGCAGATAAAGAAATCTTTAAAAGGGTAATAGTGTTCACCGAAACCAAAAAAACCGCTGATAGAGTTTCGGATAGGATGGAGGAATTTTTGGGTGAAGATTTAAGTATTATTCACTCCAATAAAGCCCAAAATACTAGGATAAAAGCTCTTAATAATTTCAAAGAGGCAAAAACAAGAATCCTTATTGCTTCAGATGTTGCTGCTCGTGGACTTGACATAAAGGATATATCGCATGTTATTAATTTTGATATACCTAGTAATTATGTTGAGTATGTTCATAGAATTGGTCGTACGGCACGAGCTGAAAAAGATGGTACAGCAATTAGTTTGGTTAAAGAGGATGAGCTTGAATTAGTTGAAAAGATAGAAGAATTAATTGGCAAATCAATTAACTTGGAGGCTATACCTGTAGATGTTGAATTAACAGATATGCTGCTTGAGGATGAGAAGGTGCAGACCAGAAATATAAAACTTAAATCTGGGGTGAAAAGAAATGCAAATGCCTTTCATGAGAAATCAGCAAAGAATAAAAAGAAAAATTCGGGCTCAATGAGAAAAAGAAAGGAAGAAAAGCAAAGAATAGATAAGATAAAGAAAAAGCATAAAAATAAGAGACGAAAATAATAAAAAAGGCTAGCATTTTTTTGCTAGCCTTTTTTATTATATCTATTCTGGCGATATTTATTCAAGTTCTTTTTGGTATTGACTAGAATCTTATTGATGAGTTAAAGTATTGTAATGTCAATATATCAAATTTAACTCTTATTTTAAATCAATAAGTATTTTATCAAGATTATAGAATCTTGAAATCTAAAAAACTCAGTATATTATGTTTGTTGAGAAACTTATGCCTCAATAAAGGGTCTGATATGGATAAAACCCAAGTTTATTATTAGCCTAATATATATCTATATTTTGCCTTGAATTTACCTTTTGAAATGGAATTTAATTTACCTTTTATTAATCTCTTTCTGATTGGAGCAATATGATCAGTGTACACTTTACCTTCTAAGTGGTCATACTCATGTTGTATCACTCTCGCACCAAAACCGGTATATGTTTCTTTGTGGAATACCCAATTTTCATCATAATATTCTATTGTAATAGTATCAGGACGTTTCACATTTTCGTTTAGACCAGGTATACTTAAGCATCCTTCTGGATAAATAACTTCATCTCCAAATCTTTCGGTAATTTGGGCATTTATAAAACATCTTTTAAAAGGTTTATTCCCATCTATAATATCTGAATTGGAATCACTATCTGTTTCTGCGATATCTTCATCCTCGTTTTCTGGATTATAATCAATTACAAACATACGAATTGATTTCCCTACCTGAGGAGCTGCTAAACCAACTCCATCTGAATAGTACATGGTTTCCCACATGTTATTAATAAAGTTCTCTAAATCTGGATATTCATTGTCAATATCTTTGGCTATCTTCCTTAACACAGGATGTCCGTATATGGTAATTGGTAAAATCATAACTTGCCTATTAAAATTAATTTGTGCAAATATAAGAAATAAGTAATCTAAATGCTAGGTGTAAATCTTAATTGAAGGTAGATTTGTCAATGCTTTGGCTTTTGAATTTGAAGTATTTGTTCTCAAAGAGTAAGGATTTGTTGATTTTGTGTATAGTAGTTTAATGTGTTTTAAATTGTTTTGTAAATCAATTCATAATATAAAATCTGTGTTATTTTTCAGTATGGTAAATAGATGGAAAAAATATTGTTAATATTTTAAAATGAATACATCTATTTATGGTCTTTGTTTGTGTAGATATTGATGTTTATAATTTATTATAATATTGTTAAACTAGACTGTTTATTATAATCTTTTGCTAACTTCGTATCTTTAAATTTACAGAACTAGATTATTTGTTTTTCTAGTAGTTAAATTTATAGCATGAATCTTATTTTACCTAAATTTTAAATTGATTAAAAAAATGATTAAGCAAATTATAGTTTGTGTTATTTTTTCAGTATGTGGTATTGTGTGTTTTGCACAAGATAAACAAGTAGCAATGCTCGAAACGGTTAAAGTTACTCCTGATGTGCCGGTGATTGTTCAGAAAATGGTTCGTGGTGAACTTGCAAAAGAAATTAGTATAGCAAAAGGATATACAGCCTTCTCTCGTATGGATATTGACAAGATAATGGAGGAGTATAATTTCCAAAATTCGGGGTTTGTAAATGAATCACAACGTAAAAAGTTGGGGGAAATGTCAGGAGCTGATTATGTTTGTATATCGAAGGTTACCAAAGAAAAAAATAGTTACTATGTAGAAGCATTTTTAGTGCATCTTGAAAGTGGAAGAATAGAAAATCCAGTAACAGCATTCGTTGAAGGAGGAATGTCAGTGATAAATAATACATGTAAGAATCTTGCCAAAGAACTAACAAAACGCAACAATGCCAAGACTCAAACCACAAAAGCTACAACACCAACAAGTCAAAACTCGGAAAATAATTTAAATCAAAATAGTTCTTTATATGAGTTTAAAATCAATAATGTTTCATACCACATTATTAGAAAAGATCTGGATGGAAATATAAATTGGATGAGAGCCAAAAGGTTTTGTCGTAGATTAAAAGCAGCAGGTTATGAAGATTGGTATCTGCCTTCAAAATCTGAACTCAAGGCAATCTATGAGAATAAGGAGTTTCTAGGAGGATTTAAATACGAATGGTATTGGTCATCAACTCAATATACAAGTGGAAGCGCATGGAAAATAAATTTTGAGAATGGTGAAGTTCAAAAGCATGGAATGATGGGTGAGTATAAAGTACGTTGTATACGAGAAAAATAAGCAGAACAAAAATATATCACCTCAAAAAAAGTCTTAAATTTTCACAAGTAAAATTTAAGACTTTTTTGTAGTAGGTCGTTCCATTTATATCTGTCATCGTTAATGGTTGGCGTAATATAATAATAGTCTTATGGAATATAATATACTAAAAAACTTATTGGAGGAGGTGAAAAATCTCAATAATCTTCAGTTCAGATTGTTGAAGGAGGAGGTTGATCGAAGGCTTAGAAATAAAAGAATATCTCATATTCTAGAAAGCCATATAGAAGATTTAATTTGCCCGTATTGTAATAATAATAGGTTTATACGTTGGGGTAAAAGATCAGATTTACAGAGATACAAATGTAAGAATTGCTCTAAAACATTTAATTGTTTGACAAAAACTCCATTAGCTCGACTGAGAAAAAAAGGACGTTGGTTAAATTACACAAAATGTTTGAAGGCAGGACAGACGGTGAGAAAAGCTGCCTCGGATACAGGTGTGCATAGGAATACCTCTTTCAGGTGGCGACATAGATTTTTATCTAATTCTAAATTTATAAAGGCAAAAAAGATTGGTGGAATAGTTGAGAGTGGTTATATCAAGTTGAGAGAATCATTTAAAGGGATTCGAGATGAAACTATACATAAAAAAAAGAAAAAAGATGTTCATGTAGTATTTGGAATTGATAGGAATAATAATATTTTCGATATTACGAATAAAGGATTCTCATTAAAAACCTTGAATTGTAATCTATCTAAGACTTTGTTAAACAAGAGTTTATTGATTACTCAAAAAGATAAAGTTTTTTCCGATTTTGCAAGAAAAGGAAAATACAATCATGGTATTTGCTCAAACAAAGGCGATAAATTGGTCTATTTGTCAAAAGTAGAAAGTTATCAGTCTCGATTTATATCTTGGATTAATGATCATTTTAAAGGAGTGGCGACTAAGTATTTAGAAAATTATGTTTCTTGGTATCGCGCTTTGAATGAGTTTAAATCGGGCATAAATGCGCTAACCCTATTGTATCGGGCAAAGTTGGTTGAGAAGTATCGACACCAACCTCTAAAGGTGACACGTTTTTTGTAGCTCTTGTTATGTTAAGCCATAGCTTGAATTTAAGTCGGGTTGTTTGATTAAAATTATCGGTATAAGTTTTAATTTTAATTATAAGAAATGTTGAATACAGTTTTGGTTTTATTAATTTTATGCAATAATCAAATACGTAATATTATGCTAGATAATCAATTGAATGAATTAATAGGTGAATATAAGTCTCGTAAGATAGAAGGGATGAGTTACTCAGAGATAAGAAGGGAATTGTTAGATAAAGGTTATGATAAATTGACAGTAACAAAGATAATTGATAGAATAGACAATGAAATAATTGCTTCAAATCGATCTTTTTTTTCAAAAAATTATAAATTTATAGGATGGACATTGATGTTGTTGGGTGGTATTTTTGTAATCTTATATTTCTTCAAATACCGTGAGTTGTTGCCAGTGAAGAATATTTATGTTTATGATGCTATAATAATTATTGGATATTTGATTTTAAGATTTGGAGGGAAAAGGTGACAAAAGACTTTCCTAAGCCAAATTACGTACATATTGTAGTGTTAAGTGAAGATTATAAAATAATATTAGATTCAAGTTTATTATGTGATTTCTGTGAATCGTGTGATAAAAGTATAAAATAAATAGGATGAATTCGAAAGTTGTAATTATTACGGGTGCATCATCAGGTATAGGTGAAGCACTTGCATATAAATATGCTAAGACTAAGGCAAATATAGTTTTAGCTGCGAGAAATATAGATAAATTAAAAAAAATAGAGCAGGAGTTAGAAGCGTTAGACTGTAAGGTTTTAAGTGTTAAGACAGATGTGAAAAATGAGTTAGATTGTAAAAATTTAATTAATTTATGTGTTGATAGATTTGGGCGAATAGATATTCTGATTAACAATGCCGGAATATCCATGAGAGCATTATTTGATGATTTAGATTTAGAGGTTTTTAAGGAGCTTATGGATGTTAATTTGTGGGGGACTATATATTGTACTAAATATGCTTTGCCTTATATACAAAAATCTAAAGGAAGTATAGCTGGGATTATTTCAATTGCTGGGTATATTGGTTTGCCTGCTAGGGCTGCCTATTCTACATCCAAGTATGCTATTCGGGGCTTTTTGGATACCATACGTGTTGAAAATTTGAAAAAAGGTGTTCATGTTTTAGTTGCGGCACCTGGGTTTACATCTTCTAATATTCGATCTGTTGCTCGAACAGCCGATGGGTCTGCACAAGGTGAGACACCAAGAAATGAAGATAAGATGATGAGTGCAGAAGAATGTGCTGACCATATAGCAAAAGCAATTCGAAAAAGAAAGTCGGAATTAATACTAACCTTTATAGAAGGAAAGTTTACAGTGTGGTTAAGCAAATGGTTTCCTAGATTATTGGATAAGCTTTCATATAATCATATGGCAAAGGAGCCTAATTCTCCATTAAAATAGTTCAATTATTGACTAATTGCTATTGGGATTTCAATAATTATGTTAGTTTTTTGTTTTTACTTAAACTTCCTTAGGTATATTACTGACTGGAGGATTTACGAGTTTTTTTATTATTGATTTTATATTGGTGTGAATGTTTTGTTAATTAGGTTTTTTGTGTCTATATTTCTGTAGTTTTCAGAGTAGCTTTTCATAAAGAATTGTAGTTTATATTCTATAGATAAATACACTAATTACAAACTTAAATTAAACAAAATGAAAAAATTACTACTAATTATCTTGATGTCTTCTTTTCTATTTTCATGTGAAGATAACACATATGTAGAGAGTGTAGAGGATGTGAAAGCCCAAAAAATAGAACAAATAGGAGCTTTGTTTAAAGGAATAAGAAGACAGCCAGAGGTGGCAGACGAACTTATCGATATTGCAAGTAAAGGCTTATATGACTCCTATGAAGAATTACTCCCATTATCAGATGAGGCAGTCGAATCAAGAGGGAAAGCAAGAGGGCTTGCGATAGGGGAGTTAATAGAAAGTATTGCTTTTAATCCTGACTTATTTGATCTTCTAGAATCTACGGCTGTCAAATTTTTAGGAGTTTATGATAAGGAATATATAAGTGATGAATTGAATGAATATGCAATAGCAAATTCTTATAAATATATATTTGATGCTTATGCAAGACAGCCTAGTTTGAAAGCTAAATTTGAAGAAATAACGCTTAAGTTTTTAGGACGTAAACTATAGACAAAAAAAGTGCCAATTTTGGCACTTTTTATATCTTGTTCTAATCTAGAATTAGATTTTCGCATTTACCATATCAACAATCTCTTGTTCTAAAGCAACTGCTTTGTCAACAATTTCTTGACCTTTAGCAATAATGTCAGCAGCCCATTCTTTGTCTTCTAAATCAGCAGCATTGATCTTTACATTCATAAATGCACCAATCACACCAGATCTAGCTGCTAATGCGCCAACACCAGCATCAGTTACAGAATTAGGGTTACCAATTTCAGCCATAGCTTTAGCAACATCCATGCTTGCTAAACAGATTTCCATAGTCTGGAATGGAACCATAGTAGCAAATTTAGTTGCATCTTCCATAGCTTGTTTTCTAGCAGCTTTTTCTTCATCAGTTGCTTTTGGCATTCTAACAGCATCCATGATTTTGTTAAATGCATTTGTATCTTCATCAACTAATGCAACTAATTTTGTATGACAAACTTTAGCTTGCTCAGCCCAGTCAGAAAATTCTTCCCATCTGTCATCCCAGCCTGGTTTGTGAGCAGATAAGTTGGCTACCATTCCCCCTAAAGCAGCGCCCATAGCACCCATATAAGCAGAAATAGAACCTCCACCTGGAGCCATAGATTCTGAAGCAGTTTCATCAACAAACTCAGTTAAGTTAAGGTCGATAAGTTTCTTTTGTTTGTTGTCTTCAAGTATATATTCGATGATTTTTTTCTTTGGTTCGAATGGGTATAATTCATCTAAACCTAAAGATTTAACAGCGATTTTGATAATTTCTTTATCAGAAATACCTGTAGAGCGTCCTTGTTTTCTCAAGAAGTGCTTACCTGCATCCAACATTGCTTTTAAAGGTACAACACCTACTAGTTCTGAACCAGTAACCCTAATACCACGAGCATGTGCTTTAGCGCATACTTCATCATAAGCTTCATGAATTGAAGTAACTGAGATGTCAGTCATATTCATTGAAATTTGAGCTACGCCAAATTCTTCAATAAACCAACCGATAGCTTTAGTTGCTTTTAGTGTTCCAGGAATCATTACTGGTTTTCCGTTTTCGTCTTTTACGATTTTACCAGTGATAGGGTTTCCTTCTCTTTTTGTTCTACCTCTTTCTCTAACGTCGAATGCAATTGCATTAGCACGTCTAGTTGAAGTGGTATTTAAGTTGAAGTTGTATGCAATAAGGAAATTTCTTGCACCTACAGCAGTAACACCTGATTTAGCAACGCTATCAGTAAATTCAGCAGGACCAAAATCTGGTTTCCATTCAGTAGTTCCAATTCTATCTTTTACTGCTTCGTACTCACCCTCACGACAGATAGCAAGGTTTCTTCTTTCTTCTGTTCTAGCAGCATTTTCGTAACAATAAACAGGAACACCAGCTTCTTCTCCAATTCTTTGAGCTAATTTGTGAGCATATTCTACAGTTTCTTCCATAGTAATATTAGCAACAGGAACTAATGGACAAACATCAGTAGCACCAAAACGAGGGTGAGCTCCTGTGTGTTTGCTCATGTCGATTAATTCTTTTGCTTTTTTAACAGCTCTAAATGCAGCTTCACAAACTTCTTCTGGAGTACCTACCATTGTAACTACTGTTCTATTAGTAGCTTTACCTGGGTCTACATCAATTAAGCTAACACCATCAACTGCTTCAATCTCAGCAGTAATTTGGTTAATGATGTTCATATCGTTTCCTTCACTAAAGTTAGGAACGCATTCAATTAACTTTTTCATTTATCGTTTAGTTTTCAATAGTTAGTTTATATATTAGTATTTTATTGTTTATAATATTTAAACAGTGATTTAGTTTAATTATGATATTTACAAAAATAGAATTTAATAAATTTCCATTTTTGTTAAATCATTTATATTCTAAAACAATAGTAATATATTTTTTTAGATAATCTCACCATTTAAAATAACCTGATCTACAAGTTGACTTCCATATGCGTATGGAAGATACTCGATACTTGGTATTTCTTTGGTGATATAAAAATTAGCAATTTTACCTTTTGCTATACTACCATGAGTTTTTTCTAATCCCATTGCATATGCAGTATTTATAGTACATGCATTAATTGCTTCTTGTGGTAGCATTTTGTAATTAACACAAGCTAAAGACATAACAAATTTCATGTTTCCTGACGGCGATGATCCAGGGTTGAAATCAGATGCTAATGCAACTGGAAGACCTGCATTCATCATATCTCTAACAGGAGAACACACCATGTTTAAGAAGAATGCTGCTCCAGGTAATACAGTTGGCATGGTTTCTGAGTTTTTTAAGCATTCTATTTCTTTTTCGCCTACATACTCTAAATGATCTACCGATAGGGCATTGTATTTAACTCCAACTTGAATTCCACCAGAATAATCTAATTCGTTTGCGTGAATTTTTGGACGAAGACCATATTTCATCCCTGCGTTAAGTATTCTGTCTGTTTGTTCAACTGTGAAGAAGCCTTTATCGCAAAATACATCAATATAATCTGCTAGTTCTTCTGAAGCAACCATTGGAATCATTTCGTTTATGATCAAATCAACGTATTCATCTTCTCTTCCATTTTTATATTCTGCTGGAAAAGCATGAGCACCAAGAAATGTTGCTTTTATAGTAATCGGAGTTGTCTCTTTTAATCTTTTAATCACTCTAAGCATTTTGATCTCTGTCTCAGGGCTTAATCCATAGCCACTTTTTATTTCGACAGCACCCGTGCCTAAAGATATGATCTCTTTTATTCTATCTAAAGCAGCTTCGTATAACTCGTCTTCGCTGGCTTGTTCCATTAATTTCGATGAATTTAATATCCCTCCACCACGTTTAGCAATTTCTTCGTATGAAAGTCCTTTTATTTTGTCGGTATATTCGATTTCTCTACTTCCTGCGTATACAAGATGTGTATGTGAATCACAATAACTTGGGAGAATCATTCTACCAGTTGCATCTATTTCTTGAAGGTATTCGAAATTGTCATTGTTATCGAAGTCTGGAATATTATCCATGCTTCCAAAATCTTCAATTTTATCTTCTTTTACTAAAAGGTAGGCGTTATCTATGCAATTCAAATTAGCCATGTCTTTACCGGCAACCCATTTTACTGGATTTTCTTCAACTTGAACTAATTTTTTTATGTTTTTAATTAAAAGATTCATATTTTGATTAATTAAGTTAGTTTTTAGAATTTACTTACAAGTTTTTTGATTTCTAGTAATTTTACAAGCAAATTTTCAAGGTAATCAAGTTTTAACATGTTTGCACCGTCCGATTTTGCATTAGCAGGGTCAGGGTGTGTTTCGATGAAAATACCATCTACACCTACAGCCATACCAGCTCTAGCTATGGTTTCAATTAATTCAGGTTTCCCTCCTGTAACTCCAGCAGATTGATTAGGTTGCTGCAGAGAGTGGGTTATATCTAATATAACAGGACAATTGTTTTTTTGCATTTCAGGAATACCTCTGTAATCCACAATCATATCTTGATACCCAAACATATTTCCTCGATCAGTTAGCATGACATTGTCATTTCCTGATTCACGAACCTTGTTCACTGCGAATTTCATTGACTCTGCTGAAAGGAATTGTCCTTTTTTAATGTTTACGTATTTCCCAGTTTTGGCAGCTGCAACTAATAGGTCAGTTTGACGGCATAAAAATGCAGGGATTTGAAGAATATCTACATATTTGGCAGCCATCTCAGCTTCCTCTGCTGAGTGAATGTCGGTAACTGTAGGAATATTGAATTTATCACCAACTTTCTTTAGAATTTCTAAAGCTTTTATATCTCCAATACCCGTAAATGAGTCTAGTCTAGATCTATTGGCTTTGCGATATGAGCCTTTGAATACGAATGGTATATTTAATCTATTTGTGATATCGACAATTTTTTCTGCTATTTCCATTACTATTTCTTCTCCTTCAATAGCGCATGGACCTGCAAGTAAAATAAAATTGTCTGATTTACAGTTTTCTATGATAGATATTTTGTTAGTCATAATATTCTTTTTTCAATTAGAATTAAAAAAACAAAAATCTTAAATTTTAGCTTAATTCCTATTAATTAATCAAAAAAAATAAGATTTAATTTTGATGTTTTTAAATATTTTAAAATTTCTTATTTAAATTAATCTTTGTTTTAATATTTTGCTTTCGTAAATGTGCAGATATTCAAACTTGTAAACTTTGATTTTGATTAAATTCTGAAATTTATCGATAATTTTTTGGAATATTCGAGAATTCATTGGTAAATATTAAACTTTTTTGTTAAAAAACTTGTATTTTACTTATGTTCTGCTATTTTTGTATAAAGTTATTAACATATAGTTGAGCTGTTTATTATTCACAAAAATGGAATAATAGATTTGTTAATTTCTTGAGTTTATTATTTGGAAGAATTGTTATAATGAATTTTTGTTTTATTTGATATTGAAAATACAAATTCAATTTATTTATCATAAACAGATAAGCTTCCAGTTTTATTAATTTAAAATTGACATATTATGAATGATTTTGATAAAATTTCCAGAATTCTTGATTTTTATAGTGCACAGCCAAATGTAAAAGAAAATCAAATAGCTAGGCTAGAGGCGTATCTTTTGCTTGTTAATTCTAAATATATATCTGCTATTCAGGAATTAGAAATAGAAAGTAAAAATGATTTATCGGAGGATGCTTATTTTCAATATTCTAGTATATTGTTGGAATACATTAATGCCTTGGATACTGAATTAAAAAAAATATTTCCAAATTATGTTTTCGATTTTATTCCTGAGGACATTAGCTTGAAGTCTGAATCTTCTAAATCGGATATGATTAAATCTCTTAAATCTAAATTAGCTGATAATATCTTGATCTGGAACTTGGAAAGTTTAGCAGATGCAGCTGATGTTGGGCTTAAATTGAAGAAATTTAATACGCAATTTAAACTATTTATTGTGAATCTTATTAAGTGTTTTAATCGTGAGGCAACTTTGTTAACTGAGGAATTAATTATTCAATAGTACTAATTAGTATATATGATTTAGTTTAATTTGGTTTCGATTTCAAAAAAAAATAATATTATATTGTCATGAAGCAAGTTTGGTATTGTTGTTTTGAAAAATATCTAAAAAGTATATTTATAATCAATATATAAAAAAACAGGAACCGTTCTGATTCCTGTTTTTTTATAGTTTTATATATTGTTGGTTTTTAGATATTCGAAAGCATTATAGGCATTTACTATTCCGCCACTAGTGCAGAGTTTATTGAATTTTACCATTTTGCTTTTTTCTCCTGGTTTTAGAACTTTTAATTCTAATTTGTTGGAAGAATTCAGTATTGCATTCTTAATATCCATGTATTTTAGATCTGGAAAATGAGACCATAATAAGGCTGCTATACCTGACACTACTGGAGCCGAATAGCTTGTCCCATCAGCAATTTCATATTTATCATCAACATTCAGAGATAGTATTTTCACACCTGGTGCAAAAATATCTACCTTGTTTTTACCATAATTTGAAAAATCACCTGCAACATTTTTGTCTAAATTAGGGCCAGAAGCTCCAACGGTAATTATGTTATTTGCTTTGCCTTTGTTGAGGTATTGGGGGTCAGGGTAGTGTGCGTTTCTATCAATGTTAATGCCATCATTACCAGCTGCATGTATTATTAGAACTCCTTTTTGTTCTGCATATTTAATAGCATCATCTACCATTTCTTTCTGAGGAGAATGATACTTGCCAAAGCTCATATTTATGATTCTTGCACCATTGTCGACGGCATATCTTACAGCTAGTGCGACATCTTTATCTCTTTCGTCACCACCTGGAACCACTCTAAGGCACATTAGTTTTACATTGTCACAAATTCCATCAATTCCGATATTATTATTTCTGTTTGCTGCTATTATACCAGCTACAAATGTTCCATGATCTGCACCTGAACCGATTACATTTGGATTTCCATAATTTCTCTGGCTTAAGTCAGAAGGGTTGTCTCCGATTATTTCTCGGGGATTGTAATTTATGTTAAGAAATTTATTTATGTAATTGCTGTTGTTGTCTTTTAATTTGATTAAATCTTTTTTGGTAACACCAGCATCATGAAAGCTTAAGTATGCATTTTTTGCATTATTTATGAATGCGCTTTTTGAATTTAAATTTTTAACATTACTGTAGTTTAAATCCTTGTCTTTAAGTTCTGTCTCAAGAAGTTTCTCTATTATATTGAATCTTAATTCAAGTTCTTCTATTTCTTTAGCACGTTCATTTTTTTCGGTTAGTTCCTTATAATATTTTGTTTGCAGTTCTCTGAAAAGGTAGTAGTCTTTGCGGTCTTTATAGGCTAGTTCTTCTTCACTCGTGATAGTGTCATATTTTTGTGATAGGCTCTTGAATATTCTAACATATTCAAGATTTTCAAATTCAAGGATTTCACCTTTTGTATTGCCTAAAAAGTTCCAGCCGTTTATGTCGTCAATATATCCATTATTGTCATCGTCAATCCCGTTATCAGCAATTTCATCCTGATTTTGCCATATTTTACCAACCAAATCCTCATGTTCGATATCTACTCCACTATCAATAACGGCTACAATTATCTCTTTTGTGGCTTTTTGGTTTTTAAGAAATGACTTGTATAGTTTGTTTACTGATACTCCTTGAAATTCAGTGTTTTGTGGGTCTTTTATGCACCAGTTTAAATATTTGGAGTTTTTGTAATCAGTTGATTGATTGTTTGATATCCCGCATTGTGCTGACAATCCATTAGCACAGAAAATACTGAAGCAGGAATATATGCTGATCTTTTTAATGAGATTCATTTTTCTAGAAATATAAATTTAATTTAGTTTGCGTAACTAATATTTTAGTTTAAAGATAAACTCTTATAAAGCTATAAACAAACAAAATTTGATATGTATGGGTTTGTGTTTTGATTAAATAATACTAAAACCTTACAAAATTAAGAATGTATCATTTGATAGCTTATTAAATTTTGTTAAATATCTATAAGAATAAATAATCTAGAATTATAGATTTATCTCAAGTTTAAATTTAGTTGTAATTTGGATGCTTAAGTGGAATTGAGAAGTAAAAAATACTACCTTTTTCTAATCTACTTTCCACCCATATTTTCCCATTATTAAGTTCAACAAACTCCTTGCATAGGATTAAGCCAAAGCCTGAGCCAGACTCAGACTCAGTTCCTCTTGTAGTTGATATGGTATCAACTTTAAATAATTTTGAAATTTGGATCTCATCCATACCTTTTCCATTGTCTTTTACGCTAATTATAAGTTCGTTATTTCTAATTTGACTGTTGATTATAATTTTTTGATATTTATAGGAAAACTTAATGGCATTTGATACTAGGTTTCGTAAAATTGTATTTATTAGATCGGGATCTGCATACACCTTTGAAGAAGTATATTGCTCTACTATTTCTATGTTTTTGATACTGGATATTTTCCTACTTAATGAAACAACTTCATCAATAGTGGGTTTTATGTCGAAACTTTTGAAATTAGTTTTTAGCATACCTTTCTGAACTCTTGCCCAATTTAATAAGCTTTCAAGAAGCTTAAAAGTTTCTTCAGATGTATCATAAATAGTTTTTATTAAATCGGTTCGTTCAGATTTTACTAAAAGATTTTCATCTTCTAAAAGAATTTTAGAGAAACTGCGTATCGCATTAAAAGGATTTCTTAAGTCGTGTGCAAGAATAGATAGAAATTTATCTTTAGCTTGATTTGTTATGTTTAGTTCTTTGTTTATTTCTCTTAATTGGTTTGTCTTAGTTCTTATTCTTTTTTGCAATATTAGATTCTTTTTTCTGTTTCTTTTTCTCGAAATAAAACTAGTCAGAGCAATTAAGCCTATAAGTATGCTGTTAAACACTATTATGGAATACCATCTGAAGTACCATGCTTTCTTTATTTTAAACTCTATAAGTTTGCTTTCACTCCAAGTGTAATTACCCTGTCTTTTGGCTTGAACATTAAGTTTATAATTGCCAGGTTTTAGGCCCGTAAGTAATATCTGCTTTTTATTGGAAGCATATTTCCATTCCGAGCTTTGTCTGTTACTACAGACTTTGTATCTGAATTTATTTAATTCCTGTGGATACATTTTACAGCTTGCATCCACAAGTATATTATTGCCGTATTCGAATATGTTTTTAGTTTTTAATTCAGTGTTAATGCTTAATTTTTCGGGAAAGCTAAGAACAGGGGTTGCGCTTCGAATTATTTTTGAGGTAAAATCACTGTACGCAACTCCTTTTGTTGTTCCCACCCATAGTATAGAGTCGTTAGTAACTATATTATGAGCTGTTATTTTTTGGCAGGGAAGCCCATGCTTTAAATCAAATATGGCTGTGTAGGAATTGTTTTTATATAAAAGTTTTTCTTTACCAGCTAGCCATAAACTTTTGTTAAATGTTTTCAAAGATAGAATTTCACTGTCGGAGTATTCGTCCAAATCTAATTTTGCTATCTTTTTCTCACTATTTGCAAGATAACATCCTTTATTCGTTGCAATATAAGTATGTGTTCCGTCAGTAGATAGTTCCTTGATTTCAATGTTTTGAATTTCAAAATCTGAAATATCGATATAATCAGAGTAGTTATGATTATTAATATTTATTTTATAAAGATATTTATTGTTTGTAGTGGAGTATGCAATTATACTATTCTTGTCTAATAAACAAAAGTTTTTAAATTGTGCATCTATCTTCAATTTGTCATTTATACTTGTAAGTTTGGATTTAGCTATATCTAGAAGGTGAAGTTCTCCTTCAACAAGTACGACTAATTTGGATTCATCAATAAATTTTATTTTGCAAAAGTCCGTCTTTTTTAAACAAAAAGAGCTGATTTCTTTTTTGTTTTCATAAATAGTAAGTTGGGAATTGTCCTCATAGACAACAGCATATCTATTATTTATTTGAAAGGTGAGTAGCTTACCTGTGTTTCGAAGCCATTTTTGTCTAACACTGACATAATTACTCACTTTGTATATGTTGTTTCCGCTCGAATAGTATATTGATTGTTCTCCATCTGTTGTTAGATAGCTAATATATTCTTTATTCTCTGTGTATAAATTAGGTGAAAAATAGTTTCTTTCTAATATTGATACTTTTGAATTACTGACTACCCAATAAAGGTTGTATGAATCTTTGAATATGGAGTTTGCAGTAAAATGTGGGAAACCACCTATGTTCTGTAGTTGATAGCTATTTTTGATATTGGCTTCTAATATTCCTTGAAACATTGTTCCGATTAGAAATTTATCATTCGAAACTTTTGCGTAGCAAATAGGTCTAATCTCTTCGTAAATAGTTTTAGTTGCAATAAGTTCCTTGTCTTTATTGAAAATTAATTTTAATAGTCCATTTTCAGTCCCAAGAAACATATTCTTATTATCCATTTTATAATATGAGAATATTTCCTGATTTAAATCTAAATCAATAGGTTCGAATTTATCCTGAGTCTTACAGTACTTATAAGTTTTACCTTTATTGCTTGTTGCGTATATGTTATTGTTTGCAATCCATGGAATTAGATTTCGTATACTCTCGTGTTTGTCGATTTGGTAAGTGGCGCATGAATTATCATAATATTTTATAATTTGATTTTGCTTGTTTATCCACAGACTACCAGTTGAGTCTTCGCAGATTGTAAAGTCTTTTGTTGTTATGTTTAATTTATTTGTGAATTTATATATTTCAATAATTTCAATTTTAGATTTCAATTGACTTAATTTTAAAATATATTTTTTTGTGAAAATTAAGATACTACCATCCTTTTTTTTGTAATAATTTAAAAATTGATATTTACGATTTGTATTGCATTTAACCTGTATTACATTTCCATTGTCGAGGCAAAAGAGTTGATTATTCGAAATGCAGTAATATCTCCCAATGCTATCTTGTATAATAGTTCCAGTTAATTTTCCAGTGGTTGGGTTTTCTTGTTTTAGCTTGTGGATAGTATATTCTGCTTTTTGAGCTCTAACCAGACTTGTTATCGTTAGAAGATATATGTTTATAATTGAAATTATGAAAATTAACTTGTATGGTTTCATAAATTATTTGTCTAAGTTTTTGGACTTTTATATTGCAAGTGTTAAAGAAAATTAAACACAAACTTAGCGCAACATATAACAAATTTATGATTTAAAAAATTCCTGTTTGTATTGACTCGTTAACAATATATATAATAGGATGATTTTAGCTTAGCTGACTTGTATTTTAGTTACTAATATCTTGGTTGATTTAAAAGAAGCAATAGAATATTATGTTTTGTTAAATAGATTAAGAAAAAAAGAGCTTTTGCTCTTGTGTTTGATTTTATTGTTATTATCATAATTGTTATGTCTTGTGTGCTAATTATTTTAGCATTCTTAAAATGAGAGGAAGACTCTTTAAACTTATCTTATAATATTCTATTTCTTCAGGCTAGAAATTTCTATTTTTCGTTTTTTATGAAGCATAAGTACGTACTACTATTAGGAGGTAAATAATATCAATCAGCAGATTCTATTTTTTGATAAACGATTTAAACTTTATTTGTTTTACTTAATATTATTATCTAATTTAATTACGATATATCAAAATTGATTTTAAAATTTCCTTTGGTTTTGTTTGAAACCGAGTGTTATTAATCAAAATTTGATTACAGTAAGTTTTTTATATATTCCTGTTTCCTCATTATTCTTTTGGATTGATTTTTCACTCAATCTAATTATTATAATATTAAAGTGTATCATCGATTTAGAGATGATTATGCGATTTTTTTTGTGACAAAGTAGTTTATGTTAAGCCTTTTAGGCTGATGATTTGATAATTTTAATAAGATTTAAAACTTAACTCTATATATTATAATTATGAAAAAGACTATTGTATTAAGCCTCTTTATTACACTAGCGCCAATGTTTAGTTTCGCTAGTGAAGCCGATTTGGTAATTCCAGATCTGTCAAAAACCGTATTCTCAAATTTAGGAATTGATGGTTGGAATATCCTATTTTATGGGATTTCAATAATAATAATTGGACTATTGTTTGGATGGATGCAATTCCGAAAAATTAAAAATTTAAGCTCGCATAGTTCCATGCTTAATGTTGCTAATACTATATATGAAACTTGTAAAACATACTTATTGCAGCAAGGAAGATTCTTGCTAATATTGTTTGCGATTATAGCAGTTGCGATTTTCTATTATTTCTATGCTTTAAGTCATATGGCTATTTCCAAAGTATTTTTAATTTTATTTTGGTCAATACTTGGGATTTTAGGTTCCTATGTAGTTGCCTGGTTTGGCATAAGGATAAATACATTAGCTAACTCCAGAACTGCATTTGCCTCTTTAATGCGCAAGCCGTTTGAACTTGTAAATATCCCCTTAAAAGCAGGGATGAGTATAGGATTACTTCTAATCTGTATTGAGCTGGTAATGATGCTTTTTATACTTTTATTTGTTCCAGGTGAAAGTGCAGGTGCTTGTTTTGTTGGATTTGCAATAGGTGAATCTTTAGGAGCTTCGGCTTTGAGAATTGCTGGAGGTATTTTTACAAAAATTGCTGATATTGGAGCTGATTTAATGAAAATTGTTTTTAATATTGGAGAAGATGACCCTCGAAATCCTGGTGTCATTGCTGATTGTACAGGAGATAATGCAGGTGATAGTGTTGGTCCTACTGCTGATGGATTTGAAACATATGGTGTTACTGGTGTTGCTTTGATAACTTTTATTATTCTTGCAGTTACAGGTGTTAAATTCCAAGCCTCATTTATTGTTTGGATTTTTGTTATGCGTCTTTTGATGGTTTTAACTTCAGTTGTATCATATGAATTTAATATGGCTATTTCGAAAGCTAAATATTCCAATAAACTAGATTTTGATTTTGAAGCTCCTTTGTCTTCATTAGTTTGGATTACTTCTATAGTTTCGATAATCGTTACATATATTGCAAGTTATTTATTATTAGCTAAACTTTCAGGACTTGAGAGTTCTGGTTTGTGGTGGAAATTATCAACAATTATAAGTTGTGGAACATTGGCAGCTGCTTTAATTCCAGAATTAACCAAGGCTTTTACTAGCTCCAATTCCAGACATGTAAAAGAAGTGGTTACAGCATCCAGAGAGGGTGGAGCATCCTTAAATATTCTTTCAGGAATGGTGGCTGGTAATTTCTCTAGTTTCTGGAAGGGAATTATTATTGCTGCTTTAATGGGAGGGGCATACTATATTAGCTCTATGGGTTTGGCATCTTATATGGAGTATCCTTCAATTTTTGCATTTGGATTAGTGGCATTTGGTTTTCTTGGTATGGGGCCTGTTACCATAGCTGTAGACAGTTATGGACCTGTTACAGATAATGCCCAATCTGTTTTTGAATTATCCAGAATCGAACATATAGATAATATCAGCGATGAGATTTCTAAAGATTTTGGTTTTGAGCCAGATTTTGAGAAAGGGAAACATTATTTAGAAGATAATGACTCGGCTGGGAATACTTTTAAAGCTACTGCAAAACCTGTATTGATTGGTACAGCTGTTATTGGTGCAACAACCATGATTTTTTCCATAATTCTTATATTAAAAAAGGCAGGATTGTTAGCAATTCAATTAACGGATGCTCCAGTTATTCTTGGTTTTATTTGTGGTGGAGCAGTTATTTATTGGTTTTCGGGTGCTTCCATGCAAGCAGTTACTACAGGCGCTTATAGAGCCGTCGAGTTTATAAAAAAGAATATTAATTTAGATAAAGAAGAAGCAGATATAAATGACTCTAAATCAGTTGTTAGAATCTGTACAAAATATGCTCAAAAAGGAATGTGGAATATATTTATTGTTTTATTGGCATTGACCTTGTCATTTGCATTTATAGATCCTAACTTCTTTGTTTCGTATTTGGTTTCAATTGCTGTTTTTGGTCTATTTCAGGCTATGTATATGGCAAATGCTGGTGGAGCTTGGGATAATTCAAAAAAAGTAGTTGAGGTAGATTTAAAAGAAAAAAACACTCCTCTTCACGAAGCTTGTGTGGTAGGCGATACTGTTGGTGATCCTTATAAGGATACTTCTTCCGTTGCACTAAATCCGATTATTAAATTTTCTACATTATTTGGTTTGTTGGCGGCAGAGATATCTATTGAAATGATTAAGGCCGATCATGCTCATTTAGCGCAAGCTATCGGTTGGGCTTTCTTAGTTATTGGTCTGGTGTTTGTCTATAGAAGTTTCTATTCAATGCGAATACCAAAAAAAGATTAACTGTTTGTTTACATAAAAAAAGAGTCCAAACATAATATTTGGACTCTTTTTTTTAATTATTTTACAGCAATCGTTTCAATTTCTACCATTGCTCCAAGAGGTAAATCCTTAACAGCAAAAGCAGCTCTAGCTGGGCATTCTTCAGTATAGTATTTTCCGTATACTTCGTTCATTTCAGCAAAGTAAGAAATATCACTAAGTAAACAAGTTGATTTTACTACATCTTTAAAGCTGTATCCTGCTTCTTCCAATATGTAGCCAATGTTTTTCATTACTTGTTCGGTTTGTTCTTTAACTCCACCTTCTACAAAGCTTCCAGTTGCTACATCAACAGGAAGTTGTCCAGAAATATATAGAGTTCCATTTGCCTCAATTGCTTGACTGTATGGTCCAATAGCCTTAGGAGCTTTTTCTGAGTTGATAATTTTTTTCATAATTTAAATCTATTTTGTTGCTACTTTCATTGCAGAAAGCTGTTTATGATAACTATAGTTTAGTTTCAATTATAATTAATTTTCGCAAATTTATAATTAAAATAATTAATCTCAAGTTTTTTATAATCATAAAAAAATAAAATACAGTTTGTCGATTCCATTGAAAATAGAGAATCAATAGAAGTTTCAAGCTTATATTTTTTTACACTAATTTGAGTAGAAATCCTACTATTATAGGAACTAGTATCGTAAGCACGATACCATTGAATATGGAAATAACCGCCCATTCTTTACCAGAATACTTTGTGATAATAGGAAGAGTTGTATCCATAGAAGTTGCTCCACCTGAAACTATACCTGCTAATTTCCCAAAATATTTTACAAAAATAGGCACAGCTAATAAAGTGATTATTTCACGCATAATATTAGATAATAAAGCTATCACTCCTAAAGTCTCACCTCTGAGTTCAGTAATAAATATTGAGGATAGGCTATAATATCCAAAACCAGCTCCAACAGCCATAGCATCAATTACTCCAACCTCTTTCAGGAGAAATGAAACTAGCCCAGCACCAATTAGGGAGCCAATTATGACACATAAAGGCACAAGAACAATTTTAATATTTGTTTCCTTTATTACCTTCAAAGATGATTTGTCTGCACCAACCCCAATTCCTACAACAAACATAAGAAAGTACAGAGCTGGCATGCTAAAATCTTGCTCTAGTAATGAGCTTGGTAGTAGTTTGTATATTCCTAAAATAAGTCCTAGTACAAAGAATGATAATATAATTAGGCTACCTTTCATAATAGTTTATTTTTTTGATTGGAAGAATAATTTGTAAGTGATTAGTGCCAGTATTAAAGATCCAAGTAGAGCTCCTATTGTTATTATTATGGCTTGTACTCCCAAATTATGGAAGTTTTGAACAATTTTTTCATTTGAGCCTACATTTATACCAAGAAGAAATAATAGAGCGAAAATAGCCAAAGTGCATAGCTTATCGGCTATCTTAATAAAAAGTTTCTGTTTGCTAAATATAAAACCAACAAGCATCCCCAGAAACATTAAAACTAAAACGGTTATCATAGTAGTGGGTGTTAAGTGTAATATGATTAGTTGATAAAATACAATATGGAATTCGTATTTTATGATAAAAATTATTTTAAATTCAAAAGTATATATCAGTTTTATTATTTCAAAATTAGTGTGAATTATAAATCGGATAATAGCTTGATGAGTGAATATGGAAATTTTAAAAATTGTTTGTTAATCATATTAGTGTAATCCTCAATTTTTTTTTAATCCTAGTTATTGCTGAATTCTAGTCTTTATTTTCTGAGATTGTTTGATTCATTTTTCGTTATAATAAAGCCATTGCTGAGTATTTAAATAGTTTTTATCTAATTTAATAAATTAAGTGTCAGTTTTTCAGGTAATTCTGTAGTGGAAAGAAATAATGATGACTTAAATCTTGGCAGAAAAGACATATGAATACAGTCGGATAAATGGTTTTATAGGAAATTGATTTATCTTGCCTTAAAGGTATTTATAACAGGGTTTAATTCAATGTGTTGGGTTAAAGATTTATAGATCAAAGGATGTAAGCCTGGAATTAGCATTAATAAATAATTTTTTAAATTAAACCATCATGTAGTTGTACTGATTCATAGTATCGCTCCAATTTAGATTTATGAAATAATTAACAAAACTTAAACTTTATTTTTTTTTAAAAACATCTATATGTTTGGTTTTCATTGAGTATGATACTATTGAAAAACTTCTAATAAGGTCTGTATTCTTTGATTGGAAACCAATTATTTTGCGGTAGTCAGCATCATGGAGTTTTTATTTTTTTGAAATATTTTTATCTTTCCACTGAAAATTATAATCTATTATATTGTTTTGAGATCCCAAGTCGAATTGTTAAAAGACATAAAGGAAAGAAAAGTTGATGCCTTTGAGGAAATATATCATCTGTACTATTCCAAGCTAACTATTTTTGCACAAAGTATTGTGTATCAGCAGGACATAGCAGAGGATATAGTTCAGGATATTATATACAATCTTTGGGAAAATGCTACAAAACAAAATATTTCAAGTTCTGTAAAGGCCTACTTATATACTGCTGTTAGAAATAACTGTATTAATCATTTAAGACATTTAAAAGTTGTAGATAATTATCGACTTAAGGAAATGGAGGCTATTACAATATCTAGCAGTTATGAAATGATTGATGATGAAGAGTTAATTTCAAAAATAAAGAATGCGATAGAAGATTTACCCGAAAAATGTAAACAAACATTTAAAATGGCAGTTATTCAGGATATGAAATATAAAGAAATCGCAGAGGAATTAGATTTGTCAATTAACACAATAAAAGATCATATAAAAAGAGCTTATAGAATTATTAGAGAACAAGGGTTTGATGACTATCTAAAATTGTTGATTATTTTTATGATGAAATAAATTTGTAAAATAGAACCACCCTTTTTTCAACTTAAAATGTCCTAGAAGCAAATGGGGAAAAAAAAAGATAAAAATATTGACTGGTCATTAATCTCTAAGAATATATTTAGGGAGACAAATTCCGAAGAAAAGCAAGAATTTGAAACTTGGCTTAATGCATCGGAAAAACACAAGGCATATGTAGAAGAAACAGAGAAATTCTATGCTTTGGTTGAAAATGATGATCTAAAAGAGCCTGACATTGAAAAGGCAATTCAATTGTTTAAGAACCGAATTTCAAAATCACAAAAACGGAAAATATCATTCAATAGATGGTTTGCGTATGCAGCAGCTATTATAATCCCTATTGGTATTGTATTCTTGTTGGTGTCTCGAAATATAGATATTGAACAAAAGTCCTATGTTAATAATTTTGAAAAATTTAAACCTGGTTCTAAAAAGGCAGAATTGACCCTCGCAAATGGACAAGTAGTCAATTTGGAAATTGTTGATACTCTGGTTAAGGAAATAGATGGGACAAATATTTCTAATACATCAGGCCTGCTAAGGTATCAAGCAAATGATAATTTTGTGAAAAAAGAAGCATTAAATAGGATTCGAATTCCTAGAGGTGGTGAATATAAACTGATTTTATCGGATGGAACAAAAGTGTGGCTTAATTCTGAAAGCAGCTTTACTTATCCAACAAAGTTTGTAGGAAATAGAAGAGTAGTAAATCTCAATGGTGAGGCTTATTTTGATGTTGCTCATAATAAAGAAAAAGCTTTTATTGTAAAAGTTGATGATTTAGAGGTTAAAGTTTTAGGGACAGAGTTTAATGTGAAAGCATACCCTGAAGAGAATAATATACAAACCACACTTGTGAATGGATCTGTTGCAATACAGGCAAAAGGATTTGAATTTAATTTAAAAACTATTTTATCACCGTCTCTGCAAGCAAATTATTCGAAAACAAATAAGGAATTAAAAACAAAACAAGTAAAAACCGAAATTTATACATCTTGGAAAGAGGGGGTTTTCTTTCTGGATAACACAAGGTTGGAAGATTTTATGCTTATTCTTTCAAGATGGTATGATATTAAATTTTTTATTACAAATGAATCAATTAAGAATATTACATTCAATGGTAAAATGAAGAAATATGAAAATTTAAAGGATATTTTTAATTTGTTGGAACAATTATCAGATCTTGAATTTGATTTAAAAGATGATGTGGTAATTATTCACAAAAAGATGTAGTTTCTATAAATATAGGTAATCATTATTAAGAGGTGTTTTTGTCAGGAAACACCTCTTTTTTCGTTTAAGAATTTTTTTTTCGAATATTATTAATCTTGGAGAAGAATAGTGAATTAAAAGTTTAAGTGTTGGATATTAAGTGGTTTAAGATTGATTGTGAGAGTATCTAGAGTTAAAAAAACATTAATAAATAAAAAAAACTACAAAATATAAAAACAGAACCACCCTATAGTTGACGGAAGACGTCATAGATACAGTTAAGTCAAAAAAAAACCGATGAAGCTCCACACTTTATCGGTCTTATAACAATTACAGAATAAATAAACTATTCTATAAACTAAAATCTGACACAAAACTATGAAGAAAAAACGGAAGAGTGTTCATAAAGGGCACAAAAAATTACTTAGCTTATTGCTTGTAATTTGTTTGAGTATGCCAACTTTTGCTGGAATACAAGAAAAGAAAGTTAGCCTTAAAATGAAATCTGTAAGCGTACAGGAAGTAATTGAAAAAATTGGAAATCAAATAGAAATGGGTTTCCTATACCGAGGTAAGGAATTGAAAAATCACAAACTTGAAAATGTTAATTATCAAGATGTTGATTGGAAAGAGGTTGTAAAAGAAGTTTTAGATCCTATAGGTAAAACCTTTAAGATTGAAAAAGACCTAATACTTATTATTGATAAAAACAAAGAAGTCGAGAAGAATCAACAGAAAAAAACTAGTATTAAAGGAAAAGTTACTGATAAGCAAGGAGTTTTATTGCCAGGTGTAACAATTATGCTAGATGGGACATATACTGGTACTACAACCAATACCGAAGGTTTGTTTTCGTTAAAAGTCCCAGACAATAAAGGAACCTTAATTGTTTCATTTGTTGGTTTCAAAACTCAAAGAATTAAATTTTCGGGAAATGAGGAACTTACAATTACTATGGATGTAGATGTATCAGGACTTGATGAAGTTGTTGTTACTGGTTATTCTAGTGTTAGACGTAAAGATTATGTTGGTTCAGCAGTAACTGTAAAGATGAAAGATGCTATTGTAGCAGGTGTTTCAAATGTTGATGAGATGTTGGCTGGAACTATTCCAGGAATGACTGTCAGCCGAAGTTCGGGAATGGTTGGAACTTCGGCACAAGTTCGAGTTCGAGGTACTTCAACTTTACTTGGAAGCCAGTCGCCTCTTTGGGTTGTAGATGGAGTAATACAAAGAAATCCGAGTGCCCAATATAATACAGAAGGAGGCTTGTCCTTTACAAATAATGATTCGGATATGACAAGTATGGTGTCAAATGCAATTTCATGGTTGAATCCCAATGATATCGAAAATATTACAGTCCTAAAAGATGCATCAGCAACTGCTATTTATGGTTCCGCTGCAGCTAATGGTGTAATAGTTATCAACACCAAACGTTCGAATAAAGAACAGCTTAACATAAATTATACAGGTGAATTGTCACTGGGAATGGCTCCCTCATATAGAATGTATGATAGAATGAATTCTAAAGAAATGATGCGATTCTCATTCGAAAATTACCAATCGGGAATGCAGTATCCAAGTAAACCGATTGAATTAGGATTTGTAGGAATTATTCAAAAATTGCATAATAAGCAAATCACAGTTGAGGAATACCAAAAAGAATATAATAAGTTGGAAACAATTAATACTGACTGGTTTGATATGTTGTTTAGAAACTCATTGAGTAATAAGCACTCTTTAAGTATTTCTGCAGGAACAAAAAATATAAGTACTAGAGCTTCTTTTGGTTTTGAAGATACCAAAGGAGAAGCTATTGGTAATGATATGACTCAATATACAGCAACTAGTAATTCTACTTTATCATTGGAGAATGGAATAAAAGTAAATCTGGGTCTTAAAGCTTCAATTAGAGAAGTCGATGGATTTGCCTATGATGTAAACCCTTTTGACTACGCCTATAATACTTCACGAGTGATAGAAGGAAAAGATAAAGAGGGGAATTATGTTTATCATTCAAAATATGGTCGAGGAAGTACTGCCATATCTGGATTGGATAAATATGACTACAATATATTTAATGAAATTGATAATACTGGTTTAATAACAAAAAATAAAAATTTTGGCGTATTTGGTGATGTTCAGGTACCATTCCTGAAAAAGTTTAAATATAAAGGGATGTTTTCTTATGATTTTGCATCAAATACTGTGAAGTCATGGGCAACAGAGAACTCAAACTATATTACACAGATCAGAGGTTATGAATTTGGACAATATAGTCCTAATTCACCTGAGCAAAATTCTTCACGATTGCCATTTGGTGGTGTGCTTCGTACCGATGACATAAATACAGATAGTTGGACTTTCCGAAATGATTTTATTTATGACAATTTTATAGAATCTAAGCATAGAATTACGGGTCAGCTTGGTGTAGAATTGAGTTCTACAGAGCGAAAAGGAAATCAGAATACTACATATGGATATATGCCTGATAGAGGAGAAACTTTCGCTGCGGTTCCAATCCAGTACTATAAATTTGGGAATACATCAGGAACAGCAGAAGAAAACTTACTATTAGATGAAATGCGTTTGGCTAAATTAGTTATGAATCGTAAAAATAATTATTTCAGCAGTTATTTTCTAGGTGTATATTCATATAAAGCTAAGTATATATTTAACGCAAGTGGGCGTATCGATGCTTCGAACCGATTTGGACAAGATAAAAATAAAAGATGGCAACCAACTTGGTCGGTAGGTTTGAAGTGGAATGCTTCAGCCGAAGAATTTGCTAAAGAGTTGGAATGGTTGAATTTAGCTACTATTTCAGCATCATATGGTTTTCAGGGTAATACAGTTGAAAGTGTATCTCCATACTTAATTGCCTCAAGAGCTGTATTTGATAATTACACACAACAATTTAAAATGGGAATCAAGAGTTTGTCTAATCCTGATTTGGGTTGGGAGAAAACAAAGACTACTAACATAGGAGTTCAGTTAGCAATGTTTGATTCTCGACTTAATTTTAATTTAGATTACTATCATAAAAACAGTGATGTGCTTTCTAGCCGGACAGTTGCTTACGAAAATGGTGTTACCAACTCATATGTTGAGGGCGTAGAAATGGAAAATTCAGGTTATGATTTTGTAGTAAACCTTGTACCTATAAAAAACAAAAAATTTAACTGGCAATTATCACTTAATTTTGGAAAGGTCAAAAATAAACTGTCTTCAGCGATTAGAACCAATACTTTAGATGATTATTTGACTGGAAATGCAGTTGTAAATGGTTCTGAATTCTCAACATTATATTCTTTCAAATTTAAAGCTTTGAGTCCTGAAGATGGAAGACCTATTTTCGATTTAGGAAAAGACTTAGAGGGAGAAGATTATATAGGTGAAGAAAGAAATAAAATTACTGACGAACCTCTTGATTATTTGGTGAAGTCAGGTAGTGCAATTCCTGATTTTTCAGGAGGATTCAATACTCGATTGCAGTATGATAATTGGAGTCTTTATATGCAATTCCAAATGCAGTTTGGAGGAGTAGGTCGACTACCAGCACTCTATGACTATACACAGAAATATGGCGTTCCATACCCAGATGCGAATGTGTCAACAAAATTAATAAATAGGTGGAAAAAGCCAGGAGATGAAAACACCACTAATATTCCTTCAGTACCAGGTGTGAGCCAAAAACTGACTATGTATGTGCCATCCGAAACTAGCTCGTGGGATACTTATAAAATTTACCAGTTTAGCGATGCTCAGATTGCAAAAACAGATATGATACGTTGTGGCCAAATTTCATTAGCTTATGAGTTAGATAAGGAGATTACTCAAAGATTAAAATTAAATCGAGTAAACTTTAGATTAGGAGTTACGAATCCATTTTTTATTGCATTTGACAAAAAATGGGATGGTGTTGATCCCGAAACAGGAAACTGGCCTTTAAGAAAGATGTACACATTCACACTTAATGTTTCATTGTAAAATTTACAATCATGAAGAATAATATCTATAATTATATAATAGCATTCATTTTATCTCTATCCTTTTCGGGATGTGATGATTTTTTAAAGGAACAATCACAAGATGAGGTGATTCCAAAAACAGCACGAGATCTCAGTGAATTATTGTGGGGTAGCGGTTATCTTGGAGGAAATGATAATTTTTATCCATATTTATTTGCTATGAGTGATAATGTTTCGGCAAACACAGAAATATTAAGTTTAGCAGAACAAACATCATATAAGAATATTGAAGCATCATATACTTGGCAAGCAGATATGGCTGCTCGAAAAGAATATGTTCCAACTGGATTAGCTGAATCTTCGAATACATATACTTACTTCTATTTGAAAATAAAAGGATGTAATGCCGTTATAGACTTAATAGACGATGCAAGTGGGGATATAGAACTCAAAGAAAAAACTAAAGCTCAAGCTTATGCTTTAAGAGCATTGCATTATTTTAATTTGGTAAACCTGTATGGTGTACCATATAATAAGGATAAAAACGCATTGGCAGTACCTTTGAAAACTACTGTTGATGTCGAAAATGGTGGAATAGCAAGAGCAACAGTTGAACAAGTATATAAATTAATAGTTAGCGATTTGGAATTGGCTATCTCTATTTTCGAAAAATATAGTATTAATCGTGCTGATTATCGAATTAATTTGCCTGCAACTTGTATTCTGCTTTCACGAGTATATTTATTTATGGAAGATTGGACTAATTGCGAAAAAATGGCAACAAAGGCTATAGAAAATAGTCAAGGTTTGAGTGATTTATCATTAGAGAACTCAGCTAAACCTACTCTTAATTATAATTATTCAGAGGTTGAATGGTTGTTTGGGAATGCAGAATATAGCTCTATTTTAAATTACAATGGATATTTTATACCATCAGATGATTTACTTTCATTATTTGACAAAGATAATGATGGTAGATATATAAGTTCTTTCTCTGAGACTTCGACTCGAATTAGAGAAGATGAGGATAATCCATATGCATCGACTACTTACTATTTTACACTTGTCAAAAAACACGAATCTGGAGCAAACTTAGGTAGTGCTATTCGCTTGGGTGAAGCATATATTAATAGAGCAGAAGCATATTTTAATTTGACTGAAAATTTAAAAGCTACAGGCGATTACAATTACCTAAGAAATCATAGAATAAAAAATAATGTGGATGTAGCATCTGTTACATTGAAAGATATACTGAATGAACGTAGAAGAGAACTGTGTTTCGAGCTGCCACGATGGTTTGATTTGAGACGTAATGGAATGCCTTCAATTACTCATAAACACAAGCTTGCTAGAGGAAAGGAAGTGTATGAATATACATTGAAGGAAGATGATTCTATGTATACGCTTCCAATACCGGAAGGTGTATTCTCAAATAACTCACTACTGATTCAGAATGATTCGCGAAAAGGAGCAGCCAGAGAAGGAGTATTATTAAACGATTAATATGTAATATTTATGAAACTAAAATATAAAATAATAAGCTTGATTGCCTTAGTTGGTTTTCTAAATGCATGTGATGGAGAGGATGAATTAAGCCCTTCTGCCACAGATGAAACAAAGGATGTTAGCCTAAGGCCAGGCAGAGCTGGTGAAGAGCTTGATTCAAAAATAGAGGAAATATTTAGCAATACAAATACATATTTCTTGTATGATTTTACAGAAGAAGAAATAAAATGGAATTTGGTAGCAGGCTCAGCGGGAGGAACGGTTCATTTATATGAAAATTTTATCCCAACCGAATCTGAAAATCTATCAAAACAATGGGATTGGATAAGTACTACATTTTTGGATATGTATCCAAATGAATTCTTGATAAAGTTTTTGCCTTATAAAATTTATATGGCTGGAGCTTTCACTAACAGTCGTACGGAATCCGACCAATATCAAATTGCTTATACTAGCAATAGTTTGATTTTTGGATTTGGTAACAGACAAGATGGGTTGTCTAGTATTGAAAAATACAATAGAATTAATATGGAGCAAAATAATTATTTAAATTGGCTTGATTCAAAAAATAAATTATTCGATTTGTTTAATCCAAAATTCTTTTCAATTACTGATTATACAATGGGCATCCCATTTAATTTTAAATTTTATAAAGTACCCGAAGAAACTAATTATAACGGTGCCTTTATACCTACCGATCAGATGTTAGAAAGTGGGGTGTTGGGTTCTGTTTCATCATTTGGTGATACTAAAACCAAAATGAGTGCAGATGCAAGAAATTACTACAATTATATGAGATTTTTCGATAAAGATTCACCTCAATGGAAACGTTTTTTAAGTTTTCCAAAGGTCAAGGCTAAGTATGATTATTTCCGAAATCATTGCATTGAGAACTATTCATTCGACCCACATGTTATGGGTGAGTTTAGTTTTGAATAGTATAGCAGAAAAAAGAACAGAAAAATTTATAGAGATTGTGTGAAACTGATATATAGTCTGTAATTAATAGCACTCTCCCTTTAGTTTGTGAACTCCTATAGGGGAGAGTGCTCATAAATCATACTTATTTGTGAATTACAATGATGAAAATCCTTTATTTTATGAAAAGGATAGATATTGAACACCCTCTATTATAATAAAATAACAAGATGATAAGAGTAGAAGCTTTGTCCCATAAATATTCATCCCAATGGGCAATTAAAGATATTAATTTTGAAATAAAGAATAATGGGGTTTTAGGTTTACTAGGTTCTAATGGAGCTGGAAAATCAACAACGATGAATATTATTTGTGGTGTTTTAAATCAAACTGAAGGAAATGTTTTTATAAATGATATTAATATAAAAAAGGATCCTGAAAGAGCAAAACAACATATTGGATTCCTTCCACAACAAGCTCCTCTGCACGTTGATTTAACAGTTGATGAATATTTAACACATTCGGCAATATTGCGTCGTGTTGAGCCTAAAAAAGTTCGCAGAGCAGTAGAAGAAGCAAAGGATACATGTGGGATAGCACATTTTAGTAATAGATTGATTCGAAACTTATCTGGTGGATATCAGCAAAGGGTTGGTATAGCCCAAGCTATTGTTCATGATCCAGGATTTGTAGTCTTTGATGAGCCAACTAATGGTTTGGATCCTATTCAAATTTTGGAAGTTCGAAAATTAATACAAAGAATATCTCAGGAAAAAGCAGTGTTGATGTCCACACATGTTTTATCTGAGGTTCAAATGACCTGTAGCAATATTCATATGATTGAGCATGGGAAATTAGTTTTTGCTGGTTCTATAGAGAATTTTAATAACCAAATTACACCTGAAACATTGATTGCTACTTTTAATATAATTCCTGATAATTTTTCATCATTAGAGCAAATAAGGGGAGTTAATCGAATCGAGAAAATGTCTAGTGATGTATTAAAAATATTTTATGATGGAAGCTCAGATGTCTCTCAAAATATTGTGAAACACAGTGTGGACAAAGGATGGAGTTTATCGGAAATTTCAGTAGAAAGAAATTCTTTGGAATCAATTTTTGCAAAATTATCTAATAGGGAGATATAGGAATGAGAGTAATATTTAGAATTGTAAAAACTGAGCTGATAGCTTTGTTTGGGCAGCCTATTTCATGGTTAATTTTAGCCGTGTTTTCTATGCAGGCATCATTTTCTTTCATATATATATATGAGGAATTGATGCGATATGTGGCTTTAGATATGCCACTTGGAAATATAACACAAAATATTTTTTCTGGAAATTTTTTCCCATCTATACAAAACACGGTCTATTTGTATTTACCCTTATTAACTATGGGCTTAATGGGTAAGGAATATACTAGTGGGTCTATTAAATTACTTTTTTCATCGCCAATCAAAAGTAGATCTATAATTTTGGCGAAATACTTGTCACTTGTGATCTTCTCATTGATTATGATTTCCAGTATAGGTGTTTTGTTAATATTCAGTATCATAACTATTGATAATTTTGATTACGGAGTACTGTTTATAGGATTATTAGGAATATTTTTATTGATGTGCACTTATTCAGCCATTGGTCTGTTGATTTCTACATTGATAAAGTATCCAATAGGTGCAGGTTTGTGTACATATGCACTTTTTACAGCTTTGAATTTTATAGGAGATTTGGGTGCTGATATTCCAATAGTAAGAGATATCACCTATTGGTTGTCATTGAGCGATAAGGCTTCCGACTTTATTTTGGGTATTATCTCTAGTTCCGACTTAATCTACTTTATTACTATTTCAGGATTAATGTTATTTCTAGCCAATTTGCGTTTGCATGTTGAGAGAGGTGTATATGGTAGGAAGAAAACTATAATTTTATCAGTGCTTGCATTCGGATTTGTTTTTTGTATTGGGTATTTTGTATCTCAGGCTTATGCAAAAGCTTATTATGATGGAACTGCTACGAAAGTTAATACCCTTACTAAGGAAAGTCAAGATATTCTTGCCAAACTTGATGATGATGTTAAAATAACTACTTATGTTAATATATTAGATCAATTTAGCGTCAGGTATGCAGCTCCTAAAGAAATGCTTAAGGATGTTGAACGGTACGAGAAATATCTCAGATTTAAACCTGATATAAAAACCGAATATGTATATTATTATGGTAATACTGGTTCGTTGCAATTAAATTCCACTGATTTAAAACTAAAGGCTCGGCAGGTAGCAAAAGCTTTAGATATTGATTTTGATGATTTGAAGAGTGAGGAAGAGCTTGGGAGATCTGTAGACCTATCGAGAGAAGGAGGCGTTTTAACTCGTTTGTTGGAAACTGAAAACGGGAAATCTGCATTTTTGCATACTTATTTTGATATTCAAGTTTTACCTTCCGAAAGAGAAATAACATCTGCATTTAATGTATTAACAGGAGATGCTTTAAAGGTGTATATTATGGCAAGTAAGACTAGAGATATTTGGGGCTCGAGCAATAGGAGTATCTCAAAGTTAATCGCTAATGCAAATAATCGTTCCTCTTTAATCAATAATTCTTGTGAAATTATAGAATGGAAAGGTGAAAAGAACTTAAATGATGCAGATTTATTGATATTGGCTGATGTTTCGGAAACCATATCAGATAAAGCCTATCAGGCTATAAAATCCTACGTGGAAAGAGGAAGAAATTTGATGTTATTGTCTGATGAGAGAAGTTTCAGAAATATGAATAGGATTGCTGCCCTTGTTGAAATGAATTTTAAAGAGTCAGATTTTACTTCTAACCTAAGTAAAGATGGAACCTATGTTAAAGCTCTACCTACAGATATTTGCAAACAGTTTGTATATTATCCTCAGATAGATATGAATAATTCTATCGTGACTATCTCACCTGCAAGTATTATAGAATTTACTGGTAATCATTTTTTTAAAAATAATTTGTTGTCAGTAAATGATAATAGAATTGTCGCAACAGCAGTCACACGTGATCGAGAAACTAATCAGCAAAGAGTATTTGTTTCAAGCGATGCTGATTTTTTGTCATTTGCAGAATTGGAAAGTAAAAGGAATAATGTCATTTCAATTAATGAACGCATTTCGAAGGTTGTTCTCAGATGGTTATTAGAGGACAAAATTCCTTTAGAAATCAAAAGACCAAAATCAAAGGATAGAACAATTCATTTTGAATATGAAAACTTGAGTCTGTTAACAATAATATTTATAATAACCCTACCTATACTAATGTTAATAATTGGCTTGCTTATTTGGTTAAAACGCAAGAAAAGATAAAAACATGAAGATGATATATCAAATATGTAAGACAGAGGTCAGACTTTTGTTTTACTCTCCTATAGCATGGATCATTATGATGTTCTTTGCCATTCAATCAGGAATTGTATTTACAAATATATTGGATGAGTTTTTAGGTAGACAAGAAATGCATTATGGAATTTGGGATTTAAGTAGGTCTATATTTTCAAATAATGTATTAAATAATGCGCAAGACTATTTATTTTTATATATGCCAATTTTAACCATGGGCTTGATAGGAAGAGAAGTGGCAAGTGGTTCTTTTAAGCTTCTGCAATCTTCGCCTGTTAGGGTAAGCGAAATTATATTGGGTAAATATCTCTCTATGGTTTTTATTTCATTTCTATTGAGCTTAATAATTGGAGCTGAAATTGTTTTCACTAGTTTTACAATACCCAATTTCGATTATTCTGCTATTTTTTGTGCCTTAATGGGATTCTTTTTATTGGCATGTGCTTATTCTGCTATAGGCTTGTTTATGTCATGTTTGTTGGTAAACCAACTTTTGACTGCTTTAGGATCTATATTGGTATTGGCTTTTCTGACTTTTGTTTCTAACTTCGGTCAAGATAATTTGTTTGTAAAGGAGTTAACTTATTGGTTATCCGTGAAAAACCATACCGATGGAATGCGAATGGGTGTCCTGTATTCTGAGGATTTATTTTACTTTATCATAATTATTTGCTCCTTCCTTTCATTCTCAATTTTATCTTTGTGGTTCGAAAGAAATTCAGTTTCCTTGAAAAAGAAAGTGTCATATTATGCAGCTGTTGCATTTAGTGCTATAGCTTTGGGAATATTATCTTATCAGCCTCACTTAAAATTGACTTATGACTTTACTGGTTTGAAATCCAATTCCTTAAAGAAAGAATTTAGGCAAATATTGGATGATATAGATGGAGACCTGAAAATAACTAGTTATGTTAATTTGCTTGATCGTAAATCGAAAGGATTCTTTCCTGAACGAATTATTGCAGATCGTAACTCATTTGATAAATATATTAGACATAAGCCATCTACTAAAATGGAATATGTTTTTTATTATAATAATCCAAAAATCGAAAATGACAGTGTTTTAAAAGAGACAGCTAGAAAATCTGCAATTTTAAATCGAACAAACTTCAAGCGTTATAGCTCAAGAGCTGAAATTCATGAAATAGATTCCTTGCTAAAATCTGAATCGTACTCTTTTTTCCGTGTTTTGGAAAATACAGGTAATGGTAAAAAAGCGATTGTACGAACCTATAATGATATTCAAACACAGGCAGGTGAAAAGGAAATTGCAGCTGCAATGAAAAGAATTTCGGGGATTATGCCCAAAATTGCTTTTTTAACTGGTAAAAGCAATAGGTCAATTTATAGTAAAGCCGATAGTGGTTATGAATACATTATAAAAAATAAATATAATAGATCTTCTTTCGAAAATCTAGGTTTCAATATTACTGATATTAAACTGAAATTAGAGGATGAAATTCCTGTCGATTTAGCCGCTTTGATTATTGCCGATCCTGTTAATCCTTTTAAGGAATGGGAAATTAAAAAGATATTAGATTATATTGATAGGGGTGGTAATTTAATTTTGCTGTCTGAATATCAAAGTATTCTAAATTGTAATTTTATTACCAATTCATTAGGAATTAAGTTTGAAAAAAAGAGCTTGTTTCAAAATAATGATGTTTTTCAAAAAAGTCTTTTAACTCTTGCAGTGCCAGAGGAAGCAAAGAAAGTAAACGAAGAATTTAAATATATGACAAAATATAATGATTTTGTTATTACAGATGGAGTTTTGTCAATTTCAGTTACTGATAGTAGTAAATTTAAAAAAGTTGCTTTATTGAAGACAATTTCTGAAAAAACTTGGAGTCAGGATCTTAATGGGATTGTTAATAAAAAGTCAAATGTAGTCGCTTATGCTTTAAATAGAATAATTGATAATAAAGATCAGCGGATATTTGTTATGGGAGATTCTGATTTTATTAGTAATGGAGAACTGAAGTCATCGAGAAGAGGATTAAGCCCCAGAAATAATGGTTTTGTGAAGAATTTGATGTTCTGGCTTAGTTCTGGAGAACTACCATTGGACGACAGTAGGGATTTAGGAAATGAAACATATATAGCTTACAAACAGGAGTCAATGTCTGTTGTTAGACTATTTTATATTGGTATAGTACCATTTTTGATTCTTATCGTAGGTGCAAGAACGCTTATGAGAAGAAAGAAAAGATAAGTTTTTATTAGTAGGATTGTTTTTTCGAAACTGTTGATAATTTTGCTTTAGTTTATTAGATGAAAATACTAGTAATATTTTCGTGTGTTTAAATAAAACCGTTGTTCTAATATATTTTTCGTGTATGTTTTATTTTTCATAATTAATTAGAATTAAATTTCGACAGTTTTTATGAGTTGAGTTATATTTTATCGCCTGTGTGATATCATATTCTCAACTCTTTTTTTATTATAAACTTTATAAATCCTGATCCATTTTTATATTATGAAAAAAACTTTTAGCTGAACTGTGTAGTATTTGTTTTTGTCTATTATAATGGGTGATGGATTATAGCAAGTTTATTTAAAAAGAAAATATAAGCTTACAATAAGAATAAGTCAGAGCCTTATCTTAGCTCCCGAAGTCCAATACTCCAGCCAAGTGTAGAAGTAAGCTCTGACCATACAAAAGTAATAAAAATGATGGAGAGGGGAATTTTGAGTCAATTAATATTTTGATGATATTATTGTTCAATAATTAAAGATTGGGTTTTAGAACCGATTTTGTGAAGTGTATGATTTTGTGTAATATTTATTGTTATGCTAAATAATAGGGGGTAAATAAAGCTAAAAGATTAAATGTTCTACAGGTAAAAATAGCACTTATCAAGTCTCAACAGACCAATTTTATTGCAAGCAGTAAACTGGTTATTTTATTTAATAAATTATATCTTTTCTAGCGCAAGAAGTTTATTATTTCTATGGATTTAAAATAATATCAATGAGTTATATGAAATAATAACCAGTCGGGGCGAGAAGATTCGAACTTCCGACCCCAGGTCCCCCAGACCTGTACTCTAACCTGGCTGAGCTACGCCCCGAACTAAAAACAAATATAACTTATGTAAATTAAAATTCAAAGAATAAAAATATATTATAGTTCAAATATATTTTCAGGCTATAAAAGTCAATAGAATATTTCGTTTGGAATTTTGTTAATCAGGGGATGTTGAAATTATATTAAGTTCTTATTTGCTAATAAACTGAATGTCTTAAATTTTTAATAATCATAATGCATTCGAAAATAATAAACAGACAATATGGATACACATATTTATATTCTTAAAATTTGATATTGCTAATATTAATTAATAAAAATAAATTAGCTTTGTAATTAATGGAAAAGCTAATAGGAATAATACAACGAATAACTTATCATAACGAAGAAACAGGTTGGACGGTTTTGAAAGTCAGTCCGGTTGATCGTTCCCATGAAATAAAAGTAGTCACGGTTCATCAAGCGTCTGTTTTTGCTGGTGCGACCATGCAATTTGAAGGTCAGTGGGTGCAACATGCAAAGTATGGCGAGCAGTTCAAAACCGAAAATTCTATAGAATTAAAGCCAGCTAGTGCATCCGCATTACAGAAATATATCGGTTCTGGATTAATCTATGGAGTAGGACCTAAAATAGCAAAACGAATTGTTGGTCATTTTGGTGATGAAACATTAGATGTATTTGAAGAGAATATTGATCGCCTCACTGAGGTGAGTGGAATAGCAAAGACAAAACTTGACCAAATAAAAGAATCCTGGACTAAGCATAGAGAAATCCGAAATGTTATGTTATTCCTTCAAGATTACGGAATAAGTACCTTGTTTGCTGTTAAGATTTTCAAGACCTATGGTAATGATGCAATTAAGATTTTAAATGATAATCCATACCAGTTATCTAAAGATATATATGGGATAGGTTTCTTTTCGGCTGATAAAGTTGCCAGAGCTCTTGGTATAAAGGATGATAATCCTAAAAGAATTAGAGCTGCAATAAGTCATGTACTTGCCGCCAGTAGAGAATCTGGTCATTGTTATCTTGAGATTGAGCAAATACATAAAAATTTATCTATACTGTTAAAAGCAAATTATCCAGAGGCTATTGATAATGAAATAGTGAAGATGGAGCAGGAGAATGAACTTAAAACTCGCATTAAACAGAATGATGATTCAGAATCAAAATGTTATTATTCTAAATCATTGTATTATGATGAATTAAATACATCTGATATTGTTAAACAATTTTTGAAAAATAAGATAAATGTTGACGAAAATAGACTTAAAAATTGGCTTCAAAGATTCAATGATACACAAGAATTTCCATTAAGTGATGAGCAGTTTGATTCGGTGGTTGGGGTTTGTAAATCTTCATTTGCAATATTAACGGGTGGTCCTGGTTGTGGGAAAACAACAACAACAAAGGCCTTGGTTAAATTATTATTGGCAATGAATAAGAAAGTTTGTTTGGCAGCTCCAACTGGCAGAGCATCGCAGAGAATGAGCGAAGTGATTGGAATGGAGGCAAAAACTATTCATCGTCTTTTGGTATGGCAACCTAATCAAGGCCAATTTAAAAAGAACGAGGAAGATAAAATTGAAACTGATTACATAATAGTGGATGAGTGTTCTATGCTTGACATTTCAATTACGGCTGCATTATTAAAGGCAATTCCTCTTTCGGCACAAATTTTATTTATTGGTGATCCAAATCAACTTCCTTCTGTAGGAGCTGGAAATGTTTTAAAAGATCTTATCGACTCGCGAATAGTGCCTTGTTTTGAACTTAAGAAAGTATTTAGGCAAGCCCAAGAAAGTTATATTATAAAATTCGCACACCAAATTAATGAAAGAAAAATACCAAGTATTGAGTCTCCAATAAACAATCCTAATGTATGGGATGAAAAGATTGATTGTTTGTTTTTTGATTCAGATGAGGCAACTAAAGAGCAATCTGATTTTATTCGGAAAATAAAACATACTCTAAAGGATGTTGTTGATAAAAAGGAACAAGTATTTTTAAAAGAAAAGCATGGAGAAGATGATTTTTCGTATAAATCAGTTGATGATAATTTATATGTCCATACTACTTCGGAATATGAAATAGAGGAAATGAAGTCTAAAGGAATAAAATCTTATGTTTTTCACATTCCTTCTGATTATGTTAATACGAATATAAAAAAACTTGTTAAATCTGAATCAACTGCTGCGGCTCTTAAAAATATTCTTAAATCCATACACCCATGGTCTAGCTTGCATTATGGTTTTATCGCATCCGAGCTTTTGATTAGACTTTATACTAAAACTCTTAGAGAGAAATTAGGTAAAGATAAAGAAATACAGATTTTGAGTCCTATGACGGTTGGTTCAATGGGTACTCGAAATTTAAATGTTATGATCCAAGAAAGATATAATCCAGATACAGAATCTAAACCTAGTCTGCTTATTGGAGAACGTATTTTTAGATTGGGAGATAGAGTTATACAGAGAAGAAATAATTACGATCTAGAGGTATTTAATGGGGATATTGGTTTTATTACTGCGGTAGATAATCAAGATTATAGTCTGGAAGTAAGCTATAAGTTGGGAGATACAGAAAGACAGGTATATTATCAAAAACAAGATATAATTGATTTGGATTTAGCATATGCTATTACAATTCATAAATCGCAGGGAAGTGAATTCGATATAGTAATTATCCCATTGGTATTGCAACATTTTAATATGTTGTACCAAAATCTGATTTATACTGCACTGACTAGAGCAAAAAAGGCATGCATTTTTGTTGGAACACGTAAGGCTTTAGGGATAGCAGTCAGGAATATAGATAATAGAATGAGAAAAACTATGTTAAGAACAATTGTGGCTGAATAGAAAAAATATACGGATAATCTATATTTGGTGATTTTAATGATTGGAATCTAGTTACTTACGCTCTTGTTCTTTCTGCTAGACAGTAATAAGAAGCATAATTATGCTTCTTATTACCTAAATTTTCTGGCTATTTTGAAAAATAAATTTTTTTTAAATATCTAAATCCCCAAAAAGGGACTAAACTTTTTTTGATTTCTGCATTTGTTAATTTAATTCGTCTACCTTTTATTATGGTTAATACAATATTTATCGCTAGGCATGATAATATGATAATAAAAGACTGGATTTTGAAATTATTTTGCTCAACAAGAGGAAAATAAAAATCTACTGCGCAAATATATCCAAATGCCAAACCGCTAAGATATATTCCAATGCTTAATAGTATATTCATAATTACTTTTTGATATGATATTCAGGTTCAATATTTTTTTCTTTGTCTTTTGATACATATATAGTTGCTATCGAAAATAAAGCAGAGCCTATTGGGCTAATTATTGTTCCAATACAATCTGCTACGACAACTGCAGCATCATCGTCTATCATGCCTTCTTTTTTAATGCGTTTATCTGTTTGGTATTCATGAGTCCAAAATTGATATGAAGCATTATAAACTTCGATTATTGTATTTTTCAATCCAAGCTCTGATTTAGAAACATTTTCTGCAAAATTACTGTTTATATACAATAGACCTTGTTCTTTGTTTAATTTGGATAGTGCTAATAGTTCTTTGTGCATGTAATTTGATATTTTTTCTCTTCTAAAAAAATCGTCTATTAGTTCCTTATTTGTAGCATTTAAAGGGTTTAAACCTTCAGATTTAACTTTTTTAGAATCAGGAATAACAACATATTTACTTGCAATACTGTAAAGGTTTTTTTCTAATTCTTTAAAAGTAATTTTATCTGTTGTTTTTTTAAGACCTGCTATTTCGTAGGTCTTAATGTACTCTTTTAGAAGTTTGTTATGAAGTCTGCCAACTTCAATAGGGTTTAATGATTTTTCATTTGGCTTTTCTTTAATTAGATTTTCATTTTCGCATGAAAAGAAAATGAAAATGCATAAAGTTAAAATTTTAAAATTTTTCATAATTAATATTTGTTTAATGATTTAATGCAAATGTAAAAAAAATACCGAATAACAAAACTTATGATAATAATTAATTTTCAATTTATTTAAATCTTTTATGTAAATCTATAAATATTTCGAACATAAAAATTAGCTGATATTTGATAACAAAATTTGATTTCAAACGTATATATTAGCGTAGTTATCAATAAATAATATTATGAGCAAAACAATTTTTATAACAGGAAGTACAGATGGTATAGGAAAGCAGAGCTCTATTGATTTAGCTAAATTAGGGCATAATATAATTATTCATGGAAGAGATAGGAATAAACTGCAAGATTGTCTGGTGTATTTAAATAAAAATACCGAAGGCAGGCATTCGGCATTTTTATCTGATTTTTCAGATATTGATTCGGTCATAAAAATGATAACAGAGATAAAAGAAGAATATAAATCAATAGATGTTCTGATTAATAATGCGGGAGTATTCAAAAGCTCTGTGCAAAAGGATAAAAATGGTATTGATATTAGAATGTCTGTAAATTATATCTCTGCTGTGGTGTTGTCTAATAATTTGTTAGATCTGTTGAAAAATAGTAGGGATGCTCGTATAATTAATTTGAGTTCAGCAGCACAATCTTCTATTTCTGAAAAAGTATTGCTAGGAGAGAAGAAAACTAGCGAATTTCAAGCTTACGCTCAAACAAAAATGGCTATTGCTATATGGGCTAGATATTTTAATGATTTACATAAAGATATATCGGTTGTTTCTGTTAATCCTGGTTCTTTGATAAATACAAAAATGGTTCAGGAAGCTTTTGGAAAACATAATCATCAGGTTGGAAAAGGCTCAGATATTTTATGTAAACTTGCAGTGGAGATGAGGGCTGAGCAAATTGCAGGAAAATATTATGATAATGACATTGAGGCGTTTACCGATTTGCATAAAGATGCTTATAAGCAAGAAAAGATAAATGAGTTGATAGATATTACTAATTCTATTATTGAAAGAATTACTTCAAATGAATTGACATAAATATCAAAATATCGGCATTTTATTTAATATAAACATTTATGGATGGGGCAAAATATTTTCTCCACTGTTATAAAAGCTAAGATATTGATCCGTATTAGTTTGAGTTTTTTATGAATTCATTATATTATTATGATTGTACAATAATTAGTATAATTTTATAACTTGTTACTCGAAAATAAATTTCAATATTTTTAAAGGAAAGATTACAAATTAGATTAAATTTAACATATACTGTTGATTTTTATATTCAACTTTACAAAAAATATATAAGTGTGATATGAAGAATTTTAATTTTTACAACCCTGTGAATGTATTATTCGGAGAGGGTAAGATATTAGAAATAAAAGAACAAATTCCAGCTGGTTCAAAAGTTATGATTACTTATGGAGGCGGAAGTATTAAAAAAAATGGAGTTTATGATCAAATTTGTGAAGCTCTTAAAGATTATGATTTTGTTGAATTCTCTGGGATTGAGCCAAATCCTAGGTTCGAAACTTTGATTAAAGCAGTTGAACTTGCTAGAAAAGAGAATGTGAATTTCTTATTAGCTGTAGGCGGAGGTTCTGTTTTGGACGGAACGAAATTTATTTCTGCAGCAATTAATTTTAAAGGTGATGAATGGCAAATAGTTGAATCAGCAGCTAAATTTGATTCTGCTGTTCCGATGGGAACTGTGCTTACTTTGCCTGCTACTGGTTCGGAGATGAATTCTGGTGGTGTGATTACAAAAGCATCTACAAAGCAAAAGTTAGCTTTTGGAAGTCCTTTATTATTCCCTCGTTTTTCTGTTCTTGATCCTGTAACAACTTACAGTTTGCCTATCAGACAACTTAGAAATGGAGTCGTGGATGCTTTTGTTCATGTAATGGAGCAATATCTTACAACTGATGATAATACTCCTATTCAGGATAGATTTGCTGAATCAATTTTGCTTACAGTTATGGAGGAAGGTTCGAGATTGGTTGAGTTAAAAGAGCCAGATTATCAAAATAGAGCAAACTTTATGTGGGCCGCAACAATGGCTCTTAATGGATTGATTTCTACAGGTAATACATCTGATTGGGCAACTCATATGATAGGTCATGAATTGACTGCATTCTATGGAACCGACCATGGTGTTAGCTTGGCAATTGTTCTTCCTGGTTTACTGAAAAAAGTTAAGGCAGAGAGAAAAGTGAAACTTCTACAATACGCAAGTCGTGTATGGGCTATCGATATGAATATGGAAGAAGATAAAATTATAGATTTGGCCATTGAAAAAACAGACGATTTCTTTAAAAGTCTTGGTGTTGAAACTAGTCTGCATGCAAATGGTATTAGCAAGGATCATTTGGATGAAATATCTGAGCGTTTTATCAAACAAAAATATGTTGGTATGATGCCAGATGTTAAACCTAGTATGGTGAAAGAAATTTTTGAAGATAGATTTTAATCAAAATATTTTTTATTAAGGGGTGTTCGTTAAGGACACCCCTTTTTGTTCTTTATTAGTTTTCAAATTGTTCTTCCTTTTTTATTTCACATCTATTCACTCTTTTTGGATAACTAGATTGTTTATTGCTGAAATTCCTTTCGCTATACCACATTTCGTTAAATACTGATTCGTAATATATTTCTATTTTTAAATCTGTTTTATGTTTAAGTATCCAATTAATTAATTTATAATTTCCTGAGAAATCTATAAATTTTATCTGTTCTTTGGCTGAGATTATAGATTTTGATAATGGGGATAGAAATCTTGATTTTGGTATGGAGTCAGGTGTGTTCATTACTTTATGTAAATGAGTCCAGTTCTTGACTAATTTACCTTTATATGTTAATTTAACCCCTCTTATTATTGCTGGTCCGGTTCCTTTATTCTTAACTGTGTAATATAAAGTTTTGATTTGGCTAGTATTGGAATCTCCTAATTCTGTTTTCCCAATAACTAAACAGGGCCAAGCTCCTGCCTTAGTTTGTTGTAGCATAAGTGTGGTTTGCTTGTTCATTATAGATGCCTGATACATTGAGACAAAAAGTGCTGAGAAACTTACTAGCATTATTCCAATTCCTGTAAAGATATTAAAATCAATTTTCTTTTTCATATTATAGTGTTGATAGATTAAGGTGATTATTATGGATTAGTTTTATGTTTAATCACAAATATACATAATAATACCGTAAAATCATTTTGTAATATAGAACCTCGGAGAAATTATAAAACCACGGAAAAATCAAAAAAATCTGTTGTATCTGCGGTTTCAGTGGTTTAAGATACAAAGAATACTTGACTCAAAAATATAACCACGGATACCGCGGAAATCACGGAAAAAAATCAAAATACTTGATTGAGAAATAAAACCACGGAAGCCGCCGAGATCACGGAAAAAATTCAAAATACTTGATGTAAAATTAAAACCACGGAGGGCGCGGAAACCACGGAAAAATCAAAAAAAAATCTGTTGTATCTGCGGTTTCAGCGGTTTAAGATACAAAGAACACTTGATTGAGAAATAGAACCATGGAGGGCGCGGAAACCACGGAAAAAATTCAAAATATTTGATGTAAAATTAAAACCACGGAAGGTGCGGAAACCACGGAAAAATCAAAAAAAATCTGTTGTATCTGCGGTTTCAGTGGTTTAAGATACAAAGAACACTTGATTTAGAAATAGAACCACGGATACCGCGGAAATCACGGAAAAAAATTCAAAATACTAGATTGAGAAATAGAACCATGGAGGGCGCGGAAACCACGGAAAAATCAAAAAAAAATCTGCTTTATCTGCGGTTTCAGTGGTTTAAGATACAAAGAATACTTGACTCAAAAATATAACCACGGATACCGCGGAAATCACGGAAGAAAATTCAAAATACTAGATTGAGAAATAAAACCACGGAAGCCGCGGAGATTATGGAAAAAAATCAAAAAAAAATCTGTTGTATCTGCGGTTTCAGCGGTTTAAGATACAAAGAACACTTGATTGAGAAATAGAACCATGGAGGGCGCGGAAACCACGGAAAAAATTCAAAATACTTGATGTAAAATTAAAACCACGGAAGGCGCGGAAACCACGGAAAAATCAAAAAAAATCTGTTGTATCTGCGGTTTCAGCGGTTTAAACGAATAATGGAAATCAAAAAAATTGTATTAAGTTGTGTTGAAGGTTTATTGTAAAGCTTATAAAAATAGAGATATATAATCTGTTTTTATTGTGTGGTTTTGTTAACTGAAATTAATCTGTTTACTTTTGTATTTTACTTATTTTATTCTGATATATATTTATGAGATATTTTACTTGTTTGTTATTAATATTTTTATCTACATTAAATTCAAAAGCAGATAAGATTCGGTTTTATTCGAAAAAAACGAGTTCGTTCTCAAATGACATAACATATAATCTATGGTTGTCGAGGTTTAGTATGGGAATTATCGAAAATCCAAACACAAGATCACGCTATGAAGTGCAAACAAATTCTCAGTGGGTCGAGATGACGACATACTCATTAAGAACAAAAAAGTTTGGAGCCGAATTATTATTCTCAAGTATAGATGCTTATAAAGCATTCAAAGGAGATAAAACTGCAGGTCAAAAAACAGTAGCTGATTTGTTGGGTTTAATATTAGGTTTGTATGGCGATGATTTTCATTTCTTTTTAGAGTTCAGAAATTCAAAGTATAAGTCAAATCTTAAACAATATTCAACAGTTAATGATAAACTTCAATCATCAAAACAATTCACAAATTCATATAGACAAATAGATTTAAAAATGACGTATAATTTCCCTTATAGCGGATATTTTTATTTGGGTTTGAGATATAAGCATTATGATCTCCCAATTGTTTATTATATGAAAAATGAAAATGATGACAAATACTATAAATGGATGACCAAGCCAGTTGTCAAATCAATTAATTCATACGGTTTTGGTTTCGGAGGAGCCGACAATAAAATATTTCATCAATATTTCGATAGACAAGAAAATCTAAGTTTCTCTGATAAACTTAAGTATTTTATAATTCCGAAATGGCGAACCGAATTTTATCTTGGTTTTTTTTCCGATCATCTCAAATATAAAGATATAGACGAAAATATTATTCACAATTCAATTGATTTTATGGCTGAAGTTTATTTTAATTATATAATTTCTAAATCTTCAAAAGCAATTATTGATTTCTCAATAGGATATAATTTGAATTATTACTTCAGTACTAAAATATCAGAACCTGGTTTTCTTAAGAAAAAAGAAGACTTGGATTATAAAGCTGATTTAAATATATTTCACCATGGACCAAGTCTTAATTTTCATATAAGTTTTTAATTTTTAGATTATCTATCATTTTATGTATGAGTTCTCTGATTATAAAATAATATTAGCTGATTTCAAGGCTTAGTTTTTGGAATTTTACTTTATGTTAATTATTTTTGTTTTAGATTAAGTCAATCATAAATTTATTTTAATTATAAAAAACTCAAATTGGGAATTTATTTTATTAATTTATGATTATTGTAATATCGTATATTAATTATTTATGCTAATTGCATATCTAAATTCACTTTTTCGACATCAAAGAACAATTAGAATGATTGAGATCTTAAAAAAAATATGTGGATATATAATGCTGTAGTCTGCCCTTTATCAAGAAACAAAGCTAGTTTAAAACATGATAAATACTAACTAGTCAAATTAAGTCTAAATATTATAAGAAATAGAAATAATATAGATATAATTGTAATGTTAAACTTCTATTCAAGTATTTTTATGTTATGTAGTTGTAATTAACATATACAGATATTTGATTATGATAATGTTTTCAATTTTTTTGCAATAGATTAAATTATGTTGAGTTGTCTCTATTGCTTCCCCAAATTAAGATATAATTATGAGAATAAAGTTAGTAGGTAAAAATAAGAATAATATAGGCATTAGTACAGCTTATTTTTTCTCATTTACAATATTAACTATATTTTCCATATGTTTAATAGGGAGCTTATGGATAATTAAAGAGATTAGAGATTTCAAAAGAAATTCCGAGAATAAAAAAAATGAATTTATACTTCAACAAAAACAAGTACTTATAAATAAAACACAAGAATGTATTAATTTAATCGATTATCAAAACAGCATAAAAGATTCATTGATAAGGCTTAAATTAAATAAAAGTATTGATCAGGCCACATTAATTGTAAATACAATTTCAAAATGTCGTAATGTATATTCATTGCCAGAGATAAGAAGAAGAATAAAACTTGCTCTAAAAGATATACCATCAATTCAGCATGTTAGTAATATTGTTATATACAATAAGCGGAATAAGAGATTTGTTACCCCTGAAGGAAATATTGCTAGACTATGCGCTACTGCTGAAACTTGGGTTCAAAATCAAATATTATTAAAAAAAAATATGCCAGATGATTATTATTGTAGAGATACAATAATATATAGAGAAAGTAGTATGGATAAGGTATGCTGTCTTAGGTATTTTAAAGAAGTAGATATTTTTGTTGGCTGTACAATTTTTATAAAAGCCTATCAGGAGGAGATAAAAAATAAATGCTTAAAAAGAATAGCTGCTTTAACCACCTCAAGTAAGAATTATTTCTTTATTTATAATAAAAATGGTACTTGTTTATATCATGCTGATTCTTTAAGTGTGGGTAGGAATTATAAGGATTTCTATAATTCTGAACGTCGAGCAAATATTGAAAGGTTAATAACTTGCGCCACTAGAGACCAAGAGGGATTTATTAGTTATCCTGATTTGAATTCTAAAATAGGTACGAAAATAAGTTATGTTCAGTATTATCCTGAGTGGAAATGGGTAATTGGTTCTGGAGTGTATACCAATAAAATTGATCAGGAAATATTAAAGGCAAAAAAACATTTATATAAAGGAGTTCGCAGATATATTATTCAAATTATTGCTATTACACTTATTGCCATAATTGTTCTCTACTTTGTTAGTCGATTTATTACCAATAGAATGAATGCAAATTTTTTCTCCTTAAATAATTTCTTGCGTAAAGCTTCTACTCAATCTAATATGATTGATATACAGTCGGTACATTTCAAGGAGTTTCAATTATTAGCTTCTACTGTCAATAAGATGATAAAAATTAGAAGTCAAAAGGAAAAGGAGTTGCTTGAAGCTAGACATAAGGCAGAGGAATCGGACAGATTGAAGTCTTCTTTTCTGGCAAATATGTCACATGAAATTAGAACTCCCATGAATGCTATTATTGGTTTTTCGGAATTGCTTCAGGAGGATGACTTGCCTGAGGAAACAAAACAATTGTTTTTTAAGCATATTAAAAATAGTGGAAATTCTTTATTGAATTTGATAAACGATATTATTGATTTTTCAAAAATAGAATCAGGAGAATTAAAAATATCCAAAACAACTTTTTGTATAAATCAACTTATTGATGAATTACAACTTACCTTTGAGAAAATTAAAAATGCTAAAGATAAGCAAAATCTTGAACTCGTTTTTATTAAGGGTTTAGCAAATGAAGAATCAGTTGTGTATTCGGATCCTCTACGACTAAAGCAAATATTATCAAATCTTATAGATAATGCGATTAAGTTTACGGATGAAGGTAAGATCGAGATACTTTACCAACTCGCAGGCAAGCAATTAATATTCTCCATAAAGGATACTGGTATTGGAATATCGGAGGAAAATCAAAAGATAATTTTTAGTAGGTTTAGACAAGCTGATGATTCGCATGCTCGAAGATATGGAGGTACAGGTTTGGGTTTATCTATTTCAAAGAAGTTAGCACACTTATTGGATGGAAACTTATGGCTTGAATCGAAGATAAATAATGGGAGTTGTTTTTATGTTAATATTCCATTTTCCAAAGGCAATATTAAAAATGAGCGTGATTTTATTCCTGTAATAACAAATATATCTGATTTGTTTGGTAGAAAGGTTTTGTTAGTTGATGATTTTGAGACAAATTTAAGTTTGGTATCTAAAATGCTTGAATCAACAGGTGTCGATCTTTATACCGCAAAGGATGGAATGTCTGCTTTGGAGATTTGTCGAAATAATAAAATAGAGATGGTACTTTTGGATTTGCAAATGCCAAAGATAAATGGTTTTGACACCAGAGATATGATAAAAAAAGAATATCCTAAAATCAATATTATTGCTCAAACTGCCTATGCTCAAGCAAGTGAAAGAAAAGAAATTATTGATTATGGGTTCGATGGTTTTATTGCAAAACCAATTATAAGAAAAGAGTTGATTGAACTAATGACTAGAATAGTTAATCAAAATAAAGCAAATATCGAAAACTACTCTTTTCATAACTGAATATAAAAATAAGCAGATTAGTAATTAACCAATCTGCTTAAGTTGAAAATCTAAAAAATAAACAAACTTGTCTTTCGTCTCTCTTAGTCTGTTGCCTTTTATTTGGTGTTATCAATCATTAAATTCTAATTATCACATGTTATATTGACGAAATTAATTATAAAGGTTTGGTGTATTGAGCTTTAATTTATATTAATTGTATTTATAGAATTCCAATTCATTATGTCTGTTTAAAACTTGATCTAATTTTCGGTTGTCAATTCTATCATAGAAGAATTGAATTATTCCGAGTAGAAAGAACACTCCAAAAATAGGCTTTTCTACTCCCTTTTTCTTTGTCTAATGTTGTATGATGAATTTCATCAAAATGAATATAAGAAGATTCTAGGATTGCTTGTTTAAGAACAGGAGCTATGCGGTCTAATAAATTAGCTGATTTTTCAATAAATCCATGTATTATTGATTTAGTAATCTCAACACCTATCTCTTTGAGATAACCAATAATTTGCTCTAGGGGTAAACTATAAATGTATCTTTGCTGAAGTAGATAAGCCATAAATGAGCTATCAAATTGAGAATTTTGAAAAGGAGTCAAGCCTGCTCTGCCTTCAAATAATTTCTCTCCCATACTATATTTCTTGGAACGATAAATGTATTTAATCAATTTAGGAGGAATATTCATACCTAATTACATCTTTTGAAAAAAGAAAAGTTGCAGCATTTTGATTAAAATCCTTATCTGACGGTAATACATCTTCAATTGTTTCTTCTAGCTTATCATATACCTTTCTTTTAGCTCCATTGTCACCTCTTTATTTGGGAGTTGGTGCTTTTTTTACTTTTAGTTGAAGTTGTTTTATGCTGCTTTTTTGGCTTTTCGGCTTGGGTTAACTCTACTTGTCTTTTTTGCTTTGCTTTATTAAGTATGGCAGACTTCAAAGCTTCTAATTCTTTTGTTAAGTTTTTTATGGTTAGATTTAATATCCCTACTGTTTGAGTTAGTGATTTTATAGTTTCACTTTTATCCTCTATTTGTATTTTTAATAAATCTATTAACTCCTTGTTTTTCATAGAGTAAAGATGTAAAAAAGCGATGGTTTTACCATGAAAAATATCGCTTTTTTACATCTTTTTTGCTTTAAATCAAATGTTTAGCTGTGCATGAAGGCGCAATGTATTCGAACTACTTTTATGCTTTATCGAATTAATTACTTTATATTACTTTTTCTTGTTTTAACTCATAAAAAGCAGTATTTGAAATTTTACTAGGTAGGAAATACCTGCCTAATTCAAGTTTTTTGGTGTAAAGAACAAATCCTTCTTTTTGCCAGCGAAGAATCTTTATCGATTTACGGGTTCGACCCATAAAAATATAAGCATTTCCATTAAAAACATCCAAAGAGTTCTTGGTTTTAACCAAGCTGTAAATCGAATGAATCCCCTTGCTCCATATCAATAGCCTCGTGATAAAAATAAAATAAGCTATGGTCAGTAAACTTAAAAATCATAATACATCCTTTGTTTTAATCTTAGAATGCAAATGTATGAACTTTTATATTGCAAAAATAGACGGTATTCTGGAGACACTTACTCATCATACTCTTCTTTGAAATCATTATAAAAACTATATGTATCGGAGCCGTCATTTTGATTCTCCTCCTCATCATCATCTTCTTCATCTTCGTCCTCATCGTCTTCATCTTCATCATCATCATCATCTTCTTCTTCTTCGTCTTCTTCTTCGTCTTCTTCTTCTTCTTCTTCTTCTTCTTCTTCTTCATTATCATCATCTTCGATATCATTATAAAAACTATATTCATCGGAGTCTTCATTTTGATCATCATCATCGGAGTCTTCACTATCATCTTCGACATTATGATCAACATTATGTTCATTGACGTCGTCATTTTGTTCATCATCATCATCATCATCATCTATATGATCAACAGCATTCCTAAAAAGTTCTCCTATAGCATTATGTTGATTTATTAAATGTTGATCAAGGATATCACTTAGATTGTTTAACATGGCAATTAGAAGGTGTTTGTTACTTTCTAGGAATATATCAAACTGTTTATAATAACCTGTATGGTTTGTAATTATATTTGTTACACTATCTGTAATTGATTTATTTAGGAGTTTTATAAAATCATAATAATAGTAATCGCCTACATCATTTTCATAAAAAAGCTTTCTTGCTTTTATTGGAGTTAAAATCTCTTTTATTCGGTTTAAATCAAAAGCTATTATTTTATTTATGTATTTATCTGGATTTTCATATATAGCTTTTATTATATTATAAGTATCGTCTAATATTGTTTTAAGATCTTTATTGTAATCTTCGCCTTTTATTTTTTTTATTAATATTTTGAATATATTGGGTTCGTTATAACTACAAGGAATTGTTATATTTAAATTGAACGTTGGTGTTAATATTTTTTGTGAATAAGAAAATAAGTATTTATAAATTATAGTATAAAGTATTTTAACATCCTCGTCGTTTAGCTCATTTAGAAACCTTGTATTTCTGGTTTCAATATCATTTTTATTTCTAAAAATAGTTTCTGCTATTTTATTGATAGAATCTTGAACACTTTCATCTGCGATACTTTTATTAGACAATTGAGTCACAAACCTGGTAACATAATCATCCAACTCAAAGGAGTACCACTTACGTAGAATATTTTCGATTTCTTTTGAATTATCAAGATTATATAGAAGCTGAAAAAAATTTAAGTTTGTTAAGTTTTCAGATATAGCTGGTGAATAATATAACCTCTTGGATTTATTTGTAATCTGATTCTCTAATTCGGTTTGCTGTTTTTGATTAAATTCATTGTTCTTTGTTGGAGGATAATTATTAATAATATTCCTATATGTATAAGGAAGTGTATTCCAATCCCGTGTATTTAAGTATTCTTTTTCTTTACAATTATAAGCAAAACATCTTTTAGCTTTTTCTTTAAATGATTCATGCTTCCATTTGTTTTTATCTATTATGTTTTCTAGCCATAAAGCCTGTATTCTTGGAGCTGTATTTGGGTTTAGATGTACAAGAATATTACTGATGATAGCTTTTTTATCTTCTGTTTTTGGTAAAAGCCTATTCAGCCAATCAATGATTGCGTAAATAGTATAGATGTGATTTTTACGGCAATAGTTAAGAGCTTTAATAACAGGATCATTTTCAAGATCCAAAAAACAAGAAGCGATTTTGTGCGTAACGACTAGGGTATGATCTTCCATTTTATCGGAAACAAGATCTGTTAGCACCTCAAGTCCAGATCTATTGTGATTTATTCTAATGTTAAAACTTTCTAGTCTTTTTTTTTTGTTCGTAGCCTTCTTTTTTTCATATATTGTTTTTCTTTTATTATCATTAATCTTTTTGCATTTCAATATTTCAGGGTTCAGTGGTTGAGGTTTTCTTTTATTGTTTTGTGACTTTTGTGACTTTTCTCCCATTTGTTAATTATTTGAAATTAATATATTAGTCAAGTTAAGTTTTTAATCATTGTGTAAGTAATAAAATATTTATTGGGTGATTGTTTGTTTGCTAAGTTATTAGTAACCAAATTGGTTTTTTTAAGGATTTAAATTTTTCAATTCTTTTTGTGTTTAATATAATTATGTATTATAAAACAGGTTTATTCATATCAAAAGCTAAATCCTTTTTTTTGTTCTGATTTTCTTGCTAAATTTTTTATCCAAATTGCATTTAGTCTATTGTTGCTAAGCTAAAAACTATTACTTTAGACCTTCAAAAAATAGAAATATCCTCTTCGTTTCGTTTTAGAAATTATTTGTAGTGGTAATTCTATAGGTTCGTTAAAAAAATTAATTATGAGTTTTACAGAAAATAGAATAACAAAATTATTTAATATAAAATACCCAATTATTCAAGGAGGAATGGTTTGGTGTTCTGGTTGGAAATTAGCATCAGCTGTTAGTAATAATGGAGGTCTTGGATTGATAGGAGCTGGATCTATGCATCCTGATATGTTTCGAGAACATATTCAAAATTGTAAAAGGGCTACAGATAAACCATTTGGTGTTAATATACCATTGCTTTATCCTCAAATTGATGAGCTAATTAATATTATTATCGAAGAGGATGTTAAAATTGTGTTCACTTCTGCTGGTAGTCCAAAGAAATATACAAGTTTCTTTAAAGAGAAAGCTATTACGGTTGTTCATGTAGTTTCTAGTTCTAAATTTGCAAAAAAATGTGAAGAAGCAGGTGTCGATGCAATTGTTGCCGAGGGCTTTGAAGCTGGTGGTCATAATGGTAGAGAGGAAACTACAACAATGAGTCTAATACCACAAGTTGCAGATTCAACTAGTTTGCCTGTGATAGCAGCTGGGGGAATTGGCTGTGGAAGAACTATGTTGGCAGCTATGGTATTGGGAGCAGATGCTGTTCAGATTGGAAGTCGATTTGCAGCCTCGGCTGAATCCTCAGCTCATGAAAATTTTAAAAATCAAATTGTTAAGACTCAGGAAGGTGACACAAAATTATGCCTTAAAAAACTGGCTCCAACTCGTTTGATTAAAAATGAATTTTTCGAATCTGTAAATTCTGCTGAAAATTCTGGTGCTAGTGTTGATGAATTAAGAAATCTCCTTGGAAAAGGAAGAGCTAAATTAGGAATGTTTGAGGGAAATCTTAGCGAAGGAGAATTAGAAATCGGACAAATTGCATCAAGGATTAATAATATTGATACTGTAGAGAAAATAATCTCATCAATTATTAACGAATATAATGATTCTATAAAAAAGATGATGTGATTTTTAATTAAAAAATAATACTTTGGACTAATATCTGAGCCTTATTCTCATGCTATGGGAGTAAGGCTTTTAATTTAAAAACCCATTTTGCCATATAGCAGTTATATTTAGTGAGCAAATTAGTTTTAACAAAATTTAATTTTTTGATAATGTAATTTATAGATAATGATAAAGTTTAATAAATTTAAATTGGATAATGGACTTAAAGTGATTGTTCATGAGGACAACACAAGCTCCATGGCAGGTATAAATCTTTTGTATAATGTTGGTTCTAAAAATGAGAATCCAAATATGACAGGCTTTGCTCATTTATTTGAACATCTTATGTTTTCTGGATCTGAAAATATAAATGATTTTGACGGAGAACTGCAAAAGAAAGGTGGAGAAAGTAATGCTTGGACAAATACGGACTTAACCAACTATTATATTACCATCCCTAAGGAGAATATAGAAACAGCATTCTGGGTAGAGTCTGATAGAATGATGTCTTTAAATATTAACCAAAACAGCTTGGATGTACAAAAAAGCGTCGTAATAGAGGAATTTAAACAAAGATATTTTAATCAGCCTTATGGTGATATAGACCTACATCTGCGCCCATTAGTATATAAAAATCATCCATATTCATGGCCTACAATAGGAAAGTGTATAGAGCATATACAAGATGCAAAATTGGAGGATGTTAAAAATTTCTATAATAATTTTTATTCACCTGATAATGCTGTATTAGTAGTTTCGGGAAATGTTAAATTATCAGAAATAGAAAAACTTTCTCAAAAGTGGTTTTCCGATATTGATAATAGAAATTGTAAGAAAGATTTAATTCTTCCCGAACCAATCCAACAGGAGTACCGAAGCCTGCGACTAAATCGAGCTGTTCCTCTTGATTCTATTTATATGAATTTCAGAATGCCAGGTCGAAATCATAAAGATTTTTATATTTATGATATTATATCTGATATTTTATCTAATGGGGATTCATCTCGATTATTTACACGACTGGTTAAGGATGAGCAAATTTTTTCATCTATAGATGCATATATTACAGCTGAATTGGAATGTGGGCTATTTAAGATAACTGGGAAGTTGAATGAAAATACAAGTTTTGAACTAGCCGAGCAACGAATTTGGATTGAACTAAATAAGATGGTAACGGAAATAGTTGAAGAAAGGGAATTAGAAAAACTAAAAAATAAAGCTGAGTCAGCTCACCTGTTTCAACAAATTAATTATATGAATAAGGCTATGAATTTAGCAATGTTTGAAATTTGTTCCGATGCTTCAGATATAAATAAGGTGTCATCTTACTATAGATCAATTAGTCAAAATGAAGTCCAGGAGGTATCAAAGAAAATCTTTGTGAAAGAAAATTGTTCCACAGTATATTATGCTAAAAAATAAAAAAAATGTTAGATAGAACCATAGCTCCCAAATCTGAGAAATTAAGTGCATTAAAACTTTTGGATGCAGAATCAGTTAAGCTTGATAATGAAATTCCATTGGATATAGTATCTGGATTAAACTTGGAACTTTTGAAAGTTGATTTTATTTTTGAAGCTGGCTCCTGGTGCGAAACAAAAGCTCTTTCTGCTGTTCTTACTAATAAAATGATGAATGAAGGTACAATCTCGATGACTAATTTTCAGATTGCCGAAAAATTCGACTATTATGGAGCTTATATTGATTTTGCTACTACCAAACATTGGTCTTGTATAAGTATTTATTGCTTGAATAAACATCTAGAGAAATGCCTTGAAATAGTTAATGAGATTATTAATGATTCTGTTTTTCCAGAAAAAGCTTTCGAGACTATTTTAACAAATAGTAAGCATAATTTTGTAATAAGTAATGAAAAAACCAGTTTTCTGGCTAATAGAAAATTGAGCTTGGATATGTATGGTAAAAACCATCCCTATTCGAATTATCGTGAAGCAAATCATTATAACGAAATAGAATTAGATGATTTAAAATCATTTTATAAAAATCATTATAAGGGTAGACTTAAGAGGGTGATTGCTTCAGGTAATGTAGAACAGAAATCAATCAATCTTATAAATAAGCATTTTGGCTCGATGAATATAAATCGAGATAAAATAAGCGAGTTTTCATATAATATAGAAGCCTCGGATCAAAAGTATAGCTTCTTGGAAAAGGATAATGCGCAGCAGAGCTCTGTTGTAAAGGCTTTGAGAGTATTTAATAAAACTAATCCAGATTATTATATGTTATCATTTTTATCAGTAGTATTAGGTGGGTATTTCGGATCTAGATTAATGCAAAATCTAAGAGAAGAAAAAGGATATACTTATGGTGTTCACTCATATATAAATTCATTAAAGTATGATGCATATTTGTGTGTTTCAACCGATGTAGCCAACGATGTATCAGTAGATGCTAATATTGAAATAGATAAGGAGATTTTAAGACTTAAAAATGAGAAAATTACGGAAAAGGAATTGTCTTTAGTGAAAAATTATTTTATAGGTGATTTGTATCGAAATCTTGATAATCCTTTTGCTTTGGCAGATAGTTTGAAATACAATATGGTGTATGATTTTAATCTTTCATACTATAATCAAATGACCGAAAAAATATTAGAAATCAGCTCTTCTGAACTTCATTATTTTGCAAATAAATATTTGATCGAGGATGATTTTTACACCGTTATCTGCGGTAAAAAATAAACCAAAATTCTAAATAAAATCTATAAGAACTAGTATTGTAAAAGTGCTAGTTCTTGGTTTATACTTCAGCTCGTTTTTTTTGAATCAATTTGATGTCGGTTTATTTCTGATAGTAATCTTTGAATGAGTTGATTGATTTATAAGGGGCGCAATTTAAATCATAGTCTTTGCTTGATTTGTTAATATAAAAATCCTGCTTATCATGTTACTAAAATAAATCCATTCTTGACTTTGTAAGATAATTCTACTTATTTCTCGCTATCAGTATGAGCTTTGTTGATTTTGATAAGGGTGTTTGAATAATTTGTAAAGGCAGTAATTTAAATCTTAGTCTTTGGCTGATTTGTTAATACAATAATACTGTTTATCATGTTAATCAAATAAATCCATTCTTGACTTTGTGAGATAATTCTACTCATTTCTCGCTATCAGTATGAGCTTTGTTGATTTTGATAAAGATATTTGAATAATCTGTAAAGGCAGTAATTCAAAACTCAGTCTTTGTCTGATTTGTTAATGCAAAAATAATGTTTATCATGTTAATCAAATAAATCCTCTCCTGACTTGTTCTTAAAATGAATTCTGAGCATACGGGATGTAAATATATACTTATGTTAATATGTTTAGTGATTTTAATTGAAATATGTTTAATTAAATTTAAGATGGAATAAATGGATTTTTCACGACATTTTTATTTTTCTTACATTGATTTCTGATTCGATTTGTATTCGATAATTCTTTTTGGTTTATTTCTGAACTTACTGAATGTATGAATCCTGTATATCTTTATTTTTTCTATCCTGATTATTTCGTTTCCTGATGATTGTAAATAAAAAATAAGATTTGTGTATTGTTTGTTATTTATAAAAAGCTTTGTATTAGTCATTAGTGTGTTTATTTTCATTGAGAGCGTTTGAGTTTTTTTGCTCCGTAAATTATGAAAAGTATAACTAAACCGTAGTCTTAAATTATGATAAATAGAAAAAATAGTTTAAATCTTGATAAATAGTTGCCGATAAAATTAAATTTCTGCGAAAAAATTATATATTTGTGCGTTAATTCAGGAATGGATTAGAAAAAACATATAATTAAAAATATTTTAAACCTAAACACATGCGGAATAAAGGAGCTATTACATTATTAGCTATCGTATTTGCACTGGTAAGTTTATATCAGCTTTCTTTTACCTACTTTGCAAAGCAGGTAGAAAAGCAAGCTCGTGAGTACGGAGCTGGCGATCCAGTTAAAGAGCAGAATTATTTAGACTCAGTTAGAGGAAATAAGGCTTACAGCTTTTTGTACTTATTTGATTTCACTTACCAAGAGTGTAAAGAGTTAGAGTTAAACTTAGGTCTAGACCTAAAGGGTGGTATGAACGTTACTATGGAAGTTTCGGTTGTTGACATTATCAAAGCATTAGCTAATAATAGTCAAGACCCTGGTTTCTTAGCAGCTCTAGATAAGGCTAAGAAGATGAGAGCTGATAGTCAAGACGATTTTGTTACTCTTTTTGGAAAAGCATTCGAGGAACTTAACCCTGGTGCACAGTTATCATCCCCTAATATCTTTGGAACTCAAGAGTTGGATAAAAAAATCCCTTTTGGAGCTACAAATGATCAGGTATTAAAGGTGTTAAAAGAGGAAACAGATGCAGCAATTGACAATACTTTCAATATCTTAAGAACTCGTATCGACCGATTTGGTGTAACTCAACCAAATATTCAAAAAGCAGATGTTTCAGGTAGAATAGTGATCGAACTTCCAGGTGTTAAAGATCCTGCACGTGTTCGTAAATTACTTCAAGGTACTGCAAGTCTTGAATTTTGGGAAACTTTTTCATTGCAAGAAGTTACTCCATATTTGCAAAAAGCAAATGAAGTTCTTGTTGAGCTAAAAGAAGTTGAAGCTGGCAAAACGGAAGCTGTAGAAAAAACAGAAGTTAAAAAAGAAGAAGCTAAGAAAGAAGAAAATCTTGCTTTAGCTGATAAGATTAAAGATAAAACTTCATCTGATTCCCTTCAAACTCAGTCAAGAGCTGATTTTGAAAAGAAAATGCCTTTCTTTTCAAAATTAACATATCCTCAAAGAGGTGGAAGTTCAAAAGCTGTGGTTGGTATTTCACATGTGAAAGACACTGCTGCTGTTAGACAGATTTTGGAAATGCCTCAAATGAAATCGGTATTTCCATCTAATATGAAATTTTTCTGGGGTGTTAAAGCAATTGACAAAGCAGAAAATTTCTTCGAGTTATATGCAATTAAAGTTACTAGTCGTAATGGACAAGCTCCTTTGGATGGTGATGTAATTACTACGGCTCGTGCTGAAATGGATGAAAGAACTGCTAGCCAAGAAGTAACTATGTCTATGAATGGTGAAGGTGCTAGTGTATGGGCTCGTTTAACTAAGGAAAATAAGAATAGAGCTATCGCTATCGTTCTTGATGGTTATGTTTATTCTGCTCCAAACGTACAAGGTGAAATTACAGGTGGACGTTCTAGTATTTCTGGAAATTTCACTATCGAAGAGGCGCAAGACCTTGCAAATGTTTTGAAATCTGGTAAATTACCTGCTCCAGCTCATGTTATTGCTGACGAAGTAGTTGGTCCATCATTGGGTCAAGAATCAATTCAAAAAGGTATGTGGTCATTTATACTTGCATTCTCATTGGTGTTAGTATATATGTTCTTCTTCTATAGTAAAGGTGCTGGTTTGGCTGCTAATATCGCATTGATAACTAACCTTTTATTTATATTTGGAGTTCTTACTTCACTTGGTGCTGTTCTTACTCTTCCTGGTATTGCAGGTATAGTTCTTACAATTGGTATGTCGGTGGATGCTAACGTACTTATCTATGAACGTATTCAAGAGGAATTAAAATCAGGTAAAGGTATTGGTGCTGCAATTAAAGATGGTTACTCAAATGCTTATTCTGCTATTTTTGATGGTAATATCACAACTCTTTTAACTGGTATTATACTTTACTTATTTGGTGAAGGACCTATTAAAGGTTTTGCTACTACTCTTGTTATTGGTATTTTCTCATCTTTATTCGCTGCAATTTTTATTACACGTTTAATATTTGAAAAATCATTAGCTAAGAATAAGAATATCACTTTCACTACTAAATTTACTGATGAGTGGTTAAGAAAAACTAGAATTAAATTCTTAGAAAAACGTAAGATGTTCTATGTGATTTCTGCTATTGCAATTGTTATCAGTCTTGGTTCTTTATTTACTAAAGGATTAAACTTGGGTATCGATTTTACTGGTGGTAGAACTTATGTTGTTGCATTTAATGAGAATGTAAAAGTTGAAGAAATAGGTAAATCATTAGCTGAGGTTTATGGACATGCTCCTGAGGTAAAAACATTTGGTAGCAATAATCAGGTTAAAATTACTACAAAATACAAAATTGAAGAAGACGGTAATGAGGTAGACGATGAGGTTGAAGCATTGCTTTACAAAGGACTTAAAAAGTATGTTCCAGCTGGTACTACAAAAGCACAGTTCCTTGAGCAAAACCGTAAAATGTCTCAAAAAGTAGGTCCTACTATTGCTGATGATATTAGACAAGCTGCTGTATTGTCGATTATTTTTGCTTTGATTGTGATTTTTGTATATATCATGGCTCGATTCTCAAAATGGCAGTATGGTTTAGGAGCGGTAGTTGCTCTTGCCCATGATACTATTATTGTACTTGGTATTTTCTCTTTATGTTATGGTATTCTTCCATTCTCATTAGAGGTTGATCAGGCATTTATAGCGGCTATTCTTACTGTAGTAGGTTATTCGATTAATGATACTGTGGTTGTATTTGACCGTATTCGTGAATATTTCAATTTACATCCAAAACGCGATAGAGACGAATTGACTGATGCTGCACTGAACAGTACTCTACGTCGTACTTTTAGTACATCTTTATCTACTTTGGTTGTATTATTAGCAATATTCTTGTTTGGTGGTACTTCAATCCAAGGTTTTACTTTTGCATTATTAGTTGGTGTTTTAGTTGGTACTTATTCATCACTATTTATCGCAACTCCTATATCTTATGATACTTCAAAAGTTGCTGCAAAACAAGTTGCAAAGAAAAACTAAGTATTTTTATATAATATAGAAAAAAGCCAAGCTGTATTTTAGCTTGGCTTTTTTTGTCTGCGATTAATCGGAAATTAATGAATTATCCAAATTTGGAAATTCTGAATAAGTAGTCTATAAGATGATTATAAGATTTTTTGATATAAGCTTAAATGCTTTAAAATACCGTAAAATAAGGTAGTTCAGCCACCAACCCTAAACGGTGACAGCGATTTATCACCTGAAAAGAATGCTGTTTCATCAATATAGAGAATTCTTACGATATATTCTCAATGCTTAAGTTAATAGTGAGATTCAAGACCCAATTGTTAGGAACTATAGAATTAT
>JAOARN010000075.1 GCA_025210485.1 Marinifilaceae bacterium | reverse complement strand
TTGTAAAAATATAGTAGGTGTGTGTATCCAACTATTATTCTATAAGTACAATGCTATTTAAGCCTAATTTATACAAGTACAGGATTTTGCAGTCTGACTTTACTCATATGTGATCTCTCTGTTTTGAATTCGTGAATACTTCGTATTTATTCAGTGGTAGGGTTGCCCAGAGGCACCTTGTCTCTTGCTAACAGTTCGGTTTACCTCCTCCTGTTCAGGACTTACACCTTATAGTTAATACCCATGCCGAGCACACACGGTGATTATAACAATAATAGCCGATTGCGTTGCACTTACCTGTCAAGGTACAAGAAAGTTGAAGCGGACTACAACACTTGAATTTACTACTGTCTCGGCTATTACTTTTATACATTGTTCTCAGCTGTTATTTCTTTAAATATCATTTCAAATTCTTCCTTTTCAATCAAATGAAAAATCAATTTCTCAATTCTACTTCTTGAACATTCATCAATTAAAATCATGTCCGATGCCCAGAAATACCTTCCATTCATACATTCGCCAGTTTTTTTGTTTTTATCAATCAAAGTTTGAATATTCTTGTACGTAAAGAAAGTCGCAACATATTTTCTTCCATCCTCGAATGATACTATAACGTCAGTGTTGTCATCAATTGGAGTCCATTGTCCTTCGTCCCAATTTTCGGCTTCAATCCATATATCTTTAATGCCAGTCATATCCACAAAATCTACATTGTTTTGCATTTGGTGTCCTTGCAAGTTTTCCACAATTAGGACAATTATTAAAGAATATTTTACCCTTGTAGTCTTTTAATAATATTTTTGCTAAACGTCTTTTTTCTTTATCAATATCGTCAATCCGAAGATAAGGGTATTTTAGCTTACTCTTTTCCTCCAATGGTAATAAATGGAGGTAATAGTCTATTATATATTGTTCCTTTTCTGTAATCATTTTAATTGCTGAGAACGTTTTGAATATGGGGCGTAGGCTTGTGTTGCACCTGTGGCGAGCCTATGCTTTATAAGCCATTGTTGAATACAGGTGTTTTTTCTATTTCTTGATGACTCTCCAATAAACAGTTTCATCACTTCTGATGCATTCTATTTGCCTACTTTCTTTAGCGATTTTATTTTGTGTTTATACCTTTCAATTCTGCTAATGCAGCAGTTGATTTATTTGTTTGTCTAAGTATTTCAATAGTTTCCACTTTTTCTCTCAATGGTGGAAGTTTGTCTAGTTTATAATGTGGTGCATTTTGTCCCATATAATATTTATTTGTACCAAAAAAATAAAATTCGGTACAAATAACAATGCTTTCTATGTTTTTTATAGTGAAGTCCAACGTTTAGTATAAGAAACGTAAGTGATTTCGAAGCACTTTCCTATCAAGTTGCACTGAGCCAAATATGCGTTTTGACACAAATTTAAAATATTAAACAAATCCGTCAAATCGCAGATTTGGCGGAGCTGATTAAATGCTCTAAAGCTTCGTAAACCACTGAACCACTTATGTTTTTTCATACATTATTATAGGGCGTTTTTATTCATTTTCCAATATTGAAGCTTCCCAACCAATTATGGCTTTCTTTCTTGTCGGATTCCAATGATAGCCTCCAAATTTTCCTGATTTTTGAATTACTCTATGGCATGGAATCAGGTATGCTATCGGATTGTTTCCTATTGCAGTTCCCACTGCTCTCGATGCTTTTGGATGCTGAATCGCTTCTGCTATTTCTCCATAAGTAGAGAGATTTCCATAAGGAATGGATAACAATGCTTCCCAAACTTTCAATTGAAATTTTGTTCCTTTCAAATGTAATTTTATTTCATTTAGATTAGTCCAGTCGTTACGGAAAATAAACAAAGCGTCTTGTTGAAATTTATCTACTTTTTGATTGAATATTGCATTCGGGAAAATAGCTTGTAACTCCTCGAATGCTAATACATTATTCTCGCTAAATGCCATATGGCAGATTCCTTTATTGGTGGCTGCTACTATGATTTCGCCAAAAGGAGTTTCTGCAAAACTATAATTGATTATCAGGCTTGAACCACCGTTTTTATATTCTCCAGGAGTCATGCCCTCTATTGTTACAAACATGTCGTGAAGCCTTCCTGTTCCAGATAAACCCATTTCAAAAGCAGTGTCAAATAAATTGCTTTCTTTTTTCCTTAGCAAACTCTTTGCATAATTTGAGCTGATAAATTTCAAGTATTTTTTTGGGCTAATTCCTACCCATTCCTTGAATAGACGCTGAAAATGAAAAGGACTTAAGTTAACATGCTCAGCTATTGCGTATAAAGATGGCTGTCCTTTATGGTTATCATCTATAAATGCAATAGCCTCTGCAATTTTATTATATTGGTATGTTTTATTGTCCAACATAGGCTGTTACTTCATCATTTAATTCATCAACCAAATCATCGATTTCCTTTTCAGTAGTGTTATAGTTTGTAATACAAGCCCTAAAAGTAGGTATTCCATTTATAGGATAAACAGATAACCATGATTTACCTTTTGCTAAAACCTTATCCAATATTTCTTTCGGGAAATTTGAATCTGTTTCAAATTTAGATTTTGCAAAGCATACAACTGGCAAATCTGTATTATTTTTGATTTTCCAACCATTTTCTATCAGCTGATTTTTTAAATATTGCCCCATCTTTGCCTGATGATTTATGGTTTGTTCATATCCCTGCCAACCATAGAATAGTAGTGAAAGATATACTTTTAAACCAATGAATCTTCTCGACCATTGAATAGAATGTGTAAAGGGTTCAGTAATCGTGAGTTTATCAGCTTCCTTTGGCATGTATTCCGTTGTAATCCTGAACGTTTTTCCGAGAATATCATTTCTCGATGTCAAAAATATACTTGTTCCCATTGGTACCGACATCCATTTATGAGCATCAAAAGTAATAGAATCAGACTTTTCGATACCTGTTAATTGGTGCTTCAAATCCTGACTTAAAATTGCTCCTCCTCCATAAGCTGCATCGACATGAAACCAAATGTTGTTTTTTTTGCAAATGGAACTTAGCTGATTCAATTCGTCAATTGTACCTGTCCCGGTAGTTCCAGCAGTTCCAATAATCATTAATGGCGCATAAATTGATGAGTCAAGTTCATTTAGTTTTTGCTGTAAAATCTCCGAGTCAAGTTTTAATTCATCTGTAATTGGAATTGATTTTACAAGATTATATCCAATCCCAACAACTTTTGCGGCTTTTTGAATAGAGTGATGAGCCTCTGCTGAACAAAATACAACAGGTTTTTTGTCTAAACCAAATACTCCATCCTTAGCAAAATTTTGGTATTTATGGTTCAAAGCACAGAGCATTGCTGTAAGATTGGCTTCAGCTCCTCCTGTTGTGAAAACACCATCTGCATTTTTATCATATCCAAATTTATTTGCAAATTCCCTAATTATTAACTCCTCTACTTCAACGGCAAAAGGGGCATGACTCCAAGCAGCTAATTGAGGGTTATAGGTAGCTGTGATTAGGTCAGCGATAATTCCTGCATAATTAGAACGTGGATTAAACAATCCAAAATATTTAGGATGTGGTGTATGAACACTAAAGGTTTCAAGTCCATTTGTTACGTGTTGGATAGCTTTATCTGGTTTGATTCCATTAACTAACTCTGTGGAAAGAAGCGATTCTCTAATTTTATTAATATTTAAATCAGGATTGGTCTTAAAATCTTGTGTTGAGCTATAATAGTTCTCCAGCTTTTCAAATACTATTTCGAGTATTTCTTTTCTCTGTTTATTGTCAAAATCAAATTGCATATTAATTCCTTTTAAATGTTTTGACAAAATTCTCAATTCTCAAAACGTAATGAAACCCGATTCTTGCGGTTTTTCAAATGCCCTATAACGTCACGATAAACCAACCAACTCAGTTTATCAAACCAATAGATATAGTTGGTTTATTGTTCTAACAAATGTAATAAAATTACTTGCAACCCTTTGTTTAAGGCGTTTTATTACGTGTATGTTTTTAGGATAAACCAACTTATTGTAAAAATATTGTAGGTGTCTATATCCAACTATTACTCTATAAAGCACAATGCTATTTCAACCTAATTTAAACAAATACAGGGTTTTGCAATCTGGCTTTATTCATATCTGATCTCTCTGTTCTGTATTCGTGAATACTTCGTATCTCTTGAGTGGTAGGGTTGCCCAGAGGCACCTTGCCACTTACTAACAGTTATGTTTACCTCCGCCTGTTCAGGACTTTCACACTATAGTTAATACACATGCCGAGCACACACGTTTAGGCTATAAAATGTAACTCTCTGTGTTGCGCCTGCGGCGAGAGTTATGTTTTATGAGCCTTTGTTACCGCCTGGTAATTTCCTTTAATTCATAATTAGTACTCCTTCCTCCACTTTCCTCTTTTTGTAAAATATCTTTCTTTATTAAGTCTTGAATATCGCGTAATGCTGTATCCTGAGAACACTTATTTATCCTTCCCCACTTACTTGTTGTCAATTTACCATCAAATCCGTCCAGGAATTTATTTAATATCTTTTGCTGTCTCTCGTTTAGTATTTCAATATCCGCAAAACCAATTTTTCTCCGCATTTTTTGCAGTGATTAACATCGTTAATCTCCGCAAATACTTAAATTTTGTTTGGCGGTAACATCATAATAAACCAACCAGTTCAGTTTATTAAACCAATAGATATAGTTGGTGTGTATATCCAACTATTACTCTATAAGTACAATACTAATTCATACAAGTACAGGATTTTGCAGTCTGGCTTTACTCATCTGTGATCTCTCTGTTTTGAATTCGTGAATACTTAGTATTCCTTCAGTGATCGGGTTGCCCAGAGGCACCTTGCCACTTGCTAACAGTCCAGTTTACCTCCGCCTGTTCAGGACTTACACACTATAGTTAATACACATGCCGGGCACACACGTCCAGACTATGAAGCGTAGGCTTGTGTTGCGCCTGCGGCGAGCCTATGCTTTATGAGCCATTGTTAGATGTTTTTTTATCTATCGCTGTTACATCGTTCTCTCTTTCTAAGTAACTCAAGTTAAATACTTTTACATCATATTCATTAAGCTGTTCAACAAAACTCATTTTTTTTGTATCCAAATTCATATTATTTCTTTTGGCTTTCTCTAAAATACTAAGAAGCGAAGCTTTTTTATTTTTAATAATTGCAATTATATGATCCCATGTATTTATATCTATAATAAACACATTTTCTGGCGGTAAATGGTTACAATCTAAATCTTGAAAATAAGGTTTGCCAATTTTATATAACTCCTTAAAATCTCCAAACAACAATTCTTTGTATGTTAAAATTATACCATAATTAGTTTCAGTATCTTTACCTAACCGTGAAGACACTGAAACTAATTGTTTAAAATAAGCTTTAATAATTGAATCTTTGAGTGAATTAAATAATATCTCATCTGTTGGATTGACCAATGAGTATGATTGTAATTCAATTGCTTTACATTCTATATAAATATTTTCGCTTTCAATGTAAAAATCTACAAGATTTGATTTAGCATCTAATTTATTTTTAAGTTGCTTCTCATTGTAGTAATTCAAGTTTATCTCCTTTAATCCTAACTCTACGTATTTTTCAAATCTATTTCCAAATTCTGTAGTAAAATTGGGATCAATAGTCTTTAGATAATCATATAAGTAATAGTTGCAGGAGTAGTTGAATATCGATTGATGAATAATTTTTATTCTATTATTAAATATTTGAAACGGAAACTGAGTAAAGAATGACATTTCCATTGGTTGTAAGCTATTATTTTTTAGTCTTAACCTAAAATTGTTGATATCATCCTCTGGATTGAAAGGGTTCAATATTAACAAGTTGATATATCTTTTTACTTTTTCTTTAGTTGAAAACTCAGAGATAACATCTAGTAAATCCTCCTCTAAATATCCTGTATAAGTAAGATTAGATACAGGAATTTTATCAATTGATGTATATATAAAAACAATATAGTGTATTAATATAAAATCACTTATACTTAAACCTGTTGTTTCTATAAACTTCCCTTCAATATCATATTTGTGCTTTAAACTTGTAAATAATTTTAATTGAGTAGAAAAAATTTCATTGTACACATTTTTTTGGAGATAAATCTGTTGAGAATATATAATTTGAAACATACGATTAATACCTCCATTTTTGATAAATCTTGAAATATGTTCCTCATTCAATTTATAAACTTGATTTAGCAACTTAACAAAACGACTATCATCTAATTGTTTAGAAGGATATTTGCTTCCTCCATACAAATATGTCCATTTCATTAGAAGAAATATAGACCATATTGGTGTAATTTTGTCTTTATCTTTCTCTAATTTATTATAACATGCTGAAAGTAAATCGAATTTTGAATATTCTCTGATTCTATTTCTTATATATTTAAATTCTTGAAGTTCTTGCATTGTTAATTGATTATCAGGAAAATTACATCTAACGTCACAATAAACCAACCAGTTCAGTTTATCAAACCAATAGATATAGTTGGTTTATTGTTCGTGTGAATATAATTAAATTTACTTATAACCCTTTATCGTATTACTTTTTATTATGTTCTGGTTTCAGGATAAAAACTTATTGTAAAAATATAGTAGAAGTGTATATCCAACTATTACTCTATAAGTTCAATGCTATTTTAACCTAATTTATACAAGTACAGGATTTTGCAATATGGCTTTACTCATCTGTGATCTCACTGTTTTGAACTCGTGAATACTTCGTATCTCTTCAGTGGTAGGGTTACCCAGAGGTACCTTGCCACTTGCTAACAGTTCGGTTTACCTCCGCCTGTTCAGGACTTACACCTTATAGTTAATACCCATGCCGGGCACACACGGTTTGGCTATGAAACATAACTCTTTGTGTTACGCCTGCGGCAGAGAGTTATGTTTTATAAACCTTTGTTGTGGGGATTGACTTTTAATCAAATATCAAAATTTTTGATTGCACTTTATTAAGTAATCTTTCTTTTCTTTTTAATAATATTTCAGCAGTCCATTCTTCCTCATTTAAAATATCTTGGGTAATTAGAAATGAGCTTGTAACTCTATCTTTGTCTTTGTATGCTACTTTCTTTTCTTCAAAAGAATAGTTCTGTGCCTGAATATTCTTTCTCATTGATAACAAAGTCAAGTTGGCTAAAGAATTTGTCCAATAAGAAATTTCATCTTCTGAGAAGATATTTTTCCATTCTTCTGTAGTTGTTCTTGGCAATACATGCTCTAGGTGAAGTTTTGTTCCTAATGGAATGAAAGTTACTTTATCGTTATCGCATGAAAAATATTCAATCAGTAAAAGGACTGCTCGATCCCAATTTCTCCCATATACAGAAGAACTTTCAATTTCTTCTATAAATGTTTTAGTTGTTGAATATTTATTTAAATTATTGTTTAATTCTGCCTTAATTTTATTTATTTCTTGCTTTGCTTTAACCAACTTCAAAATATTAAAAGATGTTTGCTTTATTCTTGCAACTGTTGCACCTGCAATCCAATTTTGATAATAATATGCAACTAACAACTCTTTTAATTCCTCCAATTGCGGATATTGAGTATAAATAGCTGAAGAAAGTATGCTATTCCAATATATCTTATGCCTCAAATACCTCAGACAAAACACATGTTTATCATTTAATGTTGACATTTGAATATAAGCATCTGAAAAATCACTAATTTCTTTTATTATTTCTAATGAGTTTTTATTTTCTTGGCTGAATACATTAATTAATTCTTTGTCCAGTCTATTCTTAGGATTAGTAGATATTTTAAAGTATAAATATGTATTCAACATCCCATCTAAATCTAATTCTGCAAATTTCAAATTTGATATAATTAGCTCCCATTTCGATTTAAAAGCATTTCTATCTTCTTTTGATGATAATTTTTGCATTAATGAAGACTTGAGAATATCAATTGAACTCAAAGGCATTCCTCTGTCATTAAGAACATTGAAAATCTGAATAGCACTATCTTGCGATGGACAAGTAATAACTGTTAAAACAACATGCTCATAAAACCATAGCGCAAACTGATTTATATCAATATTTTCTTCTCTAATCTTTTCATTTATAAATTCTCTTAGATAATGAGCATTTTGTAAGTATCTATTGTCTTTAAAAGTATTCTCTATTTTTCTAGTATCTTTAAAATCTATACCTTTAAGAACTGTCTCTTCAAAATCAATTTGATATTTTTCATTTGTAAGAAATTTTAACTTTCGTTTATTTTCTTCATATTCATCTTGAATTGAATTAGATATGTATTTTAATGATTTTTTTTCTAATTTATCTTTAAACAACTCTCTAAAAACACATGCTACAATCGTAAAGGTTGTTATTCTTTGTTGCCCATCAATAATGTCATATCGATTATCATATATATTATTTACTAAAACAACAGAGCCACAAAAATAATTTTCTTCTTGATTATTTAAGAAAGCGGTTGTCAAATCATCTATTAAATCTGAAATATTTTCTTTATCCCACGAATATGGTCGTTGATAATCTGGTATTTGATAAAATTTTTCATCATCAACTAATATCTTTTTTATGTTCTTTATATCTGCTTCTAGATTTAAATTATTCATATTTTCTTTCTATTATTTTATTTCCGTCACGTTCATTCCCCACAACGTAATAATGAATCACCCAATTCAGTTTATCAAACCAGTAGATATAGCTGGTTTATTGCCGTGTAAATATAATTAAATTTACCTATAACCCTTTACTGTATTACTTTTTATTATGTTCTGTTTTTAGGATAAACCAACTTATTGTAAAAATATAGTAGGTGTGTGTATCCAACTATTATTCTATAAGTACAATGCTATTTAAGCCTAATTTATACAAGTACAGGATTTTGCAGTCTGACTTTACTCATATGTGATCTCTCTGTTTTGAATTCGT
>JAOARN010000074.1 GCA_025210485.1 Marinifilaceae bacterium | reverse complement strand
GCCTATGCAAAAGATAGCTTGTTTTTTCTTTTAAATTAATTCTATATTTGGAAAATATACAAGTATGAAGAATCTCATAATCTCTAAAGCACGACTCATTGATTTATAGTAGATGTTTCGCAAGCTCAACAGGACGTCCCCTCTTCCTACTATTGCTACTACTATCCGTCATCTTGAAGCGAGGCACGAGCGAAAGATCTCATACATTACAAATCATTAAGTCTATAGAAATTCCAATTAGGATTCATTGAATTTATCAAAGCTTCTTTCTTTTCTATTTTTAATCCTTTTAATTGTTTTTCTCTGGGTAATAGCTTCTTCGATATTATTGGAGTGCTCAAAAATTTGATGTCAACTTCAAGAAAAAGCATGAAAAATATTTTTCATACAGATTTAATCAAATGAAAAGACAATAACACATCTAAAATCAATCATATAAGAGAAGAGCAGTGTTGAAAAATACAGGGTAGTTTTTTATAACTTTTGCATAGGTATCGCGGTGGGGCGATTTCCTATAGCAAACTATTGAAGAGTCTCTAACTTAGTAGTGATATTTTACAATAAATTCGTCTAGTCAAGTTTTGTATCCTGGTTGTGGAGTAGAAATAAATATACTTAGATAATATAATAGCTAAATAATAAAATCTAAGTATCTCAATTGTTTTTTATTGGTATCTAAAATTTTATATTTACATAAACTTAAAAAATGAAAAATAAGATAGAGATGACAGATAAAGAATTTAAAGACTGGGAAATGCAAGTTGAGAAAACTAAAAAGCATAATGAAGACTTGTTACTTGAATTCAAGAAACACCTGGAGAATAAGTCACTTAAACCAAAAACAATCAATGGTCATATTGATAATATGAGATTTTTTGCAAATTATTACTTGCTACGATATGATATTATTCCTATAGAAAAAGGTTCAATAGAAATAGGAAGTTATCTTGGTGACTTTTTTATAAGAAAAGCTTGTTGGGCAAGTAAGTATACCATTCAGGAAAATATTGCGAGTTTCAAAAAGCTATATACTTTTTTTTGTCAAAAAGGATATACTTCAATAGTGGATTTAGAGGAAATGAAAGAGATTATTAAAGAAGAGAAATCAGATTGGATTTATGAGGTGGAAGAATATTATCATGACGCTGAATTTATCTTGTAATTAATTTATTATGTGAAGTAATTAATTATTGTGTGGCTTTGTTGTTTGTTTAAATTATTTTTCTTGATTTACTTTCAGATAAAAAATATTGTATTATTTATTTGTAAAAGCATGAATAAGTTTATCTTTATATAGCTTAACATAAAATCATGTGATTGAACAAATTTATAATATAGTTTTCTAATCTTAAAAAATATAACAATGAAGCATACTCTACTAATAATTATTAGTCTTTTTTGCAGTAATTTATTTTCACAGAAGATAATAGAGAAGGAAGTTAAAACAAAAGTAGATGAAGTCAGAGTTTTTCTTAAAGGAGCCCAAATTAGCAGAAACACCAAAGTAGAACTAAATAAAGGGAAAACAACTATTAAATTCACAAACTTATCACCCTATATTGATGAAAAAAGTATTCAGGTTAAAACAGAAGGAAATTTGATTGTTTTATCTGTTAGTCATAGGAATAATTTTCTGAATAAAACAAAGAAATCTGCAGAACTTAAGGCACTAGAATCGGAACTGGATTCAATAGATTCCAAGATAGAAATGGAGAAAGCACATCTGGATATAATTAGCGAGGAACTTATTTTTTTAAAGGAAAATAGAAATATAGGTGGCAAAAATCAGCAGCTAAGCGTTCTGAATTTAAAGCAAGCATCCGAGTTTTATAGTAAAAGACTTACCTCTCTAAAAATGAAAGAGATAGAAAGAAATAAAAAACTTAATAAGTTAAAATCAAAGAGATATGATTTGCTTAAGCAAAGAAATTTATTGACAAATAAGAAAGATAATCCTACTGGTGAAATTTTAGTAAAGATTGATGCAAAAACAGCCAATAAAGCTAGTATTAAACTTAATTATCTGGTTAGTAATGCTTCTTGGTTTCCTTCGTATGATATAAGGGCAAAAAATATTAATTCTCCTATTGAGTTGATTTATAAAGCAAATGTACGACAAGATACCAAAGTTGATTGGAATAATGTTAAGTTGAAATTCTCAACAGCGAATCCAAATGTTTCTGGTCTAGCTCCTGAGTTGAGTACTTACTATCTAAATTATTCTTCTCGACCTCCTCGATACAATAAAAAAATATCAATGGTGAGTGGTATTGTATCTGATCATTCGGGACTTCCTTTGCCTGGTGTGAGTGTAGTGGTTGAAGGTTCAACTATTGGTACAACAACAGATATGGAAGGTAAATACTCACTTAGTATTCCAAGTGCTAATAGCCGACTTAGCTATTCTTTTATTGGTTATAAAACAAAAACTTTGATGATCCGAAATTCTATAATGAATGTTAGATTGGAGGAGGAACAAGTCGATTTACAAGAAGTTGTTGTGACAGGATATGGAAGAAAAAAATCATTCTCTAAGAGTTTAAATTCTAGGCTTGCAGGGGTACAAGCTAGCAAGCCAGTTAAAATAAGAGGTGCAGCAAGTTTGCCAATGCCTATTAAGCCTAAATATAGTCAGACATCGATTGACTTCGAAGTGAATACTCCCTATACTCTTAAAACAGGAAATAAAAAATTATCGGTCGATATGCAAGTTTTTAGGTTGCCAGCAACTTATCAATATTACTGTGTTCCAAAAATAGACAAAGATGCTTTCTTAATAGCAAGTATTAAGGATTGGGAAAAATATAGCCTGTTGGCAGCTGAAGCAAATGTGTTTTTTGAAGATACATATATTGGAAAAACACTTGTAGATTTGAAGTCTGCGTCAAAAACATTAGATATTTCATTAGGAAGGGATAAGAATGTTTCGGTAAGTAGAGAAAAGATAAAAGATTTTACGAGCAAACAATTTATAAGGGGCAAGAAAGAGGAAAGTATTGCATGGAAAATTAGAGTAAAAAACAATAAGTCGGAGAAGATAAATATGCTTATAAAGGATCAAGTTCCAGTATCAACTTTAGAAGAAATATTAGTGGAGATACAGGAATTATCAGATGCAAAATATATTTCGGATAAAGGAGAAATTAAATGGGAGTTCAATCTTGAGCCACAAGCGGATAAATCTTTTATATTTAAATATATTGTTAAATATCCAAAAAATAGAAATCTAGTTATTGATTAGAATGAGATGGACCAAACTCAAAAAAGAAATAGAATTAAGATTCTGTGATTCTTTAAAAAATAGACTTGAAATATTTAGCACTCGATATGGGAATTGCACTTGTGGACATGCTTGGTTGGTACTTGATAAGAAGCTTATTGCAAATTTCTGTACTAGAGCGTTTTGGAATACAAATCCTGTTTGGGATGAAGAAATGAATAAGTTTGTGGTTGGGAATAATGATCGAATAGATAAGAAGACTTATAACAATTTATATAACGAGTATGGAGAGTTAAGCAGACAAGATGTTTATCAGTCTTGTTGGATGTTTTTGCATGAAATTCCTATAGATGAAGCGCTATTTTCTAAAAATCCATTAATTCAAACACTAGCGATTGTTGATAGTCGTATAGGAAAAAGAAGACTCAGAAAAATAGATAAAGTCGAATTACATCCATTAGCAAAGAAATTATACTTGGAGCGAATAAATAAGGAAGCAGTAAATGCTTCCTTTTATCATAATACCAATCCTGATTTTTAAATTTATATCAGCTTTTATCTATATCGAAATAAATAATTAAAAAATGAATCAAAAATATAATATCGGTTACCTGATTGATATTCAAGAAAAACAAGGAGTGATTGACTGTGAATACTTCTGGGGACATACAAAGAATAAAAAACAGAAACTTGGGAATTTTTGTTTTAGTCAATGGTACGAAAGTTCTTTTGTTGTGAATGGAAGATGTTTCAAAACTACCGAACATTGGATGATGGCAAATAAGGCATTGCTTTTTGAGAATTACGAAATATATGAGCAAATTATAGATTGTGATAGTCCTAAAGATGTTAAATTTTTAGGTCGAAAAGTGATTGGTTTTGATGAGCATATTTGGAATGAAATGAAATATGAAATTGTTCTGCGTGGTAATATTCACAAGTTTAATCAAAATCCTGAATTGGGTAAATATCTGCAAAGTACAGCTAATAAACCTATAGTTGAGGCTAGTCCTGTTGATAAAATATGGGGTGTTGGTTTAGCAAAAGATAATAAGAATATTACAGATGTTAAATTATGGAAAGGTTTGAATCTATTGGGATTTGCATTAATGGAAGTTCGTGATTTTTTAAATGAATTTGGATACTTTTCGGAAACAGAAACAGATTTGCAAACACCATGGACTAAGTTTTATGCTAAGAAGTCTACTGATTTATTCTGGCAAACAAAAGAGGCTGAAAAGTATATTGCCGAATTCAAAGAGGAGTTTAATACTTTTACCAATCGAGAAAAAATGATATATCAGTTATACAACCCAGAGCAATATAATTGGCAAGGCTTTTATAAAAGTAGCAAGATTGAAAAACTCTGTAAATAAAATTGAAAATACTTTTGTAGAGTAATTCAAAATCAAAAAAAATACAATGGAAAATAAATATTCCACTCGACAAGAGTATTTGAAGCGACTTAATACGGTTGTTGAATTCATTAATAATAATCTTGATCGTAAGATTATTATTAGTGAATTAGCCGAAATTTCAAATTTTTCCCCTTATCATTTCCATAGAATTATGAAAGGGCTTTTGGGAGAACCAATAGGGAGTTTTATTACACGAAAGAGAATAGAGACAGCAGCTCGACTAATTAGATATACAGATATCGAAATACAAGATATAGCATATAGTGTGGGTTATGATAGTCCTAGCTCTCTAAATAAAATATTTAAACAATACTATAATATATCGCCAACAGAATATAGAAATAATACAAACTCCTTAATTATGAATTCGAATATAAATAAGCTAGAAATCAAACTGAAAAATCCTAAAATATTAGAAATAGAGGATAAATTTACAATATATATAAATATTAAAGGAGAGTACGGAAATCCTAATTATCAAAAAACATGGGAAAGACTTTGGTCATTTGTGAAAGAAAAAAAACTGTTTACAAAAGGCATAGAAAGCATTGGTATGAGTTATGATGATCCGAAATTAACGGAAGCCGAAAAATGCAGATATGATGCCTGTTTGGTTATTCACAAAACTGCTGTACCTGAAGGTGAAGTTGGAGTCAAGACTATAAAAGGAGGAAAATTTGCTATCTTTTTATATCAAGGTAGTTATCAAAATTTGTCTAAGGTATATGATTATATCTTTGGTAGTTGGTTGATTAATAGTGATTATGAATTGAGAAATGAACCAGTTATGGAAAAGTATTTAAATAATCCAAACCGAACAATTCCAGAAAAGCTAAAAACTGAAATATATCTGCCTATAAAGTAAACCATAATTGATTATTGGTAATTGTAGAACATAGTTTGTTAGAATGCAGCATGGGCTTTAGTTTGTTGCGGGAATTAAATTTATACCTTAGTAAATAATTCATTATGTTCGACAGAAAAATAGGATAACATGGATAATAACGATACAAGTTTAGCAGATAATTCATCAAGTAGTAGCAGTATCTCAGGTTCACCTATTAATTCTTCAGGAACTTCTTCAGCTGCTGATCCAAATGATGATGCAATTAGACGGTATCTTGATGATATTCGGGAACAACAAGATAATTTGCAATCTAGAATAAGTACCTGATACTCTCAAAGCTATATTAAATCAAAACAGTAATCGAGGCTGAATAATTAGGGAATTATCCCCATTAATACCTATAAGTAAAGTGAGTTTTGAATATTAATCAAAGCTTATATAGGTATTATATATTAGAAAATTCCTGAGAAATGCACAACAGCTGCGATTAAAACAAAGATTAAAATATATCGAATAAATTCGCTACCTTTTTTAACAGCCATGTTTGATGCTATATAAGCACCTGTCATGTTTCCAATTGAAAGAGTAAGTCCAATTACAAAATCAATATTTCCTTTCATAATAAAAACCCATAGTGTGAATGGAGTGTAAAGAAGCACTATAAAAACTTTAAGAGCATTTGATTTTAGTAAATCATGACCAGCCCCAAGAACTAAACCTGCTAATAAAATAAAACCGACACCAGCTTGAATAAATCCTCCGTAAATACCTATAAGAAAGAATATTAAATAAAGAAATATTCCTGGTTTTGACTTTGCCTTATTGGCTTTAGATTTTATCCATGCATCAGGTTTAAATATGATAGTCAATAAAATACCGAATAATAAATATGCTATGGTTTTTTCGAGTATTTCCTTGCTAATATTTACAGCCCAGTAAGAACCGATTAAAGAGCCTAGTATTGTTGGTATTGCCAGGTATATTCCTTCTTTGAATTCAAAAACCTTTTTTTTCTTAAAATTGCTAACACCAACAATATTTTGGAATAAGATAGCGATACGATTGGTTTCATTTGCAACATTTGCAGGAATTCCCAAAAACATCATTACAGCTAGATTAAGTGCCGAACCACTTCCCGCCAATGTATTCAGAAAACCCGCAATACAGCCTACTATAACCATAATTGCATAAATATACCAATCGTAGTTCATCCTATATATAGTTCATTATTATTTGAAAAAACGCTCAACCTTATTTATTGCTGAGGCTAAAGTAAATATTACAACCTTGTCGCCTTCTTGAATCTGAGTGTTACCTGTTGCGATTATTCCTTTTCCGTCACGAATTATTCCTCCAATATTTGCATCGTCTGGAAAATCAATATTACTTAATTTGTCCTTAGTGATTTTAGAATCTTTTTTAACCGCAAATTCAAGCACCTCGGCAGCTGAGACAGTTAACCATCTACTGTGATGAACATCAGCGCTCATAGTAAATCGGTAGATGTAACTAGCAGCCAAAAGTTTTTTATTAATCATTGTTCCCACCCCGATATTATCAGCAAGGTCAATGTAATCAATATTTTCAACTTCGGCAATTGTACGTTTTACCCCCATCTTTTTTGCTAATAAACAAGCAAGTATATTGGTCTCAGAATTACCTGTAACAGCAACAAAAGCATCCATTTTTGCTATCCCTTCTTCAACTAGCAAATCAAGATCTCTACCATCACCATTTATAACAAGAGTATCTTCAAGTTCATCAGCAATTTTAAAACTCTTCTCTTTATCAATTTCAAGAAGTTTCAAATCCATTTTTTCTTGTAGTTCCAGAGCTGTTTTTTGACCTATTCGACTTCCTCCAAGAATCATCATTTTTTTGATATCGTATTTCTCTTTACCGGCAATTTGCATTACCTTTTCAACGCTATCACTTTTGCTTACTACAAATACTAAATCACCTTTTGTAAATCTATTATGACCTCTAGGTATAATGGTTTTATCATCCCGTTTGATTGCAACAGCTCTAAAATCAAGATCTTTTGTCATCTTTGAAACCTCCTCCAAGGTTTTGTCCATGATTTCAGACTTACTACTTATCTTTATTCCGTATAGCATTAGTTTGCCTTCCGAAAATTCATAGATCTGTCTTGTACCACAATGAGAAAGATATCTTATAACTTCTTTTGCTGCAAGCCTTTCAGGATATATTAGTTCATCTATACCTAAATTTTGTAAATATGCCTTGTTCTCAGCTATTAAATACTCTTGATTGTCAATACGAGCAATTGTTTTTTGTGCGCCTAATTTTTTTGCAAGTATAGTGGAGGTGATATTCACTTCCTCTATTTGAGTAACTGCAATGTAAAGATCCGCTTTATTAACCTTTGCTTCTTGCAAATCATGCAAGGAGGATGCCGACCCCACTATTGTTAAAACATCTAGGTGGGAATCTATGTTTTTTAAAAGTTCTTCGTTTTTGTCAAGAAGAATAATATCATGATCCTGATTACATAGCATTTTTGCAAGGTGAGTTCCAACGGCGCCTGCACCGGATATAACAATTCGCATAACAGAAATATTAATTAGTTTTCAGAATAATTGTCAATTTTAATCCCCCCATAAAAGGGAGTAAGAAACTGTCTTATTTTGTTTTTAGAATTATCTATTTTTTAAAAAAAATTTAGAGTAAGCAAATTTAAAATATGCGAATAGTGGTTCTATTTAAATCTAATCTTAGGATGCTAGTCTATCATTTTTTGTATATAAATAAAACTGAATAATCGATTTCACACAGCTTCTTAAATATATGACTCTAAAACTTTAGATGAATATTAAAATATTAAAGGAAATAAAGTCATTATATGAATTCAAGTGTACCACATATGTTAATACATAAAATATACAAAGAACTTCAAATCCAAAACATCTAATCGGCAAATTAAATTCAGATATAATTAATTCGCAAACAAATTACCTATAAAAATTGTGCTTTTTAAGCATGTTTTCAATTTTAAGATAGAAACCATACTAGTAATTCAATATTTTAACTATTTTATTAGTTAAGCAAAATAATAAACTTTCAATTATATATGGGTTTATAAAAATTTAAATAAGAAAAATAAATTGTAAACAATAAATTATAAGTTAAAAAATGTATATTGCGATAAGAATTATTAAATTTAGTCCGATTAAATATTATTTTGGATTTGTTGAGATTGGTATAGCTTTTGATATGTCCAATTTTGATAGGCGTTTTGAAAAATAATCTTTAAGAGAGATATAGATTTGACTATCTATAATTTTTTAATTTTTATGTAAGTTTAACAGAATGAAATGTTTAATATAATTTAAATTACAAAGATGAATATATGCTACGCTAACATTACCAAGTTATTTTTGCTTGTGTTTACTATTTTATTAAGTCTTAATTTGTCGGCAAAAGGGCCTGATGGCAAAAAGAAATATATAGGATATGGGAAATATAATATTGGTCAACGGTTGGATAATTCATGGGAAATGAAGATTCAAGATGCAAAAAAATCTTGGAAATACGGAAATAGTCTTATTGATACTAATATTTATTCCATTTCTTTTTCTGATACAATTTGTAGATTATTAGTGTTTCAAATTGATGAGAAAAAGAAAGAAGAGCTAAAGCAGCACTATAATTCTTGCATGGGATTTAAGTATGATTCTACATACCACAAAAAAACCAAAACAATAAATGAAAACCATAGTCTTGTTTGGAGAAAAAGATCAAATCCGATTCAGGTAAGTATTGTAAAATCTAAAATTAATGACAATTTTGGTAAGTGGATTCTTGAAATCAGAAATACTAAGCTATATAATAAGCTAAGAGGTAAGGATAGCTATGGTATGGATTTGATAAATAAAGATGATTTGAAAACATCATTCGAAAACAAAAGGAATTAATAAGTTGGTAATTCATTCTTTGAAAAAAATCATAGAGTAAATATACAGTCCAAATATAGAAGCTAAACTAGTCAGTTTAGCTTTTTTTGTATCATTAACTTTATGCTTATATGATATTATAATCGAATTGATTCATCCTGTGTTAACTAATATTACAACTAGGCTGTTAAGTAAAATATGTTAAATTATATTTCTTACTAGTATTCATTTAAATATTAAATAAGGTATTATTATATTTGTCAGAAATTAAAAACTTAAACAAAGCAACATGATAAACGAACAATTACTGAATCCACAGAGTATCGTAGTAGTAGGTGGATCAGATGATGTCCAAAAACCTGGAGGAAAGGTTTTAAAAAATTTATTAGACGGAGATTTTAAAGGTGATTTATACGTTGCAAATCCAAAATTGGATGAGGTGCAAGGTGTTAAATCATTCAAAAACCCAGCAGATCTTCCTAATGTTGATTTGGCTATTTTAGCAATTGCAGCAAAATACTGTCCACAAACAGTTGAATTATTAGCAAAAGAGAAAAATACTCGTGCTTTCATTATTCTTTCTGCTGGTTTCAGTGAGGAAAATGAAGAGGGTGCAAAATTAGAACAACAAATCGTTGATACAGTTAATTCTGTAAATGGCTCTCTTATTGGTCCTAACTGTGTGGGTGTTTTAAATTCAAATTATAATGGTGTATTTACTACTCCAATACCAAGTTTAGATCCTAAAGGATGTGATTTTATCTCTGGTTCGGGTGCTACAGCTGTATTCATTATGGAATCAGGAGTACCTAAAGGTCTTTCTTTTTCAAGCGTATACTCTGTAGGTAACTCAGCGCAAATGGGTGTTGAGGAAATTCTTAAGTATATGGATGAAAGTTTTGACCCTGAAACTAGCTCGAAGGTAAAATTATTATATGTTGAAAATATCGACAAACCTGAAATGCTATTAAAACATGCTTCTTCTTTGATTAGAAAAGGATGTAAAATTGCAGCTGTAAAATCAGGTGGTTCTGAAGCTGGTTCTCGTGCTGCGTCTTCTCACACTGGTGCTCTTGCTAGTTCGGATGTAGCTGTTGATGCATTATTCAAAAAAGCTGGTATCGTACGTTGTGCTGGTAGAGATGAGTTAGCTACTGTTGCGTCCATCTTTATGCACCCTGAATTACAAGGTAAAAACATTGCTATAATTACTCATGCTGGTGGTCCTGCTGTAATGTTGACTGATGCTCTTTCTAATAATGGTCTTGATGTACCTCATATCGACGGTCCAAAGGCTGATGCTTTATTAGAAAAATTATATGCTGGTTCATCTGTAGCAAATCCTATTGACTTTTTAGCAACTGGTACCGCTGAGCAATTGGGTCATATTATTGATGCTTGTGAAAATGATTTCGATAATATCGATGCTATGGCTGTTATATTTGGTAGTCCTGGTCTTTTCCCTGTATATGATGTGTATGATTTATTACACGAGAAAATGAAGGAATGTAAGAAACCTATATACCCTATTCTTCCTTCTGTTATTAATGTAAAAGACGAAATCGAACATTTCTTAGCTAAAGGTAGAATCAATTTCCCTGATGAGGTTGTATTTGGTAATGCTCTTGCAAAAGTATATCACACAGAAAAACCACAACCAGCTGAGATTGAAACTCCAGAAGTTGACGAAGCTAAAATTAGAGAAATTGTTGATGCTGCTGAAAATGGGTATTTAGAGCCTAAACAAATTCATGCTTTATTGGATGCTGCTGGTATTCAGAGAGCTAAAGAAGGAGTTGTTGATCAAATTGAAGATGCTAAGAAATTAGCAGAAGAAATTGGTTTCCCTCTTGTGATGAAAGTTGTTGGTCCTGTTCACAAATCGGATGTTGGTGGCGTTGTTCTTAATGTTAATAGCATGGACACTGTTTGCTCTGAATTCGAAAGATTAATGAAAATCAAAGATACATATGCTGTATTGATGTGTTCTCAACATAGCGGTACTGAAGTATTTATCGGTGCTAAACGTGAAGATAAATTCGGACATATGGTTCTTTGTGGACTTGGAGGTATCTTTATCGAGGTATTAAAAGATGTTCAAGCTGGATTAGCTCCTATTTCTGTTGAGGAGTCTGGTAAAATGATCAAAAATCTTAAATCTTATGGAATTATTAAAGGTGTAAGAGGTCAGGAACCAGTTAATGAGAAATTATATGCAGAAGCTATTTCAAGACTATCGGCTCTTGTTAGAGTTGCTCCAGAGATCTTCGAAATGGATTTAAATCCTCTATTAGGATCTGCTAAAGAAGTTGTAGCTGTTGATGCTAGAATTAGAATAGAAAAATAAATCGAATATTTTTCGGTTAGATATTATAATTGATATGAAAAAGTGGAAAGAATTATCGGGTAAAGAAAAAATGATGATATGTTTCGTCATAATTTTAGTAATAGCTATTCTAGCTAGGTGGGGAAGCTTTAAGGAAGAAGTCTCCCAAACTATTGAAAAATATACGGAACAGTCCACTTCAAAATAATTTATAAAGGATGATAGTTATACTATCGTCCTTTTTTCTGTTTATATAAAAGATTATGAAAAAAAAGGATTTTATTTTTATTATTATTTTAATAATTGTTTTTTCTCCATTTTTTGTTCTTGATTCTGTATATGATGCCTATATTTCATTCAATAAGGCTCATAGTATGATAATGTCATTCATTAAATTTGCTTTATTAGCAACTTTAGGTGAAGTTATTGGATTAAGAATTAGAACAGGAGAGTTTAGCCAAAAGGGATTTGGAATAATTCCTAGAGCCATTGTATGGGGGTTTTTGGGATTGACAATCAAATTTGCTTTTGTTGTATTTGCAACAGGTACGCCAGCTTTCCTTCAATCTATGGGAATCGAAAATGCAACAAAAATTCTAGCTGGTGAATTTACTCCAACTAAATTGCTCGTAGCATTCTGTATTAGTGCAAGTATGAATGTTATTTATGCTCCAATCATGATGACTCTTCATAAAATTACAGATACTCATATTGTAGATAATGGCGGTACTATTGCAGGACTTCTTAAGCCAATTAAGTTTGGTAAGATAATTAAAGAGTTGAATTGGGATGTACAATGGAATTTTGTATTCAAAAAGACAATTCCTTTTTTCTGGATACCTGCTCATACTATTACTTTCCTATTGCCTCCTGAATTTAGAGTTCTTATGGCTGCTGTTTTAGGTATTGTATTAGGAGTACTTCTTGCAGTTGCTGCTGGATCGGCAAAAAAATAAGTCTATTTATTGGATATAAAAAAAACTGCTACAGTAAAATGTAGCAGTTTTTTTTATATTATCTTGTGTGAATCTTATTTCAAGAAATTGATAACTTTTGAAGCAACTTCAGTAGCTGTATATCCAAATTTCTCATCAAGAACACTTGCAGGAGCAGAGTATCCAAAATGATCAAGACCAATAGATAATCCATTAGCGCCAACTAATGATTCAAGAGTCACAGGTAAACCTGCGGTCAAACCAATAACTGGTTTGTTTGCTGGAATAACCTCGCTGATATACTCTTTTGATTGATTTTTGAATAATCCCTCAGAGATAACAGAAACAACTTGAATATCTAAGTTATGATCTTCTTTAAGAATTTTACCAGCTTCAATTAAAGTAGCAACTTCAGAACCACTAGCAACTAAAATTACATCAGCTTCTTTTTTAGGATTCTCAACAATATATGCACCTTTCTCAGCAGCTAAAGCTTCATCGTATCTTGATTCGCCAATAGCAGGTAGGCTGTTTACATTTTGTCTCGAAAGAATCATAGCAGTAGGAGTTTTAGTGTTCTCCATAGCCATTTTCCATGCAACAGAAGTTTCGTCAGCATCCGCAGGACGTAATGCCAATAAACTCATGTCTCCTGAGTGATTTTTTAGTTTTTCAAGTAATCTGATTTGTGCTTCTTGTTCGATAGGTTGATGAGTAGGTCCATCTTCTCCAACACGGAAAGCATCGTGAGTCCAGATATATTTAACAGGAACTTGCATTAGAGCAGATAATCTCACAGCAGGTTTCATATAATCAGAAAATACGAAGAATGTACCACATGCAGCAGTAACACCACCGTGTAAAGCAATACCATTACAAATAGAAGCCATAGTTAACTCAGCAACACCAGCCTGAAGGAAAGCGCCAGAGAAATCTCCTTTAGTGATAGCTTTGGTTTGTTTAAGGAATCCATCAGTTTTGTCAGAATTACAAAGGTCAGCCGAAGAAACAATCATGTTTTCTACTTTGTTTGCAAGTTCTGCTAATACAGCAGATGAAGCAGCACGAGTAGCAACATTAGCTTTTTGTACTATAGCTTTGTAATCAATATCTGGAGCTTCGTTGCTAAAGAATTTAGCTAGTTTTGCAGCTAATTCAGGGTTTTCTGAAGCCCATTTTTCTTGTTCTTGTTTTTTCTCTTTAGCGTATTCTCTTTTTTTGTTAAGAATTTCGCTATAGTATTCTTTTACATCATCAAAAATTGCAAATGGATTTTCTGCATCACCACCTAAATTTTTGATTGTAGCTTTGATATCAGCACCAGCAGCAGTTAATGGCTGACCGTGAGTAGATACCATATGTTCGAAGCTACCACCATTAGCATCAACAGCACCTTTACCCATTATTGTTGTACCAATAATTAATGTTGGTTTTTCTGTTTCTGCTTGAGCTTGTTTTAGAGCTTCTCTAATTTCAGAAGCTGAATTACCATTAATAGTAATTACATTCCATCCCCAAGCTTGATATTTTTTTTCAGTGTCTTCTGCTGTAACCTCTTCTACTTTTGTAGATAATTGGACGTTATTTGAATCGTAGAACATGATTAAATTGCTTAGTCCTAATGTACCAGCAATTCTACCAGCTCCTTGAGCGATTTCCTCTTGAATACCACCATCAGAGATAAAAGCGTAAGTTTTGTGAGACATCCACTCTCCAAATTTAGCTGCAAGGAATCTTTCTGCAATAGCAGCACCCACAGCCATTGTGTGACCTTGACCTAGTGGTCCAGATGTGTTTTCTACACCTCTGTCTTGATCAACTTCTGGGTGACCTGGAGTAGGGCTACCCCATTGTCTGAATTGTTTTAACTCATCCATGCTATAGTTTCCTGTTAAAGCAAGAATAGAGTATAACATTGGAGACATGTGACCAGGATCTAGGAAAAATCTATCACGATTAATCCAGTTCATATCATCTGGATCGAAATTTAAAAATTCGGAGTATAATACATTTACGAAGTCAGCACCACCCATAGCTCCACCTGGATGACCAGATTTTGCTTTTTCTACCATAGATGCTGAAAGAATTCTAATATTATCAGATGCTCTGTCAATAACTTTTGTATAATCCACTTTTATAAATCTTAAATTAAAATTTAGGGCAAAGATAAACAAAAATTAGACTTATCGGAGTTTAATACATTAATTAAACAAATGTATTGATAAATGTTTAATTTTTATATTATTCTAAGATTTTTGAATCTATAAAGGGTATTATTATTTGTTACTATAAGTTTACCCTTTAGTAATGCTGATTATGTGTAGTTCAAATTTTGTTAAAATTATATAGAACAATGAATCTCATATCATAAATTTATCTTAAGCTGTTGAATATAAGCTTAAGTTTATTTTACTACAATTGTAGAGGTGATGAATTTAAACTAGTTAATAATATGATATATATCATATCTGTAAATTTTCATATATTGAATATAATTTCTAATATTCCCAGATAATATTATAATTAACTTTTAACAAAAACCATGAGAAACAAATTAAGTGTTTTACTATTGTTTGTTTTTGCTTTTTATGTTGGAAATATATCCGCAAAGACTAAAGACAAATCAACGAAAGTGACAAAAATGTTATTTTCAAATCCGGTAAATATCAATCTGCCTGCCTTCAATCAAACTAAATCGGTTGATGGGAAAAAATATAAGTATAAAGGATATCTGCAAACAGATAATTTCAATCCATTATTTAAAATTAATTCGAATTATTCATCTTATTATAATAATACTGAAATTAAGTTTGAGGAAAGAAATCTTAATAAGAAATCTATCTTCAATATCTCGGGTGTGAGTTCAAATTCTATAGTGTTTGCAAATTCCTACTTTGAAAATGATAAATGGACTGAGTTTGATTTTAGCCTTAATACCTCTAATATATTTGAATTATATATTGATGATAAAAAAATTAGTTCAAATTATTCAGAAATTGATAATAATAAAAACTTTGATGCTAAAATTAAACTTGAAAAGGGAAGGCATCAAATTTTTATCAAATTTATCAAAATAAAGCGTGACGTGAAATTTAGCCTGTCATCTAAAACTCCTAATTTTAAAACTAGTTTGGATAATTTTGAATATAATTCAATTGATAAAATTCTTTTTGGTACAAAATTATCTTCTACCAGTATAAGTCCAAATGGTAAGTATATTATGCTGAGATATGCATTCGCTAAAAAAACTTCTGACAAAACAAAACATAGCGTAATTGTCAAAGATTTGCGAAATGATAAAATTATTAGAATTTTCAGAGATGGTCAGGAATCAAATATCGAATGGGTGCCAAATTCTAATTCTATTTCTTACTGCTTGAAAAGAATAGACACATACGACTTGGTGAGTTTTGATTTAAAATTGAAAGAAGAGAAATTAATTGCTAGTGGAATTAAGAAAATTTCCTCTTATTCGTGGACTCCTGATAAAAGCAAAATTATATATTCTGTAAATAAAGATTATTCTGAGGAATGGAAAACAAAGAAATTCCAAGGAATGGAAGATAGATTGCCATGGTACAGAAATAGAAGTCAGCTTTATTTATTATACACAGAAAGTGGAAATATTGTAAAACTTACTCATGGTAAGTATACTTCAAGTCTTAATGATATTAGCAAGGATAGTAAGAAAATTGTTTTCACTCAGTCTCGACCTGATTATAACGAGTACCCTTACGATAAGCAGGATTTGTTTCAGATGGATTTGGAAACTTTTAAAACTGAAACTATATGGAAAGATAATAAATTTGGAGGCTATGTTCAGTATTCTCCAGATGCTAAAAATTTATTGGTTTCTGCAGGTCCTTCATGTTTTGGAGAACTTGGAATTAATAAAGGTGAACAAAAATGGGTGAATAATTATGATGGTCAGCTTTTTATATACAATATTAAAACAAAAAAGGCAGACCCTATTACTGTAAATTTTGGTCCTGCTGTTAGTCAAGCTGTTTGGACTTCAGCTGATAATATTTTGATGCTTACAATTGATGGAGATTATCAGAATATTTATCAATATAATATTGCAGGTAGGAGATATGATAAATTGAGCTTGAGAGAGGATTTGATTCGTTCATTTAGTATCGATGATAAGGCCGAAAATCTTGTTTATTATGGATGTGGAGTTCAAAATCCAAATAGAGCATGGTTGTATAATCTGAAAACAAAATCAGGTTCTAATTTGGCAGAACCTGAAAAAGATAAATTCCAAAATGTAAAATTTGGTCAGGTGAAAGACTGGAATTATATTAAATCTGATGGTCGTAAAATTATTGGTCGTGTGTACTTTCCTCCTAATTTTGATAAGACTAAGAAGTATCCTTTAATTGTTAATTATTATGGTGGTACGACTCCCGTTGGAAGAAGTTTTGGAGGTAGATATCCTCTGAATTTATATGCGGCTATGGGTTATGTGGTCTATGTTTTACAACCAAGTGGAGCTATAGGCTTTGGGCAGGAATATTCGGCTGAGCATCAAAATAATTGGGGCAAAACAACCGCAGATGAGATTATCTCCGCAACTAGATTTTTCCTAGATAAAAATAGTTTTGTTGATGCTGAAAGAGTTGGTTGTATTGGTGCATCTTACGGCGGTTTTACTACTCTGCTACTTCAAACACGAACCGATATTTTTGCAGCAGCTATTTCACATGCAGGTATTAGTAATATTGCTAGCTATTGGGGTGAAGGATATTGGGGATATTCATACAGTACAAATGCATCGGCTCATTCTTTTCCTTGGAATAATAGAGACTTGTATATAAACCAGAGTCCTCTTTTTTCAGCCAATAAAATTAAAACTCCTATATTATTGTTGCATGGTAGTGTTGATACGAATGTGCCTCTGGGTGAGAGTATTCAAATGTATCAGGCCTTGAAATTACTTAAGAAAGATGTAGAGTTTGTTCAAATTAAGAATCAAAATCACTTAATCACAAACTATACTAAGAGAAAAATGTGGAATAATGCGATATTTGCATATTTCGCAAAATACTTGAAAAATGATGATTCGTGGTGGAACGAATTGTATCCAGATAAGAATCTATAAACATAAAAAAAGGAGTAATACTGTTTTGTATTACTCCCTTTTTTTAATATTATGATTATTTTGATTTTACTACTGGTTTTGATTTATCAGGAATTATTAAATTTAAAATAACCCCAACAACTGAAGCTAAACCAATTCCTTCAAGTGAAAAATTACCATAAGAAACTGATGCTCCACCTATACCAACAGTTAATACAATTGATACTATGACTTGGTTTCTTGTTTTTGAAAAATCTGTTTTTGCATCTATTAAAGTCTTGATACCAACCGAAGCAATCATACCAAATAAAAGTAGCATAACACCGCCTAGAACAGCTTTAGGGATTGATTGTAGAAAACCACTAACTTTTCCAATCATTGAAAATATTATTGCGACCACTGCTGATATCCTCAATACTCTTGGGTCAGTAACTTTTGTTAACGCAACAGCTCCTGTTACTTCAGAGTAAGTTGTATTTGGAGGTCCACCAAAAAAACCTGCTAATGCGGTAGCTAAACCATCTCCAAGTAATGTTCTGTTTAATCCTGGGTCTTTTACTAAGTTTTTTTCTGCTACTCCACTGATTGCATACATGTCTCCAATATGCTCTATGATAGGAGCAATTGCAACAGGAAGCATATAAAGAATAGCATGGTAGTTAAATGTAGGAGCTGTAAATTCAGGTAATGCTATCCATTTTGCATTCTGAATAGTTTCGAACTTAACTTCTCCTAAATATAAAGATAATAGATACCCTACAACAATAGCGCAGAATATAGGAATAAGTTTAATAATTCCTTTTGTGTAAACAACTACTGATACTGCAGTTAGAAGAACTACACCTGAAATTAACCAGTTCGATTTTGCCATATTAACGCCTGTTTCAGCAAGAGATAGCCCAATAATCATAATTACAGGTCCAACAACTACAGCAGGAAAAATTTTGGAAATAATGTTTAAGCCTCCTAGTTTTACTATAGTAGAAACAATGGTGTAAACTACACCAACGGCTATAAGTCCTCCGAGTGTTCCTGGAAGTCCATATAATTCAGTTGCTTTAACGATAGGTGTAATAAAAGCAAAACTACTACCTAGGAATACTGGTACTTTTCCTTTTGTTATAAAATGAAATAAAAGTGTTCCTACACCAGCTGTAAATAAAGCTACAGATGGTTCGATATTAACTAAAAGAGGAACTAAAACAGTTGCGCCAAAAGCAACAAATAAAAATTGAATACCGAATATAACCCTTTTGTAGGGGTTGTCAATCGACGATAGATTCGATGAATTTTTTGAAGACATATTATTATGATTATAATTTATTTTTAAAATAAGAAAAAGGAGTGTGTTGTCCACACTGTTGAATGAGGAGATAGCTAAATTATAATTGATTTGTATTTTAAATAAATGTTAGTAAACATTTGTTATAGTATAACTTAACTCATTAAAGAATACTCTAGTGTTTGTATTTAGAATTGCGACAAACCCAAAGTGTAAAACCGCGCAAATATAGTGTTTTGTTTTTTTAAATAAAAATAAACGGAATGCTATTTTCTAGCAGTAAATAAAAGGTCTTACTTGGATTATTTGTTTAAATTTATTTTATCCTTAATATCCTTAATATTTTCCTTCACCTCTTTTACTCCTTCAATATTTTCTGATCCTGATTTAATATTCTCTTTCAAATCTTCAGTGGTTCTTTTAAATTCGTTTATGGCTTTGCCTATGCTTCGTGCAATTTCAGGTAATCCTTTTGCTCCAAAACAAAGCAGATAAACTATAAAAATGATTAGAATCTCAGATACTCCTATGGAAAGAATTATGCTTATCATTGTATGTGATTATAGTTTTGTATTTGTTGTTTGTGATGTTAAGTTAATTATAATCAATTAATGATACAATTAAAATTTATATGAAAACCAGTAGATTTTATTTTTGTAATTTCACATAATTTAAAATAATAGTACATTTGATTATTAATTAAATGTTTTATGTTAAAATTAAGATATATTCTTATTCTTTGTTCTCTGATGTGGATTCCAATATTGTGTTTTTCTCAGGAAAAAAAAATGCCTCAGATATGTTTAAATCAGAATATAAACAAGGATTTAAGAAGAAGGCTTTCGGACCTGAAGGATTACTATATTTCAAAACAGGATTTAAAAAAGGATTTGTTTAAAATAGTTTCTGAATATAGAAATAAACTTTACAAGGAGTTTAATTTAGATAGTATTTTTCAGAGAAATGATAGTCTGTTTTACCTTTTTCATATTGGAGAAAAGTATAGGGTAGAACAAGTAAAATTGATATTACCTGATGGAAAAGTGAAAATATGTCAGTCAAATAAAAACTATAATAATTGGCTGGATAGAATTAAAAATAGTTATGTCAGAAAAGCTTATCCTTTTGTAAATATAATTCCTTTAAAGACTGATTTGTCAAACTCCTCTGTTAATGCAGTGTGGAAGCTTGATGAAAATTTAAAGGTGAATGTAAATAAAGTAATTGTCAAGCCTTATTTGAAGCTTTCTAAAAATTATATTCAATCTAATTATGGTTTTAAAAAAGGAAAGGGCTTTAGACTTAATCGCTTCAAAAGACTTGATGAAGACCTGACTCATTTGGAAGTGGTAGATCTGATTAAAAATTCGGAGCTTGAATATACAGATGAAGGAGCAAATTTGTATTTATATTTGAAAAAGAAGAGACGAAATAGATTTGATGGTTTGTTGGGATTTAATCAAGAAAAAGGGAAAAATAGTTTGACGGGTTATCTTGATCTGATTTTGTCCAATAATTTTAATAGAGCCGAGGATATTCGATTCAAGTGGAAGAAAACAGATTCGGAGTCCCAAAATCTTAAGATTTCATATTTGCATCCCTATTTGTTCATTAAAAGGATAGGATTAGATCTCGGTCTTGAGATTTTAAAGCAAGATAGTTCTTATATTTCTACAAAATCAGAAATAAGTTTTATACTGTGGTCTCGACGACAAAATAGTTTAAGTGTTGGATATTTGTCTAATAGTATTAGTAATTTAAATATTGATAATATAAATCAAGAGACAGATAGGCAGATGCTTGGTGAAAGTAAGCAAAGGATGGGGATTGTGAAATTTAGACTTGCAATTCCTCTTGTTTACAATATAAACAAATTTGAATTTAAACTAAGATCATCCTATGGGGAATACTATCTTAAGGATTTAGAAGATGAGGATGAGCAGTATAAACGAAATATTGCGAAAATAAGTTTTGAATCTACTTCGAATTTTGTAATAAATAAATTGTTCCGATATCAAATAGGTCTGCTTGGAGCTGTTATTAGTTCTGACCAAATTTATCAAAACAGTTTGTATCGAATAGGAGGCTTATATAGTGTAAGAGGTTTTCGTGAAAATCAGTTTTATGCAAAATCATATCTGGGTTTTAGAAATGATTTGATTCTTGGTTTATCAAAGCAATACAATGTTTTTGCATTTACAGATTTTGCTGTATATGAAAATAAATCTTTAAATACAGATTATTCAGACAAGCTACTAGGTCTGGGTGTTGGATTAAATTTAAATTTGAAATCAGGAGTTTTAAAAATGGTTTATGCTGTGGGTAAAACCGAGTCGGAGACTTTAGTGTTTAGGAATGCTAAATTGCATTTTGGATTTCAAACATACTTCTAAAAAAAATGCTTGACTATAAAGTCAAGCATTTAGCATAAAACTACCTTTTGCACGGGTGGAGAGACTCGAACTCCCGACACCTGGTTTTGGAGACCAGTGCTCTGCCAACTGAGCTACACCCGTATTTGCGCTTACAAAAGTATACAAATATTCCGATGTTGCAAGTAAAAAAATACTTTAATTTAAAATTTACATAATCCATTTTTCTATTCGTCTGCTGATGAGTCGTATAAATGGAATAAAAAAAGGGACTAACTTTTTAGTCCCTTTGAAATATCATCTGTTTTATTAATATTAGATCATGATTAGTTAAACTTTCCACCAAATTTTCACTAAAAAAACAATATTCAACTAAGAGTCATATGCGAATATTCGTAAACAGAAGACTCAGAACACCATTCGGTGTCAACTGTTATACGAAAATGACGAGCTAAAACTATTAAAACACCCCGATAGAAGTTAGCTCTATAATTTAAGCAATTATTACCACGCATCTAATATCAGATGAAATTCTAAAATAAATTTACGACAAAATAAAAGTGTGAACAAAAAAAATATTTTTTTTATGCTTATTTAGAGTAAGTATGGATAATCTATTGTTTATCATATTGATATGTTAAATAGCTATGGAGTTTAGTAAATATTAATATGTGTTTTATGTAAAAATAAACAGTTGGTTTATCTATGGATGTTTCAATGTTTATTTGAATATATGTTTATTTTGGATAAACATATATTGTTTATCGAGAAGAGGAATATATTGTTTGATAGTATGTTGAAAATTTTGAATAATATTGAAATTAGAGACATTTTATTATCATGTTATAATATGATAATTTATGTTTTGCTATGATGTTCTCACTTAACTTAGGAAATAATTTAAAAAATATTAAATTTGTCTCAATCAAATATTTACAGTGAAAAGTTTAATTTTTTGAATTGAAAGCAAATCTTGAATATTATTATGTAAGCCTAGTAGGATAAATTGTTAAGTTTAGAGCAAATTTTATTATTTATTAGGGTGTATATCTATTTGTACGGTTTACAAATACACTGCAAGGGATATTCTTTGTTTTGACAGAAAAATTAATCACATCTGCAGTAGTTTTTTAGAATCTGTTGCAAATATTGATAAAGTTTTATTATGGTTATCGTAAATATGGAATCACACAGTTTGGATCATTTATGATAGAGGTGGTGCATTTTATTTTAAACAAAAGAAATGAGATTTAGGTATGTATTATGTTTTTTGACTTTAATATTATTATCCTGTGAGTCTGATAATATTCAGGAAATATTGAATAATGAGACGAAAAAAATTACTCCTATAACACAGGTTATTGCTTCATCAGAGGAAACAATGCAAGATATTGTAATTTTTTTGTTAGAGGAAGTTAATCTTTATTCTGCTATAGTTGCAAATAGCGATTATCAGGAGATTAATTCTGTTGAAATAATTAAATCATGGGAAAGATACCCGAGTGAATCCTTGCCTCAATTTTCTATTGATCAGAATATATTGGATTCGAGTATTTTTAATCTATTGATTAATTATCCCAATGAACTGATACTTCAGAATAATAGAAGATTAAAGGGAAGGATAAATATAAAGTTAATTGACTATAATTATCGGTCGATTCAGTATGATGTTTTAGTTAATAATATAAAGGTAATAGGCAGTTCTCAGATTGAAACCGATTTTGGATTTTATCAGGAGAATGGTACTTTTTATGATAATTTTGAATTTAAGTTTGAATTTCCAGATGGATCTGTAATAAATTCATCTGGATTATGGAATATTTCATATAGCAGCGGAGTAAGAACTATTTATGATCTGACCGACGATGAATATACAATAAGTGGAATGACAAATTCATATGATTCTGACAATAATATATATAGTGTTAATATAGAATCAAATTATCCATTACGAAAAGAAAAGTCTTGTTCTAGTTTGATATCAGGAATGAAAAACTATTATAAGAATGGTAATGTATTTATAAAAATAAACTATCAGAGTGAATCCGGGTGTTTGCCATATTATACTCTTTCTACATATAACCATGAGGAGTCAAAATGGGAAAATAAGGAGATGTTAATTGGAGAGCATTTTCGGAAAAAATAATTCTTAGCAGCAAAAAACAACAAACATAAAGCATAAAAATAAAACTAGGTGAGGAAAGAATTTCAAAAACTTTTTAATGATAATTTTGAGCTAATACGAAATTATGTTTATTACAGGTCTGGAGATGAGGAATTAGCAACAGATATAGCTCAGGATGTATTTTTAAAGTTATGGGAAAAAAAACTGGATTATAATTCAAAGTCATTAAAGGCACTATTATACAAGATGGCAAGTGATAGTTTTGTTAGCCATTATAGAAGACAGAAAGTTGCTAATAAATATTTATCGAAGATGGATCCATTGGTCACAAACCAAACTCCACAAGAGGATATGCAATACAAGGAGTCTAAGGAAATGTATAATAGAGCTTTGGAGCAATTAACAGAAAAACAAAGAACAGTTTTTTTAATGAGTCGAGTTGACAATTTAAAATATCATGAAATAGCCGAAAAATTAGGGATAAGTGTTAAGGCTGTTGAAAAACGAATGTCTATAGCATTGTCTGTATTTAGAGAAATATTCTCTGTTGTAGCATAATATAAAATTGGAAATATGTTTTTTATAATAATAAATAATGTAAAATAAATTTATGGAAGAATTCAATAATATTGATCAAGAAGCAAATGATAAATTATTTTTAGACACACTTCCTGAAATTGAGATAAAATATTCAAAGTCGAAAGAACAAGTCTGGCTTGAGATGCAAGATAAAATGAATGAAACTAAACAATTTAATCTGGTTTCTAAAGTCAAATATCTTGTGGCTGCATGTGTAGGTATATTGATAGCAAGTTCTATTTTTATAAGCTTACAGTCAGTAAATGTATACTGCCCTAAAGCTGAGCGATTGAGTCATATTCTTCCCGATAACTCAATAGTCGAATTAAATGCTCATACTAAAATTAGTTATAACAAATTTCTATGGAAATTTAGACGCAAATTAAATCTAAATGGAGAGGCTTTTTTTAAGGTGACTAAGGGGAGTAAGTTTTCCGTATATTCTGATAAGGCAGTCACCTCGGTACTAGGCACTAGTTTTAATATTTATTCTCGGGATAGTAAATATAATGTTACTTGCTATACAGGAAAAGTTAGTGTCGAGAGTTTGGTTAATAATAAAAAAGAAATAATTAAGCCTCAGGAAAAAATAATTCTAACTGAAAAATCGGAATTAAAACACAGTAATCTGGCAAGTCCTGAAAAAACTGCTGTCTGGACTAAGAATAAATTTCAATTTACAAATCAAAACCTCATTGATGTAATTAATGAACTAAATATCCAATATGATGTAGATATTCAATTGAAAACAAAAGAAGAATATCTTTATACAGGAAATTTTGATAAAACTGAATCAGTTGACGAAATTTTACATTTGGTATGTAAGACATTTGGTTTAGTTTTTGATAAACAAAAAAATGGAAAGTTTATTATTGAATCAGCAGGTGCATAATTGAAAAAACGAGTTTTATTTTTCTTATTTATACTTTTATTATCGGTTCAGTCAATTGCCGAAAATATTATTAAAGTTAATTATAATAAGAAACCGCTTAACACGATATTAATTGAGCTTCGGGAAAAATATGAGATTAAACTCTCATATAACCCGAGGCTTTTGTCGCATTATAGTATTACCTCGCAAGGCGAATTTGCTAATTGTGATAAGCTAATTGAAGCTCTGCTTATAGATTTGCCACTTTCCTTCGAAAAGTTAAACAATGTTTATGTTATTTATAAAAATAGTAAAGTTTTCATAATTCGGGGGCAGATAATTGATGCTGCTACCAACAATCCTATATCAAACTCACATATTAAGATAAATGGACAGCAACTTATTTCTTCTGATAATGGAATGTTTTCTGCCAAATCCAAAGAATCTAATATTTTTAAACTTCATGTTAGTCACCTAGGATATTATATTAGAGATAGTATTCTGCAAGGTAATAAATTTCATAAAGTATATCTTAAAACCCTGCAAACAGAACTTCCAGAGGTTCAAGTATCTGATAATTTATTTCAATCTCATCTGAATTTAGGGCAAAATGCAGGAGCTATAAGAATGAATACTAGAGTTGCGAAATACTTGCCTACTTCTGATGATAATACCATTTTTGGATTACTGCAAATGCAACCTGGGGTTATGGGAACAGGTGATCTAGCTAATAACTTGATTATATGGGGAGCATATATTGGTGAAAGTAAACTGAAGCTTGATGGAATGAATATACGTGGAATGAAAAACTTCTATGATGATATTGGTGTTATAAATCCTTTTATGGTTAGTAGTATTGATTTGTACAAAGGCGGATATTCGGCTAAATATGATGGAAGCATAGGAGGTTTGGTGTTGGCTAAAGGGAAAAAAGCTAGCAAATTGAATCCAAAATTTAATTTTAGGTTGAATAATATTACCTCTAGTATTAGTTACCAAACACCCTTAAATGATAACAGTGCAATAATTGTATCTTGTCGCAAAACCTATTATAATTTATATAAAGATAATCAGATTAGATTTGCGAATTCATCTGTTGATAATTCTAATATTGAGAACAGTAAAACCGAATTTATTGATCTCTCTTTGAATCCAGCATATTCATTTACAGATTTTAATCTTAAATATGACTGGCGTATAAGTAAGTATGAATCCCTTGAAATTACAGCTCTTTATGGCAAAGATGATTATAATTATAAAATAACTCCAGATAAAGGCGAAATTAAATTACGAAAGAAAAATGATTCGAATACACAGAATGGAGTATCTATTAATTACACGAAGTTTTCAAAAAAAGGTAATTATTTGAAAATGAATCTGGCATCTTCTCAGTTACTTACCCGAATGTTTTCGAATACTAAAGTGGAATATGATAATAAAATTCATGATTATTCTAAATCATATTCGTATAATGATATCAGAGAAAATAGTTTTGCTATTGATCATAAATATATGGTATCGAAGAAACAAAATATAGAAATTGGGGCTAGAATTAATTTTACAAATTATGTTCTGAATTATGATTCATTAAACATAAGTAAGTTGAAAATTAGAGAAAATTATCTTCGTCCAATGTTTTATATTCAAAACAATGTGTCCATTTCTGAAAAAATTGATATTACAGCTGGATTAAATTTATGTTACCCAACGCATATGACTAGTTTACATATTAATCCAAGATTCAATTTAAACTATTCTGTAACTGATAGGTTGAAAATAAAGTTTGCCTGGGGAAAATACAGACAATTTGATATACAAACTTCATTTATTAGTTCTTCGCCAAAGTATGAACCATACTGGATTATGGCAGATAAAAATATTCCTAGTCTCGTTTCAAATCATTATGTTGGTACATTTTCTTATGATAATAATTTTTTCACCTTCAATATGAATCTTTATAGGAAAGATTCAGACGGACATTCTAGAATAAAGTATTTTAATAATGAAATTGTTGTAGCTCAGGGAAAAAGCAATACTAAAGGCTTTGATGCCTATGTGAAATCGACCTATAGGAAAATAACAGCATGGCTTTCATATTCGTATTCGGTAACAAATGAATGTTTCGACTATTTTGTTCCAAAGGAATATATTAGAGCACCTCAGGATCAAAGGCATGAACTAAAAACAGCTATGGTGGGTAATTTTAATCCATTTTATTTCTCTGCTAGTTTTGTTTATGGTACGGGTTTGCCTGTTTATAATGATGAACGGCAAATGATAGCAGAGCCTAGTTATAATAGAACTGATTTATCAATGATTTATAAATTGCCTATAAAAAAATATAAATCTGAAATTGGACTAAAATTTCAAAATGTTTTCGGAGTAGAAAATATTACTTCTGGCGAATATGAAATTATGCCATGGTATAAGCTTAGCTCTGTAAGTTTATACACTGAGACAGTTCCATCTTCGGTGAGGTTTTATTTTAATTTAGAATTCTAATTAAAAAAACTACCCTGTGTATAAGCAAAGTAGTTTTTTTAAATTATGTAGAATGAATTAGATGATATAGTAAAGTCTAAATCTCAGAATTGTCAATTATTTTAGATAGTTTATCTTTTAGTTTTTCTTCTGAATCTATATTGTTTTTTTTGTTTATGATAATTTCATTATTGATTTTGAATTGTAAATCTATAGTATAAAACAAATCTACGACTTTCCCATTATGTGTTGCTGGTTCCCACTTGGGTGTTGAGTTAAATACTTTTATTATTTCGTATATGAATGATGGGTGTTCTTTGTTAGGTATTGAAATCTTGCTTATCTTGCCATTTTTGTTTACTTTAAACATTATGTTAATATTTGATTCGATGCCATTTCGATATGCGATATAAGGATATTGTATTTTAGATTTAATATATTTTTTGAATTTAGAAATATCACCTCCTTCAAAGCTTGGCATATTTTCTGCTATTACGTATACTTCTTCGTATGTATTAGTATTTTCATTTTTTTCTTTACATAAACTAAAGCTGAAATTAGTCTCGTCTTTTTTTGTTATATGTATCTCTACTTTTCGGTATTGCAAATCGCCCGACAGGCTTCGTTTTTCTCCGTTATTTGTATTGTTAATTGTGATATTTTTATCAATATTTAATAATAGCTTTTTTACTGATTCCAATCTGTTTTGTGCTAGTTTTTTGTTGTAGGAATAAGCACCTAAAGTGTCTGCATACCCAGATATATTAACTTCTAAAGCTTTATTCTTTTGTAGAAATTCTTTCACCTGATTTTTGTACTTATTCTCAATTCTATATTTGTCAGATTTAAAGTATAGATTAAATGTTTGAGCAAAACTTGAAATAGATAATAGTATTAGTAAACTTAATAAAAATAAATTTTTCATTTTGTATAATTTATTGGTTAGTAGCTATAATAATACTAATGTAAAATTAAAAAATCAATAGCCTTAAGTAATATTAACATAAGTTAAGTAAGTGATAGATTTTAATATACTTTTATTAAGTAGTTGGTATGTCTCATTTTATTAAATTGAGTTTTAGCCTAAAAATATATTAGATGGCAGATGAGCTTTTATTATGATTGCTATTTTGAATGAAAAAAATCCCACTAATTACATTAGTAGGATTCTTTAAATTAATTGAAAACTTTTATAAATCTACATCATCAGAACTTACCGTTTCTACATGCTTGTATACTCTATCTTTTATACTTGGAGTATATGAAAACGAAATGTATTTCTTACCTATTAATCCAGCAAAATTATACTTGCCATCAACTTTTACACCTGGAACTAAAGCAATACCATTGCGCATATAAATCGGTAATACTTGGCTTCCATCTTCCAATTCAACTGCCACACAGATGTACGGTTTTATTACAGCATCAGTATCTTCTAGAATTGCTTCGAACATAATGGTCGAAATCATAAAACCATCATTTAGATTTGCCATTATTTCGTAAGTTTCACCCACATTTATTTCTTGTCCTGCATCTCCAACTGAGAGATTGAATGATTTTAGACCGAGTTGATGAATATAAAGTTTTAATTTATCATTTGTTCCACTTAAATCTGGAATGTTTTCAATTAGAATATTTTCATTATACTTGCCTCTGATGACACCCGATTTAATCAATTTCCCATTTGTGTCTTTTATAGTATATGGAAAGTTGAATACAGCTTCTGGTTCATATTCGTTTAATTGGTCAGTAGTAGTTAGTTTTATTCTTATAGAACCAACATCTCCAGTTATTATTTCGCCACATACATATTTGCCAGGTTTTGTAATTTCAATAATTAAATCACCAGTTCCTGAAACTAGACCTTTTTCTGTTAATTCAGAATTACTTAACGCTGATATTTTTTCCCAATGCATTTTTTCTGCATTGTAAAACCAGACACTAGATGTTTTTTTAGAATTGTTGAATTTCATATAAATATTTTCTGATGATTTTATGTTATTATTATCAAAATCTACTTTTACGAATTCAGCAGGAGAAAATACACCATCAATTTTATTTTTATTCTTGTCTAAGAATATAGCATTATTTGCATTTGGGATAAATTTAAGTATATGTTCATTTTCTGAATTTAACCTAAAAAGATTATATTTTGCTGAACTATTAATTTTGTTGCCATCTTTATCAAATAGTGAGTAATTGTTGGATATAAATAATTTGTTTGAATTTATATCCAAAGATTTAAAATTACTTGCAGGTGCAGGCTGTTGATTTGAAACCACAAGTTCGTTTTCAATCTTATTGTCGGCAATTTCATTTAAATCAATCGAGTAAAATACTAGGCTCGAATTTTCACCTTCTTTAAAATTGGCTGTGGCATATAATATATCTTCTTTCCCTGAAATATTATCTTTTACTTTGACCTTTAATTCACTGTTATCAGCAAAACCTCCATTTTTATACAAGCCACATGTGAAAACTCCATTTTTGATTATAGGATCTTCTATATTATTTCCCGCAAAATCAACAACTTGGTAGTTTTGGTCTATAAATTCAATTTCGAATTCTCTATCAGTGATAGGATTATATTGTTTATCTAAAATGCTTATACTAGCAGATGTAGAAAGTATTTTGTAATTCACTGTAAGTTCAAATCCATTTTCAAGTGGGTCTTCAACTTCTACACATGAGTTTGAACCTGCAGCTAGAATTATCGAAAATATGTATAATAGTATAATTTTAGTTTTCATACAATTAATTTTTATTTTGTTAGTTTAAATGATAAATTAAAACGAATAACAGGATACCATGGAATCTTGACTGACTCCTCCAATATATCTTCTTGTTGATCTGATGAAATATCAGATAACATACCACTACTATCTAATTCAAATTTTGTCTTAACTTGATACAGAGCACCTAATTCAAAACTGAATGCTAGTCTGTTTTTTAATGCCTGACTGCGACCAAATCCTATACCAAGATAAGGATTGAATTTATCAGGAGTTACTTTAACCTTAATTCCACCAAAATCTTCTGGTTTTATTTTGATGTCGTTCAGTTCTAGTCCATCAATATTTTCAGCCTCTGCATTTATTTTTAAGAGATTTACAGCAAGTCCACCTGCTACATAAAATCTTTTGAAGAGATTGTAATTTCCAATAATACTAACAGCACCGACCTTGATGTCTGCCGCAGCTACTGATTTGATATCTTCAATATCAGTATCGTAACTATATGTGAATCTGTTGTACGAGAATCTTACACATATCTTTTCGCTTAATTGTTTGTTGACTTCAAACCCGAAACCAAGCGTTCCTGCTTGAAGTCCGAATCCGAGATTACTTAGAGCTCCAGAATAATCATTTTCTGTTGCCAATTTCTTCATTTTTGTTTGGGCGCTTAATGACATAGTTGTACAAAATAAAGCTAGCAAACATAACAAGCTGTACTTTCTTATAAATAAAAATTTAAAATTAAGTTTAATAAATATTGATAGTCAATTTTAATGTATTAAATATTATGTGCGGCTTTTTGTTTCAATTTTACACCATTTTTTTATTTTAGCTGATATGAAAAATAACTCAGATGTGGCTTTTTAAAAAGCCTGTAACTTGTAAAACTTTTAAGAGACAGTAATTGAATGATTTGTAATCATCGGTAGGAAACTGTTAAATTATGTTGTTAGTGTTTTTGGCTCGTTTATTGTTTTATTTTATTTATGAAAAATAAAATACGAAATATTAGTTTCTTGTCTTGATTTTTAAGAGTGTTTTATATTGGTCTTTTCATATGGCATTAAACAAAATAAATATTTGTGGAGTTTTCGTTTTGAGTCATAAACAAAATTACGATTTGGAAACTATATTGTGAGTGTAAATTATGATAAAACAAGTAATTGATCATAAAACAACAATGTTTGTTGAATATAATTTAAATATGATTATTTTCGCTAAAAATATTGTGATATGAATAAACGAGAGAAAATACTAGCTGGCATATTTGGAGTTTTAGGACTTGGACTAGGTTGTGCAGTATATAGCAATGTGCAAAAGACAAAAAAGATAAAACAAAACAGAGATAAAATTGAACAGTTGTCTAGTTGGTTAAACGAAAAAGACATGGAATTACTCCAAAAAAGGGGCAATATTCATTTTATAAAAAATTGTATTTCAATTATTAAGTGCTATGCGGAAGGTGTTTCGAATTCCGAAGATTGTGATGATGCTCTACTGGCAGAAGAGACTAATAAGAACACGCTAAAGTCAATAGAAGTTTTTGGTGATATTTTGGAATATTTAACATATACTACACAAAGAAATACTGTTTCTTTGCACAAAGAATTAAAACACTTAGATGATTTTATAAAATTTATCAAAATCAGATCTGAATCAAAATATAAAATTAGATTAAACTCTGAAATTGATAACTGTTCGGCACAGAGATATAAAATTATTGTCTGTTTGTTTTCTGAATTAGTAGAGAATGCTTATAAACACTCCAAACCCCTAGCTAATGATAATAATATTGACATTCATCTATCAATTATTGAAGAAAACTACTTGTCATGTATTGTTTCGAATCCAGTATATATCTCCAAAAGGAATGTTGAAAAGAATAATTCAAAATCAATGGGTATTAAAAATTTAGAGGAGAGGTTAGATTTGTTTTATGGTAGTAATTATAAGTTGGAATCCAAGGTTTTTAATAAAAGATATGAGGTTCGTTTGATTGTTAAACTATAAGAATATTAAAATGTATAAAGTTGCGATAGTTGATGATGAAGCTTTAATTGTTGAAAGTATTGGGAAATATTGCTCTAACAATAAACTAGTAGATAAAATAAAAAAAGAAACTATTCCTGAGAGATTTTTGGATGATTTAGACGATAGCACTTATCAAGATTTTAATGTTTTTCTTCTCGATATAGATATGAAAATAAGAGGTGATGAACTGGCTAAAGAAATAAAGGAAAAATACTCAGGGGCTATTATATTCTTTATTTCGGGTTTTGAAAATAGAGCTAGTGTATCATTCCGTAATCAAGATATTTTTGATGTTGTGGATAAACCTTTAAGTCAGCAAAAGATAGATAGTGTATTTGAAAAAATTAGTAATCAGTCTATAAGTTTGAAACTTGAGGATATTAAAACAGGTGAAAAACTAACTAAGCATTTCAATCCGTTCGATATGATAGCCATTTCAACTTACTATAAGGGGGAAAAATTAAAGAAAAACACTATCGGAATTTTCCTCGGGAATAAGATTTATTGCTATAGATCATCTCTTGTTGAATTTATCAAGAAACATAAATTAAATGAAGGCCCTTTTGTTCAAATTTCTCAATCAACCTATGTTAATAAAGAGGAGATCTCTGAATACTGTAAATCCAAATTGAAAATGAAAAATGGAATTGAATTTCCCGTTTCAAGAGAGTTTAAACAAAATATAATTTAAATATCCCGAAAATGATACAAGTTTTCCCTGTTTTGGAAAATTTGTTCTATTGGTCATTATTTTTGAAGAATAAATAAACATGTCAATTGATACTTTTTTAGTATTCAGTAGATCAAGTTCACTATGGCAGGTATTAACAAAAAAACTTTATTTTTATGACTAAAACAAAAATGACCAAAACAGCTGCTGCAAGAATTCAAGCAAATGAATGCAAAAAAAATGGAGGGAAAACTTCTAAGGATGGTTTTGCTGCAAGAGCGCAAAAGGCAGCAGACAAAAATTCAAAAAAATAGATTTGAGTTTGAAAAATACAGCATTTACTTTTATGTTTAAATGCTGTATTTTTTTTGTTGACATAAATGTTTTGATTACTTCGAGATTTGTTTTTAACTCCTAAAAGCATGAATGTTTACATATTATTATAGTAATAGTTTAAATGATAAGAACCATATTGGAATTGTTTGAAATAAGCCAATACATGTAATGGTGTTCGGAACTATATAATTCTCAGCTTAATTTGTTTTGAATTACATTTCTGTTTCTTGCAATCTATTAACTACTTTTTTCGAATTAGATGCCCGGTATAATATAGTATTAATATACTTCCATAATTTATTATGAAAACTTAAGTCGTCTTCCTCTAGCCAATCCTTCATGTATTTTACCCTTTGTTTTTCTTCAAATTTTATTCTGTTTATATCAACAAATATTCCTCTTCTTTCAGGGTGAAATTGCACAGCAAAAACATTGCTGTACTTTTTATGTTTTACAGCTTCTATTATTTTAGCGTCCATTGACTTAGCAACAGGATAAAGCATATTTCCTAGATTCTTTATTGCTTGGTGGTGGTAGCTGTATACTTGAGGGTTAATATATTTAAATATTTGCATATTATTTTCATAAAATTTCTTATTAAATCTGATTTTATGTATTCTAAATCCAGTTTGGTTTTTTGTTAAATTATCAGAATCTTTAATAAAGTTTCTATGAATGTTATCTTGTCCATATTTTTTTAGTTTGTCTTTTGTATCACTATTATATACTTGATCTGGAATATCCTGTATTAAGCTACCTCCAGTGGCAACATTTATATTTTGCATTCCCAAACAAATACCAAAAACCATATAATAAGGATTGTCCTCAATAAAAATATTTTCAGTCTGTTTTTTATTTCCCAATACGTGATAAATGAATGATAGTTCTAGTTTGTTTCTGTTTGGATCCTCTACTTTTGTATTTGGATGTGTTTTTTCTCCATAAATACTAGGATTTATATCAGGTCCTCCAAACAAAATTATTCCAACCGATTTGTCAAATAGACTTTTAAACTGTTTAGTCCATTTATTTTTTGTAAATAATTTAGATTCGTTTACGGAGTTTTTGAATTCAAACAAAGATACATCCAGTTTTTTCAATGTATCAAGGCATTTTTCGGATTTAGAATAGTCGTAATTAGCTTCTTTATTATAAATCCCAATAATATGATAATTCTCTAATCTTAATTTCTTGTGTTTGTTTAGGCTTGAAAGTATTGATAAATTTGATACAGTTGGATGGCCAATTATTAGTGTGTCTTTTATTTTTGTATTCTCTTCGGCATGTATATTAATACATTTACCTATCAATACAATTATTAAAATAAATCTTAAAGTTTTCATATTTAGTCTGGTTAATTGGAATTGAAGTTTTGTTTCATATTGCAATTTAAATAATTCTTATTGTCTTTCATAATAAAAAAAAGTCTCAATATGATTTTGCTTTTTCTTTGTTATGTAAACTAATTGTGGGATATGATTTAATTATAAAATTAAACTGAATTTCATTTCTTGCTTACCATAAAATTATACATCAAATCAAAGAAATCAGAAACGAGAATGAAATAATATTTGAAACTGTAGTTTTCTTTTTTATTTTGTTATTTTACATAAAATAAAATCCAACTTGTGTTTTTTACAATCTTTAAGCTGTTCATATAATTTATGTTCTAGAAATTAAGATTATAAATACGCATTTATAATAATAGAAAGCAATGAATTTGTAAATTTGTGCATTCTAAATTATTTATTTTATGATATCATATTTGCAGGTTGAATCTTTAACTAAATCTTATGGGGATTTAGTTCTTTTTGAGAATTTAAATTTTGGGGTGAATCAAGGGGAGAAAATAGCCCTGATTGCCAAAAATGGTACAGGGAAAACAAGCCTGTTGAATCTATTGTCAGATAAAGATAGTCCAGACTCGGGAAGTATTATTTACAGAAACAATATTGAAGTAGGACAGCTGGATCAGAATTCGGAAGTTGATCCGAATAATACCGTGTTTTCTGAAATCTTTAATTCTTCAAATAAGTTGTTGAAACTTGTAGGTGACTATTATATCGCCCTTGAAAAATCAGATGATGAAATGATTATCAGTCTTTCGCAAGAAATTGATAATTCTAAAGCTTGGGATCTTGAAATTAAAGCAAAGCAAATACTATCAAAACTTAAAATTAATAATTTAAATCAAAAAGTTTCTGAACTGTCAGGAGGGCAGATAAAAAGATTGTGTCTTGCAAAGGTTCTTATTTCAGAACCTGATTTTCTAATTTTGGATGAGCCTACCAACCACTTGGATTTGGATATGATAGAATGGTTGGAAGACTATCTTACAAAATCAAAAGCAACCCTATTAATGGTTACTCACGATAGATACTTCTTGGATCGAGTTTGTAATAAAATATTCGAAATAGAAAACAAAAATATCTATACCTACAAGGGAAATTATTCATATTATATTGAAAAAAGAGAAGAGCGAATTCAGAATATGAATACAAATGCTCAGAAAGCAAAAAAACTACTTAAAACGGAGCAGGAATGGATGAGGCGAATGCCTCAGGCAAGAGGAACAAAGGCGAAATATAGAATAGATGCATTCTACGAATTAAAGAAAGAGGCAAAAAAAGGATTCTCCGAAAATTTTGTAAATATTAATATAAAGCCACAAAGATTAGGCAAACTTATAATGGAAATAGAATCTATTTCGAAATCATATGATAAGTTAAATCTTATAGAAAATTTTACATATAAATTTCAGAAAAATGAAAAAATAGGTATCGTTGGAGTAAATGGTGCTGGTAAGTCAACTTTCCTTAATCTAATCACTAGTGCTATCGAACCTGATGGTGGAAGCATAAATATTGGTGAAACAGTTAAAATAGGATACTATAGACAGGAAGGGATAATTCATGATGAAAATCAAAAGCTTATAGATGTTATAAAAGAAATTTCGGAATACGTAGAGTTGGGGAATGGTCAGAGAATATCGGCATCTCAATTTTTGGAAAATTTCTTATTTTCAAGTGAGGCTCAATATAATTATGTCCATAAACTCAGTGGGGGAGAGAAGAGAAGACTCTACTTGATGACCGTATTGATGAAAAATCCTAATTTCTTAATTCTTGATGAGCCGACTAATGATTTAGATATTGCTACTCTGAATATTCTAGAACAGTATCTTATCAATTTTGACGGCTGTGTTGTAATTGTATCCCATGATAGATTTTTTATGGATAAATTAGTCGATCACATCTTTGCATTCGAAGGTGATGGAAAGATAAAAGATTATCCAGGAAACTACTCTATGTATAGAATTAAAAAAAGCATAGAAACACAAGAACAAGTAAAACCTAAACCTGAAAAGAAAGAGACTCAAAAGAAACCTAAGAATACAAAAACTAATAAACTAAGTTTTAAAGAAAAGAAAGAGCTTGAAGAAATAGAACCCAAAATGGAGGAATATAGCTTGAAAATAGAACAATTGAATAATGATTTGAGCTCAGGAAATTTTCAGGGAGTTGAACTACTCGAAAAGTCAAAAGAAATGGAGAAATTGACAAACGAACTTGACGAAATGGAAATGCGTTGGTTAGAACTAAGCGAAAAAGAATAGGTTAATACAGCTTGATTTCAAATAAGCAATCTGAAAAAAAATATAACTAAAATTTAACAGCAACATAACAATTAGGATGTAATATTTGAAACTTAAAGAGTTTGTATTATGATAAAATAGTTAGATGAAAGATTTTACAAAGGGGAACGAAGCAAAACTTATATTAAAATTTGCATTACCGATGTTATTAGGTAATGTTTTTCAGCAATTATATAATGTTGTTGACAGTATTATTGTAGGTAAAGTTTTGGGAGAAGATGCACTTGCTTCTGTTGGAGCATCATTTCCAATAATATTTGCATTGATTGCATTAATTATTGGTATTGGTGGAGGATTTTCTATTGTGGTTTCACAGTTTTTTGGTGCTAAGCAAATAGATAAGGTCAAAAAATGTATAGATACAATGTTCTTATTTTTATTATTCTCTGGAATAATTATAAGTGTTTTTGGTATATATTTTAGTGAGGATATTTTTCGACTTTTAAAATTACCCGAAAATCTTATACCTACAGCAAAATCATACTTGGATATATATCTTTTAGGAAATGTATTATTCTTCGGTTTTAACGGAATAAGCTCTGTATTGAGAGGCTTGGGAGATTCAAAAACCCCTCTGTATTTTATGATTCTGGCATCGGTATTCAATATAATTTTTGATTTGGTATTTGTTATCGGTCTTGATATGGGAGTTGAAGGTGCAGCATGGGCTAGTTTAATAGCGCAAGGAGGAGCTTTTATTTCAGGAATGATATATTTAAATAAGGTGCATGATGTTATTAATTTCTCAATTTTTAAACTCAAATTTGATAAGGAATTATTCTTAACAAGTTTTAAAATTGGATTCCCTTCTGGAGTACAGCATACTCTTGTAGCATTCGGAATGATGGCATTATTGAGTATTGTAAATAAATTCGGTACTGATGTTATTGCTGCTTATACTGCTGCTGGACGTATTGATTCTCTTGCTATTATGCCTGCAATGATTTTTTCTCAGGCCATCTCATCTTTTGTTGGGCAAAACCTTGGGGCAAATAAAATTGGAAGAGTAAGGAGAGGATTTGTAGCAACTCTTGTTATGTCAAATCTGATATGTATATTAATTACTATAATAATTGTGATCTTTGGACGAGATTTAATGCACTTGTTTACATCTAGCTCTAATGTTGCGGCTATAGGAGAAGAATATCTGGTAATTGTAACTTCCTTCTATGTCGTATTTGCTACAATGTTTACAATTAATGGGGTGCTTAGAGGTGCAGGAGATACCTTAATACCAATGTTTATTACTCTTTTTTCATTATGGATAGCTCGAATACCTGCAGCCTATTTTTTGTCACAACATATTGGCGAAACAGGTATATGGTGGGCTATTCCTATTGGCTGGGGATTCGGAATGTGTTTTTCGTATATTTATTATAAAACTGGAAAATGGAAAACAAAATCCATAGTAAAATAATTTATTGTTATCTATTTTGGATATATAAATTAAAAAAACAGAAAGAAGCATAAATATTTCACCTAGGGTTTATATAAATCTTAATTTCAAAATCGATTAAATATGCTTGTTTGGGCATGGTTCTTTTTATAAAATAAGTGTAATACGCATAATTCAAAATAGCTTAGAAAAAATTAAAAAATTTTAATATAACATAAAATTTAAATTGATTTAACCAATTTATTTTTCTTACTTTACGACTTTATAAAGAATTAGAGATAAAAAAATAATACGATATATTATGTTAACATCTATGACTGGCTACGGTAAATCTGTAGTTGAACTGGAGAATAAAAAGCTTACTATTGAGATAAAATCATTAAACAGTAAGCAACTTGATATTTATACTCGCATTCCTGGATTATACAAGGAAAAGGAGTTGGAATTAAGAAATTCAATAAAATCGAGATTAGAAAGAGGTAAGATTGAACTAAATATTTTTATCGAAAGCATAGGACTTGATAAAACAAATAAGATAAATAAACCAGTAATAGAGGCGTATTATAATCAATTAAAAGAAATATCGAATAGCCTTGATATTGAATTAAATGCAAGTGCAGTCGAAAGTCTATTAAAATTACCTGATGCACTAAAAGTTGAAATACAGGAGCTTGATGAGTCTGAGTGGTTAAAGATTGAGCAAACATTTCAATCAGCTATTGATGCTATGCTTGAATTTAGAAAGCAAGAAGGAGATGCATTAGAGAAAGATATTCTTCAGAGAATAAATAAAATAGAGGAATTGCTTCTTAAAGTTGAGCCTTTCGAAGAAAAACGTATCGAATACATAAAGAAAAGAATCTCAGATGGTTTAAATGAATTTATTGAAAACCAGAAAGTTGACCAAAATAGATTTGAACAAGAGATAATCTATTATATTGAAAAAATTGATATTACAGAAGAAAAGGTTAGATTAAAAAATCATTGCGATTACTTCCGAAAAACTTGTCAGACCCAAGAATCAGTAGGTAAAAAATTAGGATTTATATCTCAAGAAATAGGAAGAGAAATTAACACTTTGGGCTCAAAAGCTAATGATTCTGATATTCAAAAAATCGTTATTCAAATGAAAGATGAATTAGAAAAGGTGAAAGAACAAATTCTTAATGTATTGTAAGTTATGTCTGGTAAATTAATAATATTTTCAGCACCTAGTGGAGCTGGAAAATCAACAATATTAAATGAAATTCTAGAAGAGAATTTTAATCTTGAATTCTCAATATCAGCAACCAGCCGCAAACCAAGAGGGCAAGAAAAGCATGGCAAGGAATATTATTTCTTATCTGCTGATGAATTTAGGACTAAGGTTGAAAATGACGAATTTGTCGAATGGGAAGAGGTGTATGAAAATTGCTTTTATGGAACTCTTAAGTCAGAGGTAGACCGAATTATCCAGTCAGGAAAAAATGTAATTTTTGATATCGATGTAGTTGGGGGGATAAATATTAAAAACATGTATAAAGAAAATGCACTGTCTATTTTTATAATGCCACCTTCTGTCGAAATTCTTAAACAAAGATTGATAAATAGAGGAACAGATTCGAAAGAGTTTATTGAAGAAAGAGTAAACAAAGCAAGTTTTGAAATGGAACATGCAAATCAATTTGATACTACTGTGGTCAATTCGGATCTGAATAAAGCTATTTTGGATACAAGAAATATATTAAATAAATTTCTTAAATAGAATAACATAAAAAATATAATAATTTAGCGTATATTTCAATAATATTATTAAGTTAGAAAAATATAAAGTTTTTAGCCTATTACATTTTGTTTTAGGCTATATTTTTATCTGATAGGAAAATCTATGAAAGTAGGATTGTTTTTTGGATCTTTTAATCCAATACATATTGGGCATTTGGCTATAGCTAATTATATGGTTGAATATTCGGATTTGAATCAAATATGGTTTGTGGTTAGTCCACAAAACCCATTTAAACATAAATCGTCATTACTTGATGAATATCAAAGACTTGATTTGGTGAATAAGGCCATAGGAGATGATTCTAGATTTAGGGCATGCGATATCGAGTTTCGAATGCCTAAACCATCTTACACATCCGATACCTTAGCATATTTAAATGATAAGTATAGTCACGAATTTAGCCTTATAATGGGGGCAGATAATATTGAAAATTTTCATAAGTGGAAGAATTATAAAATCATAGAAGAAAATCACAAGATTTTAGTTTATCCACGTAAAAATTATGATAATTTCAAATTATCTAAATTTAACAATGTGAAATTAGTAGAGTCACCAATTATTGAAATATCATCATCTCTTATTCGAAATGCTATTGCAGATAATAAGGACTTATCTTATTTTATGCACCCTGAAGTGGCTAAGTATATTGACCAAATGAATTTATATAAAAAATAATAATCCCAATTTCTACATGGAGTCTAAATTATTCGAAAATAGACATAATCTAGTATATTTTCTGTTAAGTTTCTTTGGTTTTATTACTGCTCAAATTTTAACTCATTTTTATAGACCATATATATACAATAATGGAATAAATGATTATGGTTTTGCTGATACTATAGGAAGTTTAGCTTCAGTTTTTGTATTTTGTTTTTTTGTTTGGGGAATAAAAGAACATAGTGATTGTGATAAAAATATTCATATTATCTCTTCTGTAATAGTATATAGCTTGTGGGAAATTCTTGGATTATTAGGAATACATGGGGTGTTCGACTGGAAGGATATAGTAGCTGTTTTTATTAGTGGATTTATAACTTTCCTTATAAAACAGTTAATCCAAAAAAAATAATCATCAAAAGAATCTGTGTTTTTTTTTAGATGAATTATAGTTTTATGTAAATTAGCTTTACTTTTTTTATTTAGCAGTCTTGAACTACTTTTTCACAATTAATTTAGGCGATAGTTTTTATTAGTTAAATACTAATCTTAAATTAACATATTTATTTTAGTCGAAATTATATCGTATTAATTTTAATTATTATGTAGTCAAGACATAAATGTTAGTTATGGATATATTTAAATTTGGTGGAGCCTCTATTAATAGTGCTGAGGCGATAATTAATTTTTCGAAAATAATTAAAACTTTTAATAATAAAACAGTTGTGGTTTTGTCCGCTATGGGGAAAACAACCAATATGTTAGAGCAAATAAGCACGGAGTTTTTTATTCATAAAATTTTTCCTGAAACTAAATTTTTACAGCTCAAAAAATATCATTTTGATATCATGAATATTCTTTTTAAAGATGAAACTCATACGGTATATGAAAAGGTAAATGATATTTTTGAAAAACTCGAAATTTATTTGAAAAACAGCCCTAGCTTGGATTACGATTTTGATTATGATCAAATAGTAAGTCAAGGAGAGATTCTTTCTACAACAATTATTTCTGATTATCTTAATCTGAAATCTCTTGATAATGAATTTGTTGATATTAGGGATTGTCTTATAACGGATTCTAATTACAGAGATGCTTCAATTGATTGGGCACTTTCAAAGGCTTTTATAAAAAGCAAATTAAATTTTGAATGCTGCTCAATGTATGTTACTCAGGGATTTATAGCAAGTACAATAACAAAACATAGTACAACACTGGGGCGTGAAGGCTCAGATTACACAGCAGCTGTTTTGGCTAATATTCTTGGAGCCAAAGAGTTGTCGATATGGAAAGATGTGGATGGAATTATGACTGCCGATCCTAAATGGATACCAGATGCAGAAAAACTTAATAAAATTTCGTATAAAGAGGCTATTGAGCTTGCATATTATGGTGCTAAGGTTATACACCCCAAGACTATTCAACCATTGCATGAAAAAAAGATTTCGTTGCATGTTCGATCATTCACTAAGTATACCCAAACAGGGACGTATATATGTGAATTAGCTGAGAATAAAGAGCAATTACCACCTGTTTATATTAAAAAAGATAATCAATTGCTTATTTCTATTAGCAGAAAAGATTTATCCTTTGTAAATGAGCAAAATATAAGTCAATTGTTTGGTGTTTTTTCAAAGTTGAAACTAAAGGTTAACCTTATTCAAACTTCTGCAATTAGTTTTTCTGTTTGTGTGGACAATCCTGCTGAAAAATTGAATCATTTAATAGAGTCACTTAAGACAGATTATTTTATTAAGTATAATAATAAAGTCGAATTAATTAGCATAAGACATTATAGTGAAGACTCAATTAAGATGATTTGTGAGAATAAAGAAAAATTATTAGAACAAAAAAATAGAAATACTGTTCAGTTTGTTTTTAAAGTGAAATAGCTGAGAATAAAATAATCATATCAAATTATGTTTGGTATGATTATTTTCTATAATTACAAGCTCTATCTATCAAATATATTATCAATGTTTTTTTTGTAACTAGAACTAACAGGTAATTTTATATTATTCAGATATACAGTGTTCGCTTCTAGGGATTTTATTTTTCTATTATTGACTATGTAAGACCTGTGGATTCTAGTGAAATAAGATTTAGGTAAAATGTCTTCGAGTTGTTTTAAAGAGTAAAAACCAGTAATCTTTCTATCCTCTAAATGAAAACTTACATATTCTAATGCTCCTTCAATGTATATGATTTCGTTATAGTATATTTTATGTTTTTTTCTGTCAGCCTTTATTATTATGTAATCTTTATCGTCAATATTTTCATCTATTGTTTTGAAAGAATCTGAATTTATTTTGCGTTTTATTTCTGCTATTTTTATTGCTTTTCTGCTTGCTTTTAAGAATCTTGGAAATGCGATTGGTTTTAATAAGTATTCTACTACGTCCAACTCATAACCTTCTAATGCATATTCCGAGTAGGCAGTAGTAAAAATTACAATCGGATTAGTTTTGTTCAGTTTTAGAAAATCTATACCTGTTATTTCAGGCATTTGGATATCGAGATATAAAATCTCAATATCATTATATACAGCAGAATCCATTAATTCTAAGGGGCTAGTAAACGAACCTACAAGTTCTAAATTTGAAATTTTAGAAATGTAATCTGATAATAGTTCTCTAGCTGGATGTTCGTCTTCTACAACTGCACATAATATTTTCTGATTATTATCCATTTGTATTGATTTTAAGATTTACAACAAATTTATTGTTTTGTTTTGAATAGTTCAAGATATGATTGTCAGGATAGATTAATTCTAGGCGTTTTTTTACATTCTCAAGTCCTATTCCACTGCTATTATCATGCATTTTTGCTATTGGACTATGAGGAATAGAATTTTCTATATTTACGGCTATACTGTTTTTATATTGATTTATTTCTATTCTTACAAAGCCAAATTTTTCTTTACTAATATTACTATGTTTAAAGCTGTTTTCAACAAAAGGGATTAATAGCATTGGGGCTATTTTGCAATTAGAATTAATGGTGTTTGTTTTTAGTATTATGTTCTGTGTTTCTTTAGTTTTTAATTGTTGAAATTTTATATAATGTTTTATGTAGTCTATCTCTTTTTGTAATTGAACTCTGTCTGATTTGCATTCATATAATACGTATCTTAGCATATCTGATAGGTCAAGAATTTTATCTGGAGCTTGACTATCACCTTTATATGTTATAGCATATATATTATTTAAAGCATTAAAAAGGAAATGTGGATTAATCTGCGTTTTTAGAAATTTTAGTTCTGTTTCAATTTTTGATTTTTCAAGATTTTTTATCCTTATCTCATTTTCTTTCTCTTTTTTTGATAATTTTAATGAAACACTTATAAAAAAAGCTAATCCAAAACTAATGGAATTAAAGATTAATGGAAATATTATATAGGATGGATGCTTTGAAAGTCTTTTGGTAAGTTCTTCTATCCTCAGAATGTAAACATATGTGAAATGTTCAATTGCCACTATTATGATTGATAATAGAATTATCGCCGATATACTATAAATTAGATATTTTTTTGATTTCAAATTATTACCATACTTTTTCATTAAGTATAGTTCGTTAAATTTTACAATTATTATCTGCCCCAATGTTATGGTTATTGAGTTTGAAATTGCCATTCGTAATGAATGATTAATTCCAAAGAAAAAATAAAAAATTGCTAAAATACTCCAAACAATATATTCATCGTAGCTCCTTTTCTTCTTTATCATAGTATTTATTTGAAATTATTTGTTCTTTTTTAAATTATATATAGTTAATTAATTAATAGAGTTTGTTCTCTGATTATCTTTACTATATGCTCTCTTTGCTAAAGCAAATATTAATCTTAGTTCGCAAATAAATAAATTTTTTCAATGATTTTGTCTTTTTATTCAATTAATGAGAATCTCTATTTTTCTTAGATGTTGAATGTATTGAGTAGATATTCAGTGGTTTGAGCATTGTCTTAAAATGGATGTGTGTGATTTTTGTGGCGTTTTGTAATTGAATTCTTTTTTTTAATAGAATTTTGATATCGAGTTTTTATTAACTGGGCAAACCGTTTTAATTATCGTTAATTGGACTTAATGAATAGAATTACAGCCAGATAGATATAGTGTTTTGTATGTTTTTGTCAATTAATAAATTCTAATATTGAAGATTGAATTTAGTTTATTGAAAAAAAACCCTTACTAATTGAATTAATTTCTCATTAAAATATAAAGAAATTAATTTAGCGTTCAGAATAAACATAAATTGATTAACGGACAACCAAATTTATTTAAAATCATGAATACTAATCGCATAATCAAACTAGGTATATTTATAAGTATATTAGTTATAGGAATATTTGTAAGTATTGGTATAGTAAAAAGCAAAAAGCCAATTCCGAAAGCGAAAAACTCAATCCCTGAATTGTATTTTAAGTCTCAAATTGTCAAAAATGAAAAGATAAATTACAAGTTGAATTATGATGGAAGGGTGTCAAGTGGTCAGCAAATTAGTCTATCTGCAGAGGTTACAGGAGTTATTAAAAGAGGCGATGTTAACTTTAAAGAAGGTACAAGTTTCAGAAAAAATGATGTTCTTCTTAAAATAGAGGATGATATGATTCAGGCATCTCTGAATTCATTGAAAAGTAGCTTTTTAACAAAATTATCTACTATTCTTCCTGATATTGAAATTGATTATGAATCAGAATATGAAAAATGGGATAAGTTTTTTAATTCTGTTCAGCTTAATAAAAAAATGCCTAAAATTCCTGAATTCAACTCAAAAAAGGAGCGAATTTTTATGGCAGCAAATGACATCCTAAGACAGTATTATGAAATAGTTCAAAAAGAAATTAGCCTAGGCAAACATAAAATCATTGCAAAATTTAATGGTGCAATAAGTCAATGTAATTCTCAAGTGGGATCTGTGGCTAGCCCTGGTTCTAAATTGGCAACTATAATTCGTACTGATAAATTAGAGGTTGAGGTGGCTGTTAAGATAGCCGATGTTAAAAAACTTAAAAGAAATTTAGTTTGTCAAGTACTTGATGATCTTGGTAATTCATATGATGCAAGAATAAATAGAATAGCCAATTATGTCGATACCGAAACACAAATGGTAAATGTATATGTACAGATTGATGGTGCTAAATTGTATGAGGGAGAGTATGTTAAGGTTGATTTTCCAGTTGAATCGGAGTTCGAAATTTGTCAATTACCTCGTGAGGCAATTAATTCTAAGAATAAATTAAATATTATCGAAAGTAATAAAATAAAGGAACTTGAAATTGAAGTTATTCATCATGGAGATGATTATTGTCTTGTAAAAGGTTTAACTAATGACCAAATTGTGGTTGTAGAATCAATGACAAATTACAATAAGTCAAGTATAATAAAGCCAACTTATGATAATAAATCTAATTAGTTTTAGTTATCATAAAAATGTAATTTTTTTCCAATAATTATATTTGGAAATTATAATAATCAAGATTAGTATAATGAAATCAATAATACAAGGATTTATAAATCATTCTTTCTATGGTAGATTAGTGATTTTTCTACTGTTCTTTTTTGGGATTTTTTGTTATTTATCAATGAAAAAATCCTCTTTCCCTGAACGAGAATCCAAAACAATAACTGTAAGTGTTAACTATCCTGGTGCAAATCCAAAACAAATGGAGGAGAGTGTTACAACTCTTATTGAAAATGCATTACGAGGAATCCCTGGAATAAAGGAAACAAATAGTGCTTCTTCCGAAAATTCAAGTAGGGTTACAGTAACTGTTGAGATGGACTTTAAATCAGAAAGCGTATTAACTGAAGTTAAAAATGCTGTAGATGGTATTTCAAATTTGCCGGGTGCGGCTGATAGACCTATTGTAAGTTGGCAGAAAAAGAAATCTCCTGCCGCATTCTTAAGTCTGTCTGGTGACTGTAGTTTAATGGAGCTTAAGGAAACGGCTGATATTATTGAAGATGAAATGCTCGCTTCGGGTCGATTATCGCAAATATCTATTAGTGGTGTCCCTTCTCAGGAGATCTCGGTTGAAATAAACCAAGAAAATTTGTTGAGATATAAGTTGAGTTTCTCGGATATTCAAAATGCAATTAGTTCTAATAACCTCGATGTAACAGGAGGTGTTATTAGAAATCCAAGAGAAGAGATAAATGTATTGTCTAGAAATAGATCTGTCTCTCCTGAAGATATTCAAGAAATTGTAATAAGCACTTCGGAAACAGGCTCGGTAGTTAGAATAAAAGATGTTGCTACAGTTAGGTATCAATTTCAGGAAAGCCCGAACGCAAGTTATTTAGACGGTAATACTGCAATCAGTATTAGCATAATGAAATTAAATTCGGAAGATTTAATCGAAATATCTGATTATGTAAATGAATATATAGAAGAGTTTAATGCTGCCAATCCAAATAAAAAATTATTAGTATTATTTGATTTTAGTTCCATACTTAAATCCAGATTGGATATTTTATCTAAAAACGGTATTGTTGGGATTATTCTTGTAATAATATTTTTAACTCTTTTCCTTAATGCAAGATTAGCATTATGGGTGGCTTGGGGAATTCCTGCTTCGTTTTTAGGAATGTTTGTATTTGCCTATTTTGCTGGTATTACGGTTAATATGATTTCTCTGTTCGGAATGATTATGGTTATAGGAATATTGGTAGATGATGGTGTGGTAATTGGAGAGAATATATACTCTCATTTTGAGGCAGGAAAATCTCCCAAGCAGGCTGCAATTGATGGTGTGCAGGAGGTGCTTCCTTCAATAATTACATCTGTTAGTACTACCATTGTTGCTTTTACTCCTCTGATTTTTCTACAAGGAAAAATGTCGATGATGTCGGAAATGGCATTTGTTGTAATTGCATGTCTGTCAATGTCTCTATTCGAAGGTATCTTTATCCTTCCTAGTCACCTTTCTCATGGTTCGGTGCTTAGTCGTGAGGATGAAACTAAATCAGATTTTTTTACACGCTTCAGAAAAAGATTGGATACTGGTTTGTTTAAGTTTAGAGATAATTATTATGTAAAAGCGGTAAGATTTATTATTAAATATAAATGGGCTTCAGTTGCTTTTCTTATCTCGTGTGTAATAGTTAGTATGAGTTTGGTTATTGGTGGAAAAATAGGTGTTACATTTTTCCCTAATGTTGAGGATGATTATTTTACTATTGATCTTGCTTTGAAACCTGGTACGAGTGATAAAATTACCAAGCAATATTTATTGTATATTGAAGATGCTTGTATGAAAGTTAGTCAAGAGATGACTAAAGAGTACAAGGAGGATTCGCAAATCATTAAATTTACAGAACTTAAAACTGGCTCTTCTTTTTCTGGTGCCGAAAATGGAACTCATGCTGGATCTGTAGCTGTAATGTTAAAGGATATTGAGAAGGTCGAATGGTCTGTTTCGGAAGTGAAAAGAAGGATTGCCCAAAGAATTGGGAAAATTGAAGTAGCTAGAAAATTTACAGTAGGAGCCAGTTCGCATTGGGGTGCTCCAGTTTCTCTTAGTTTATTATCTCGCAACGAAGAGCAATTATATGCTGCAACTGAGTGGTTTAAGTCTAAATTGACTGAAATTAATGCATTGTATAATGTAATGGATAATAACAGATTAGGTAATCAAGAAATCAGAATAAAATTAAAACCTAAGGCGTTCGTTCTGGGACTTGATCAATCTAGCTTAATGAATCAGGTTAGACAAGCTTTTTTTGGTGGTCAGGCTCAAAGAATGGTTAAAGGTAAAAATGAGTTAAGAGTTTATGTTAGATTCCCAAGGGAAAATAGACAATCTATTGGTCAGTTAGAGAAATTGAAGATAAAGACTCCTAAAGGTATTTACCCTTTGTATACATTGGCAGAACTTGATTATGGTAGAAGTCCTGTTACTATCACAAGGCTGAATGGTAGACGAGAAATTACAGTGGAGGCTTATCAGAAGGATCCAACCCAGCCTTTAAGTCCAGTTACGGATATGGTAGATAATGAGTTGATTCCTCAATTGAAGGAAAAATTTCCAAAGGTTGATTGCGCTACTCGTGGGCAAATGAAGGATTCTAAAGAGGAGTCGGAACAGTTATCAACTGGTTTTGCAATAGCTTTCTTGATTATGGTTTTGATTATTATGTTGAGCTTTAGATCTGTCTCACAAGCTTTATTGATTTTACTTGTAATTCCTCTTGGATGGATCTCTGCATTATGGGGACATGGAATTGAAGGTCACCCAGTATCATTGTTAAGCGTCTTTGGTATGGTTGCTTTATCTGGTACTATTATTAATGATGCGGTGGTCTTTTTGTCTCGATTTAATCAAAATACAGAAAGAGGTATGGAGCTTATTGAGGCTGTTATCGAAGCTGCAAAGTCACGATTTAGACCAATACTCTTAACATCTGTAACAACAGTTGTCGGCCTTTATCCTCTGATATTGGAAACTAGTATGCAGGCAAAATTTCTTGTGCCAATGGCTGTGTCTTTAGCCTATGGGATATTTATCGGAACAATTTTTATTTTATTGTTTTTCCCAATTTATATTATTTGTGCTAAGAGTATTACACAGAGATTTAGATCTGTATTTTCAAAAAAATAGACCTCTTGGGGTGCATTTTACTCGATGCTGAAAAATATTGAATATAATATGAATGAATAAAAAAATACTAGTATGATTAAAAATATATTGTTAATTATTATTACTGTCTTTAGTGTAGGTAGCTTGAGAGCGCAAAATGAATTGTCTATTGCTCAAGCCATCGAATTGGGACTACAGAATAATTATAAAATTAAAATAGAAAAAACAAACTTAAGTATTAGTGAAATAAACAATTCTTGGGGGGCGGCAGGTGCTTTTCCAGAATTATCACTATCTATGGGTAAAAGCTTGACTGGTAAATCTGGGGATACACAAATTGAAGCTACTAATAATAATAGTGCATCGGTGCAGCTTAATGGTATTACAATATTTAATGGTTTTGCTGTGCGAGTTCAGAAGTCCAAACTTGATGAATTGCAAAACTTATCACAGGGTAAATATTCGCTACTAGTTGAAAATACTGTCGAGTTGATAATGTTGTCATATTATAAGGCCTTGGTTGAAAATGAAAAACTGGAGGCATCGAGGTTTATTATGAAATTATCAGAAGATAGATACAAAAGAGATCAAAAAAAATATGATTCTGGTAATAGTACATCCTATCAGCTTCTTCAATCTAAAATTGCCTTTCTTGATGATAAAACTAGCTATATGCAAAATCAAGTAAATTATAAAAATGCAATTAGGGATTTGAATTACACTATTGGTGAAAAGGAAGATAAATTGTATAAGCTTAGTTCTAATTTAAATGTAGATTTTCCAGAATTGATACTAGGAAATCTATTAGATAACCTAAATTCTAATAATTCTAATCTCAAAAATCAGTATATAAACCTAAAGATTAATGAGCTCGAGATTAGAAAGGCTAAGTCATCATTTATGCCAAACTTGAGTGCAAATGCAGCCTATAATTATAATATGGATAAAACAAAAATGGAAGCTACTGGTTGGTCTGATTATGCAAAAACAAATGGTTTCAACTTGGGTTTAAATTTGAAATATTCAATATTTAGCGGTGGTAGTAGAAAGAGAGCTTTGGATATTGCTAGGATAAATAAAGAAGCGTCTGAAGTAAGTCTTGAAGATATGAAACATAATTTGAGAAATGAATTGTATAAGGAATTCGAAAATTATAATCTACAGAATGAAATGCTAGCTTTATCGAATGAGCAGCTTTCGGCAGCGAAATTGAACTTAGATTTATCAGCAAAGAAATTTAGATTAGGAGTTATTAATTCATTTAATTACAGGGATATCCAAGAAATTTTTCTAAGTTCTTCTTTGGCTTATAGTAATGCCAAATTTGCATATATTCAAAGTAGGATAGGACTTTTGAAAATGACAGGTGCAATAGTCCAAAATGAGGATAAAAAAGATTAAAGTTAAAATATCATTAATACATATATTTTGATGGTTTTCTAAATTATAATATAGCTTTTTGAAGTTTTATATTATGCGCTAAGTAAATTCTTGCCAAGCTGAATTTTTTTCAGTTTGGCATTTTTTTATGGCAGATATTATATGGAATATGTCAAAATGTGAACTTGTGGTTTAATTATTAATGTCATAATGACAATTGAGGCTTGATGGCAAAATTTTTGCTAGAATCTTGTTCTGATTTATAATTGCTGGAAACCGTGTTGGATATTATGTGTTTAACCTAGTTTACTAGCTTTTGTTAATGAAAATACAAATAGAAAAATAAGATTAAATTCGATATGGCACAAGATATTAATAAGGATAAGGAATTTGCTGATAGCGAAAACGAGGGGAATGTTTCGAATGAGGAAGTTAAAAATGAAGAAAAATCTCAGGAAAACGAATCAGTGGAAAATAAGGAAGTAGAGAAAGAGGTTGAAGAGCAAAAATCTGATAAAAAGGAGAAAAAAGAGAAAAAAAAGAAAAAATCCAAGTCAGATGAAATCGAGGAATTAGGTGCGAAACTTCAGGAAATAACTGATAAGTACATGAGATTATCAGCAGAATTTGACAATTATCGTAAGAGAACTTTAAAGGAAAAAATGGAGTTGACAAAATCAGCTGGTGAAAAAATATTGTTAAATATCCTTCCTGTAATCGATAATTTTGAACGTGCGTTAAACTCTATGAATGAGAATACTAATGCTGAGTCAATGAAAGAAGGAGTAGACTTGATATATAAAAATTTTACCGATTTTGTTGGTCAGAATGGTGTGAAAGAAATCGAGGCTATAAATAAAGAGTTCGATACTGACGTCCATGAAGCAATAACTAAAATTCCTGCTCCTAGTGAAGATATGAAAGGAAAAATAATTGATTGTGTTGAAAAAGGTTACTACCTAAATGACAAGGTAATCAGATATGCAAAAGTTGTTGTAGGAGAATAATTAATTAAGCCCCAAGAATTATGTCAAAAAGAGATTACTATGAGGTTTTAGGTGTATCAAAATCATCATCTGAATCGGAGATAAAAAAAGCATATAGAAAGAAAGCAATACAATTTCACCCTGATAAAAACCCAGGGGATAAAGAGGCTGAAGAAAAATTTAAGGAAGCTGCTGAGGCGTACGAAGTTCTTAGTAATGCCGAAAAACGCCAAAGATACGACCAATTTGGACATGCTGGTGTTGGCGGAGCCTCTGGAGGAGGTTTTGGTGGCGGCGGTATGAATATGGAGGACATATTCTCGCATTTTGGCGACATATTCGGAGGAGGTTCCTTCTTCTCTAACTTTGGAGGCGGTGGCGGTTCTCGTCGCTCTCAAAGAGTTAATCGAGGAAGCAATCTTCGTGTGAAAGTTAAGTTGACATTGCAGGAAATTGCAAATGGAGTCGAAAAGAAAATTAAGGTAAAAAAATACGTATCTTGTCAAGAGTGTAGCGGAAGTGGTGCTAAATCATCTTCTGGTTATCATACTTGTTCTACCTGTAATGGGAGTGGTCAGGTTACACGTGTTCAAAATACAATTTTGGGACAGATGCAAACCTCGTCTACTTGTCCTACCTGTAGTGGAGAAGGTAAGATTATTAAAGACAAATGTGTCAAATGTTCTGGCGAAGGAGTAGTTCAGTCTGAAGAAGTTATTACTATTCAAATCCCAGCAGGTGTTGCAGAAGGAATGCAATTGTCTGTTAGTGGTAAAGGTAATGCTGCTAGAAGAGGCGGAGTGAATGGTGATCTACTAGTCTTGATACAAGAAATTCCACATGATGAATTGATAAGAGAAGATAATGATCTTCTTTATAATTTATTTATAGGTATACCTGATGCTATACTTGGGGGAGCTGTCGAAATTCCTACCATTGAAAATAAAGTTAAGGTTAAAATTGAAGAGGGAACTCAGTCTGGAAAAATATTAAGACTTAGGGGAAAAGGTTTGCCAGATGTTAATGGATATGGAAGAGGCGACCTATTGGTTAAGATAAATGTTTATATTCCTAAGAAAATAAGCGCAGATGAGAAAAAAACAATTGAAAAATTAAAAGATAGTAAAAGTTTTACTCCTGATAAAAGCAAGTTTTCAGCAGAAAATATTTTTAATAGAGTAAGAAACTTTTTTGATTAATAGACTAATCCTTTACAATATACTACATGCCAGATTTGTGATGTTCGTCACAATTCTGGCTTTTTTTTGATTTATATTTTTATGTCTCGCTTGTTGTTGTAAACATAATACTTAAATTTAGCTTTCTAATTTAATCAAAGATACTATTATGAAAATTCCAAAATTCAATTTCTCTAATAAATATATATTTGAATTCTTTTCAATTGCAATAGCCGTTTTTTTGGGCTTTATGTTGAATAGTGTAAAGGAGGATTATCAACATAGAAAATCAGTAGATGATTCAATTGAAGATATTTTTGAAGAAATAAAACTTAATCATCAAGATTTAAAGAAAATAGTATCGCATCATCAAGATTATCAGTCTAAGGTTGATACTATGTTGCCTAAAATCGATACGAGTCTTATGTATGATCTGAATGTGAAGTTTAAGATGCTAAGTTATACAGCTTGGTCTACTTGCAAGCTCACAAAATCAATAGTATATATGGATTTAAAAACTGCAAGAATGATAACGGATTTATATGAATATCAAAAAACATATATGGATTTGATTTCTTCGCATTTGAAAGATGAATTAGATAATATTCCAAATGAAGACGATTATGTGGAGTTAAGAAATAGATTGTATACTGCATCAAATCTAATGAAAATAATGATTCCTATTGAAAAGGAATTGTTGCAATATTATGAAGATATTATTGATTATTTTCAAAAATTAGAGTAATATATATTTAAGTTAAATCTGCTTTTGTTTGGTTTTACATAATTAAAGTGGTGACTTTAAAATAAATTAATATATTTGTGCTTAATTCGCTTATTTTCAAATTGACTAATTGAAAATTTAGATTAATATAAAAATATTAAAATAATATTATAAATCACACACTTAAATTATTATGAAAAAAAACTTAACGATTTGTTTTGCTATCGTATTGTTCTTGTTTGTTTCTTGTTCAAAAGATTCTGCAGATGAGGAATTAAAGCCTGAAAAGAAAGCTGATAATACAGAGTTAGCAGATAATAACTCCGATACGGATAGTGATAACGAAAATCCCGACCCGAATGATCCTGATCCAAATAATCCTGACCCTGACCCAGATCCAGAGCCTCCCACTCCTGTAAATGCAGTAGAACTACCTGATGACTTAAAAAAGATACTTGAAAATAATGAAATTTTCGTAGTCGATCCCGTGATATATGTTGCCAGAGGTGGTATGAGGCATGGAGTAACTATGACAGAGGAAAGGATTAAATCTTTTTTTACTGGATGGGGTAAGTATTCAATAAATCCATTGATGTTGCAGCTTGGTGTTAGTTTTAATACCTCTAATATTAAAATTATAAATATTGAATTACCAATGACAAATAGCGATGCAACTCAGTCGTGGTATAATTATATTGATAATTTTTGTGGTAGATATAGTCAAAACACTTTTGATCCACATATGATGCGTAAACAATATGTGGTGACTGATGAAAATGGAAAACCGCAAGGTAAGAAAGTTGTAATTGACCAAGATAAATTTCGTTTTCTACTTATGGATGAAGGTCCAACTGGGGGTTATGCGGCAGGAACTCCTCACAGAGCAATGGTTTTAAATGTAAATGGTTCTACTCGAAATATTATTGTTCATGAGATAGGGCATTGTTTTGATTTACAGCATCCTGATGATGGATCTCCAGCTTGTTTTAATGATGGGGATAGAAAATGGATAATGACTTCTATTATTTATGATCATTCATTGTGGTTTCACGATAAGCAAATTCAGAAAGCTAGAAAAGTGGTAAAGGCATACGAATCTGACTCTAAATATAGATTAAAATCTCAGTTTAGAAAGGTGAAGGTTGGAACCCCTGGTTTTTCGACAGAGGAATTAAAAGCTGCATGGGAATTACTAAAAACTAGATCATATCAAAATGCAAATAGGAATCTACAGGAGTAGAATTTATTTATCAAAATAAAACGAAAGGCAAGTTTTGTTTCTTTATAAGATGAAACTTGCCTTTGTTTGTGCTATTTATTTTTATCTTTTTTACAGTCAATACAGGTCTACTCAATTTAGTTTGTTGTACATAAAAAAAATATCAGATTAGTTTAATATCAGAAAAAAAATACTTAGATTTAAGCGTATCTAGATCTTTTTTTTTGCTTGGTAGCATTAATCCGTGGATCTATATAAATAAAGATAACTTAATACAGGCAGCATATGAAGGAGTCAGACAAAGATGAAATTATTATTCAATCGGCATATAATGAATTGATAAAACATTGCAAGAGAAGTTGTAGTCCTGAAAATAAACAATTGATTGAGAAAGCATTTAAATTTGCAAATAAGGCTCATAAAGGGGTGAGGCGCAAGTCAGGTGAACCATATATTACACATCCTATTGCTGTAGCTCAAATAGCAGCTCAAGAAATGCGCTTGGGTACCAAATCTATTGTTGCTGCTTTATTGCACGATGTGGTTGAGGATACAGATTATTCTGTCGAAGATATATCCCAAATGTTTGGTGAAAAGGTGGCATCGATTGTTGATGGTTTAACAAAAATATCTGGTATAGTTGATCAGCAAACATCTGAGCAAGCAGAGAATTTTCGAAAGATGATACTAACTCTGTCGGACGACCTTAGAGTTATACTTCTGAAACTTGCTGATAGACTACATAATATGCGTACTCTTGGATCTATGCCTGTTAGAAAGCAATTGAAAATCGCTGGTGAGACACTCTTTTTGTTTGCACCATTGGCTCATCGAATGGGTTTATATGCTGTTAAAACTGAGCTAGAGGATTTAAGTCTTAAGTATGAGCATCCAGAGGAGTACAACCAAATAAAATTGGCAATTGATAAACATCAAAAAGTGAATAAAACTTTGATTGATCTTATTATAGAGCCGATAAGAGGTAGTCTGAATAAGGTGTATAGTGAATATGAGATAAATCATCGGAGAAGATCCATTTACACGACATGGCGAAAAATGCAAGATGAAAATAAGAGTTTGGAGGAGATTTTAAATCTTGAATCGGTATTAATTGTCTTCAAGCCAAATGAGCATATTTCTGAAAAAAATCAATGTTGGCAGGTTTATTCCATGATTACTGATATTTACAAACCAAAACCTGAACGTATTCGGGATTGGGTGAGTACACCTAAAGCAAATGGATACGAGGCACTTCATGTTACCACTATGGGACCACATGGTAATTGGGTGGAATTTCATATCAGATCGGAACGCATGAATGAAATTGCTGATAGAGGTTTTGTATTGCATTCTAAAAATAACGATGACTCATCAAATGATACTGAGTTGGATAAATGGCTCAAGGCTGTTCGTGAAATACTTGAAAGTCCCGATTCTGATGCAATTGAGTTTTTGGATGAGTTTAGAATGAACTTATTTACTAAGGAGATTCAGGTTTTTACCCCCAAAGGCCAAATTCGTACTCTACCAAAGCAGTCTACAGCTTTAGACTTTGCTTATGATATACATACCGATGTTGGAAATTCATGTATAGGAGCAAAGGTTAATAGTAAGTTAGTTCCCCTGAGTTATGTTTTGAATAGTGGTGATAGAGTAGAGGTTATTACATCCGAAAAGCAAGGACCACAAGAAGATTGGATTAATTTTGTTGTTACTGCAAAAGCAAAATCTAATATAAAATCAGCATTTAAACATCAAAGGCGTGAATTTATTTCACGAGGTTTGAGAATTTTAGAAGACACTTTAATAAAAGAGAATTTAAATATAAATGCCAAGTCTTACCGCAAATTACAAGAATATTACCAAGTTTCAAGTAAGGATGAATTACATCTAAGAATTGGGAAACATTTAGTAAAGCCTGAAGATATAGGTGATATAGTTAGGAAAAAAAGTAAAAATAAATTTATAAAATACTGGAATCTCGAATTTTTAGGATTTGGACAGACAAAAAAAGATGAACAGCCCAAAATTGCACCGAATAAGAAAGAGAAATTCATAGTTAATCAGGATGAGAAAGATAATAATTTTGTAATAGCCAACTGTTGTAAGCCAATTCCTGGTGATAAGATAATGGGTTATATTGAAGATGATGCTGTCGTTACAATTCATAAACGAAAATGTCCAAGAGCATTAAAATTAATGTCTGAAAGTGGAGATAGAATAATTGAAACAGAATGGACTAGTCAGAGGTTGATGTCATTTTTGGCTATTATAGAACTTAAAGGAATTGATAAACTAGGCATAGTTAGTGATGTTACAGGAATAATTTCAAAAGACAATAAAGTAAATATGAGATCGATTCATTTTGAAAGTCATGATGGGATATTTGAAGGTTTGATACATTTGTATGTTCATGATATTGGGGATTTGAATAATTTAATTCTGAAACTAATAAAAATAAAAGGAGTGGATAATGTTACTCGAATTGAAAATATAGAAGAATATAGTTGAATTTTTAAGATTCCAAATAGCTTTAATAGAGTTGTTTAATTATTGATGAAAAACAATTTGAATTTCTGTTTCTATATATTTTTATTGAATTGTTTGTTTGGTTTAATTGATTGTTATTTAATGTGTTATTTTGTTTTTGAAAAGCTGAGATGTCTCTCATAGTGGATGTAAAATCTTTTGATAATTTTGTATCTATGTTAAAAAAAATTATTACTTTAGTCGCACTATTTTAAATTAGATTAGATAATACTAATGTTTAAAGCGATATGAGTAACGAAGACACAAAAGAAATCATCAAAAAAATGTTCACTGATTATCTTCAGAAAAAAGGACATAGAAAAACTCCTGAAAGATATGCAATACTTGATGAAATTTATTCTCGTGAAGGGCATTTCGATATTGAGTCTTTGTATATTTTTATGAAAAATAAAAATTATCGTGTTAGTAGAGCTACCTTGTACAATACTATAGATTTATTACTTGATTGTAAGTTAGTGATTAAGCACCAGTTTGGAAAAAATATTGCTCAATTCGAAAAGGCATACGATAGTAATAAACATGATCACTTGATTTGTACTGTCTGTGGAAAAGTTGCCGAGTTTTGCGATACACGTCTAGATGAAGTTCGTAAAAATGTATCAGGAGATATGGATTTTAAGGTTTCGCATCATTCTTTATATATTTATGGAACTTGTCAAGAATGTCGAAAACTTGAAAACGACTAAGTTTATACTAACATAATAAAAATGGCTATATCTGATTAATAAAGATATAGCCATTTTTATATATAATAGATAAAGTTCTATGTCCGTCTTTGATAATACTTTTTAGCTCGTATTTTAAATTTATATTAGATAAATTCCAAACTTTAATTATATGTTTTAAAATACGGTACACTATGACTAAAATCATCATTTTAGCAGTGTTTCTAAAAAGCTTTTAGAATATTTTTGCTAAGTCTGGGAAACTTTCGAAAAAGCGAAGAGCCAGCAAGTATCATTAAGCTTACTAATTATGAATGCATTAAAAAAAATTAAACAAACTGATTTTTTGCAACAAAGAAGATATGAAGCAGTCTGCTTTCTAATTGTCTTTTTTGGTGTTTTTGGCTATTTGGGTCATGTAATGGGTGTTAGCAATATGCTAAAAACTATTATGAATACTGCTTGGGATTTACTTCTAAATACAGTATTTTATATTATGGGGATAACAGTTCTATCCGGTGCTCTGGGTAAATTGTTAATCGAATTTGGGGTGGTGCGCCTTCTTGAAAAGATTTTAGCTCCTTTTATGAAACCTCTTTTTAATTTGCCTGGAGTAGCTGCTCTTGCTGGTGTTTTAACCTTCCTTTCGGATAATCCTGCGATTATCAATTTGGCAAATGATAAAAATTACAGTAAGTACTTTAAAAACTTTCAATTAGTATCTCTAACTAACTTTGGTACTGCCTTTGGAATGGGTTTAGTTGTGATTACCTTTATGTCAACTTTAAAAGTTGAAGGAGATGACACTAACTTCTTTATTCCTGCTTTGGTCGGTCTATTAGGAGCTGTTGTGGGAGCCGTTGTTTCTACGCGCCTTATGCAAAGACTTATCAGAAATAAGATAACTCCTAGAAAAGATGATGATTTTGAAGGAGCTGTTGAGAAGATTAGTTTTAAATCAGAAGGTGGTGTTTTCTTACGTTTCCTTAACTCTATCTTAGATGGGGGTAAATCTGGTGTTGATTTAGGTTTAGCTATTATCCCTGGTGTTTTGATTATTTCAACTATGGTAATGATGCTTACCTTTGGACCTTCTGATGCTGTAAAAGGATATCAAGGACTTGCCTATGAAGGGGTGCCTATACTACCAAAATTAGCCGATTATATTTGGTGGTTATTCGAAGGATTATTTGGATTCAAAGATTCTGAATTGATAGCATTTCCTGTGACATCTTTAGGAGCTGTTGGTGCTGCGCTTTCTTTAGTAAAAGCATTTTTAGCAAAAGGACTTATCGATGGAAATGTTGTTGCTGTGTTTACAGCTATGGGTATGTGTTGGAGTGGATATTTAAGTACACATACAGCTATGTTAGATACATTAAAATATAGAGAGCTTACATCTAATGCATTGCTTTCACATACAGTGGGTGGTATTGTAGCCGGTACTTTTGCTCATTATTGTTATGTTTTAGTCGAGATGTTGTTTCTATAAAATCATATCATATTTTATTTTTGAAGCGTGATAAGTTATTGTCTTATCACGCTTTTTTTTAGTCTGGAAGTCGGAAAATTTGCTATTTTGTAGTCTATTCAATCCTTATTATTTATTTAGATCCTAAATTTATTTCCATCAGTGAAATTGAAATTAAATATTTAATAAAAATAATTCTACAAAATCATTAATATTTATAACTTTGTTGCGGCATTGCGCTCTATCGCTGCTTGCTTTAGTCAAGGAGAGGAAAGTCCGGGCAACACAGAGTGGCATACTTCCTAACGGGAAGAAGGTCGAAAGATTTTAGTAGTAGAACAGAAAATAACCGCCTTGTTTTTTCAGGGTAAGGGTGAAAAGGTGAGGTAAGAGCTCACCGGTATTTGTGGTGACATAGATAGCCGTGTACCTTATGTGTTGCAAGATCAAGTATACCGGCAGTTAAGATTTACTCGGTCGTTGTCGGGGGGTAGATTGCTTGAGATTTGTGGTGACGCAAATTCTAGATAAATGATAGAGGTTTTAATTTTTTAAAATACAGAACCCGGCTTATAGCTTTGCCTAAAAAAAAACGATTACATTTTTTTGTAATCGTTTTTATTATATCTTAGCTTTCGATTTCTTTTAAAAGCTTCTTTGCATTGTCTATTAGGTATTTATACTTAAACCACCAGACTATTATTCCTACACCAACTGCTAAAATTACTGTCCCTAAAAAAATTAATTGTACTTGTAAGATGCTTTCAAAGTCATTTTTTCTAAAAACAAGAGCTAAGTCTAGGAATATAAATGCAGGGATAATCCACCACGATTTGATACTAAATATCTTGTATCGATTAATAATACTTCTCAGCATCTTAACAGTAGGCTCTGAATAATTAATATTCTTATATATCTTTCTGAAATAATTGAATCCTAAGGCAAGTGTCAGCATTGCCATGAAGAATGAGAGCTGACTAAACATTTCCATGGAGTTGCTGTTTGAACTATATTCCATTATTGCCATTATTAAGTATAGTGGTGCTAATACACAGTACATTATTTGTAGATTTCGGCATAATTTGCTATAGCTTAAGTCTTCTTTTTTTAATTTGCTTGTAAGGCTTTCTAGGTTTAAATTATATTTATCAGTCATATTGTTCTTCTTTTAATTTTGTTCTTAAACTAGATTTTATTCTATGTATTTTTACTCGCACATTTGACTCTGTGATACCAATAATATCGGCTATCTCCTTGTAGTTAAGTCCCTCAAGTACGAGTGAAATTAAAGCTTTGTTGATTACAGACATTGAATTTAATTCAGCTTGTAGACGATCAAATTGTTCTTGATATAGTTGTAATTCGTCTTCCTGTTCAATTATATCTGTGAGCATTTCTTTGTCTGAGTTGATGATTAATTTCATTCTTTTAAAGCTTTTGCCCGAGTAGCTAAGTGCTGTGTTTACAGCAACTCTATACACCCATGTGTCTATTGATGAATCTCCTCTGAAATTATCAATACTCTTCCATATATTTGCAAATATTTCTTGGCTAATGTCATCTATTTCTGATTTGTTAGCAGAGTAATAATTGCAAATTCGAATTATTCTGTCTTGATTTGACTGGATGATTTTTTTAAATAAAATTTCTTTCTTCAATTTAGTTATGGTTATTAATTAGAATAGGGAAAAAATTAGCTAATTGTATTTCACTTTATATCTATTTAGTAATCCATTTTAGAGAAATGTTACAAATGATAGAATTTTTTTTTAATATAATTGGAGATTTAAAAGAAGGTATTCCGCAATTAGAGCATAACGATAGGGTAGAGCAAGGATACTCGAAAAACAATATGATAAAAAAAATGCATTATGAAATCAGTCATAATGCACTTTAAAATATAATTAATTTAATTGTTCTTCAGGATTTGTTTTCTCTTGTTTGTTTACGACCAGGTTTAATTCGTCTTTAGGAATCTGAATTTGATATGTTTTTAATCTTGTGTTTTTCAGATATGATCTTCTTAACCATGGATTCAATTCTTTTAATACTTTGTAAGTGATATTATTATTTTTTGCAAAATCAGCAAAACTTAAAACTGGTTTGTTGATTGTTATTTCCTTTGTTTCTACTCGTTTGTATAAATCCTCTTTTCTGTATAGGAAACCGTAGTTTTTAGGATTTTTCATAATCTGTTTTATTGCCAAAATTCTATATACATATCTGCCTGTTTCAGGATTTAATTGCATTTGATAATAGGATTTGGCACCTTGTAATTTGAGTTGTTTTGAAACAGCACTCATGCCTGAATTGTATGATGCAGCAACAAGAGTCCAATTATTAAATTTCTTGTATGCTTTTTTCAAATATCTACAAGCAGCTCTAGTTGATTTTTCAACATGATATCTTTCATCAACCTCGCTGTTGACTTCCAATCCATATTCTCTCGCCGTAGATGGCATAAATTGCCATATACCAACTGCTCCTGCAGGTGATTTTATAGTTGGGACAAATCCACTTTCTATTAATGCTAGATATTTAAAATCTTCAGGAACCCCTTCTTTTCGCAGTATCTTTTCAATTATAGGGAAATATCTATTAGCTCTTTTTATAAAAAGTAAGGTTTGAGATTGCCAGTATGTATTAACCATCAGTTCTCGGTCAAAGGATTCTTTAACATACCATAAATCCATTGGAACTGTTTCTTTAGCAAAGTTTAGTTTGTTTGGAATCTTAAGAGCATATATATTGTATTTACTCATATATTCACTTGGCTTGTTATTTTTATCAGATATGTCAGATGAACCAAGAAATAATAAAGATAAACTAAAAAATAATCCTGTTACCCCTGCAATTATGATTGACTTCTTCATTAATATTGAATTTATATTAAAATGTATGTTCTTTATAAAAAAAGGACGAACACATGTTTGTTAGATGTGTTCTAATTGTTGTGTAATAAATGGTATCAAAATTTAGACCAAAAAAATAAGATGCTCCAATACACCTATCTTATTGTAAAAGTAACGAAAAATTAGTGATTTATTAGTATTTAAATATTCATAGTTTTCAAAAAAGATATTGTTTTAAGTTCATTTTGTTTTTGTTTACTATAATCTCTGTAGTGCCTTTGTTTCTTAGTTGTTCATTAATAAATAATTGTGTGTTTTGAGCTGTTTTAGGATTATGATGTAGTTAGTGATTACCTATATTGTTATTTTAAACAGTTTTAGAAAAACAGCAATGTGGATTTATCAAAAATTAAACCTATTTATATTTGGTTTGATGACGTATTAGTGTCACGGATATATTTTTTTTAGAATAAGTAAGGCTTAGGTAATTTCCGTTAGTATAGCTGTAATATTTCAATTTAAAAAAAACAACTAAGTATAAGAAATGTGCGTATTCATCAAAATAAATTAAACTTGCTAGATCTATACATCTGCCGAAATATGTGATAATTAAATGTCTTTATAGTATTTGTTATATTGATTTATGTTTATATCAAAAATCAAGTTTAGGTTGGGTTTATTAATCCTATATAATCCATACTTTTGAGCTTTGATATTTATTGATAATTAGAGATAGAATGTAATATCAAATATCCTGCCTGTGAAAAATAACAGGTTTTTATTCAGTGAAAGAATTTGGTTTTATATAAGATGGTGGAAGATAGATATATGCCAAAACCAACTAGTGGAGAATTTGAAGCTAATTGTGTTTTGTTTGATCAATATAATTTAATAGTTGAAACCTTTACTGGGGATAGCAATCCTAAGAAGACGATTGATTTTCATAGAGGTTTAATGAGTAGTTTCAATAAAACAGACCAAGCTTATGATTTGTTAATTGATATGCAAAATTTAAATTCTCCAAATACAATTGAAACTGTAGATATATATGTTAAATTCTTTTCAGAAGATATAAAAAAATGGAATTTAAATAGAATAGCAGTTATCGCAAACTGCCCATCACAAGTGGTTCAGTTGGAATTATTCAGAATAAGTTTTGATAAATTTTATAGTAATTTTAAAATATTCAGTTTTGTTGAATCTGCATTAGTTTGGTTAGGTGGTGATATTGAACCTTCCCAAGTTTTAGATGTGATAAATAAGATGAAGAACTGTTAGTCTGATTTGTGTACAGTTAGTTCAAGCTTTTTAAATTTAGATTCATTCTAATAAATCATTAGTCGTGAAATGTGTTCTTAAAAACTAGATTAATCTAAGTTATTGAAAACCAATAAAAAACACATGTGTGTTTTCTTTTGAATGGTTCGTGTATATTGGAATAATCAAATGTGTTGCAGTCAAAAAAATTCATTAAACCAAAGCTTAAATTATATAGAAAAGAATATTTTACTATATTTAACTAATTTTTTAGTAGAAAAATCGATTAAGATAATAGTGCTTTAACATACTAACTATTTATATTAAATAAAAAAAACCTAATTATTTTGTTTGTATTTGGGGAAAATGAAAATTATATTTGTTCAGATTAAAATATAGCTAAAAAACGCAAAGTAATTTTTTTTTTTAAATTTGCATTCAAACTTACACAAACTAATAAGAAAATTAAAATGAGAATAGTTACTCGAATTTTACTAGGTCTAGTTATTATTGTGCTTGGTTACCTATGTTTCCAGAGTATATACAGACCACTTACATTTACTGATGTTATCAAGAAGCAACGTTATGAAGCAATTGCTAATCGTTTAAAAAACATTAGAACAGCTCAAGTTGCATTTAAAGAAGTGAACGGACAGTATACTGGAAGTTTTGATACTTTAATTAACTTCATTAAAAATGACTCGCTTCCTTTGATTAAATCTATTGGTTCTCTTACTGATGAGCAAGTAGAAGCTGGTATGACAGAAAAAGAAGCAGTAAAAAAAGGTTTTATTACTCGTGATACAGTAATGGTTCCAGTTTTTCAAACTATTTTTAATGACCCTAAAGTTCCAAAACCTACAAATGCAGAAGATATGCGTTATGTTCCATTTACTGGAAAAAAATTCACTTTTGATTTAGCTGCAGGTGAGGTTGTTACTGGTTCTAGTTTGAAAGTTAAAGTATTTGAAGCAAAAGTATCGAATATGAAAATATTTGATGATATTTATAATGAGTTCGAGGAAGAAATTCTTCAAGAAAACGGAAACAGAATTCGTTTAGGAAAATACCCAGGACTTAAAGTTGGTTCTTTAGAAGAAGCTAACAACAATGCTGGTAACTGGGAGTAATCCATAAAGCCTAAAAAAAAATATATGAACGATTTTATTTATCTCGATTCTAATTTCGACAAAAATAAATCAAAACAATATAAACTATCCATTCGTGTTAGCACGGATGGATATTGTTTTTTAATAAGTCATGGTCTTAACTGCTTAGCTATTTCACATTTTACAAAATTTGAAGAAGCCAATAAGGATAAGGGGTTTGAGCAGTATTTTGATAGCAATCAGTATATTAATCTTAGTTTTAAAAAAATTAATATTTTTTGGCAATCAAATAAAATAAGCTTTATTCCTAAAGTTCATGTCCAACAGATAAAGCTAGAATATCTGTTTTCTACTTGTCATCAATTTTCAGATGAACTTGATGAGTTGAAGTTAGCCGAAGTCAATGATGAGATTCTTGCGGTTTATTCTATCCCAACTAAATTTAAAGAATTCTTCGAGAAAAAATTTGGTAAAATATCTATCAGGCATAATGCAGAAGAATTTTACAAATACGCAATAAATACCAAACAAAACCCAGATTCAAAAACTGTTTTTGTATTGATTCAGGAATCCTGTTTCTTTGTTGCTATTCCTAATAATGAAAAAAAACATTATATGAATAGCTATGAATTTAATTTTGAAAATGATATAATATATTATATTCTAAATATCTATAAAAGCCTGAATATTGACCCTAAATCTAGTAAATTGATAATTGAAGGAAATGTACAAACATATTCTAGATTGGCAAGCACCTTGAATCAATACCTCTCTAATGTAGAGGTTGTGAGTATACCAAAGAAGTATCAAGCTAATGCCAAGGAGTCAAACCTAGAATTGAATAGTTTAGTTAATTTAATTAGAAACGACAAGTGCGAATAATATCAGGAACACATAAAGGACGCAGAATTCCATCAAGCTCAAAATTTACAGCTCGTCCTACTACAGATTTTGCTAAAGAGAATTTATTCAATGTTTTGAATAATTTGATTGATTTTGAGGATATATATGTATTAGATCTATTTGCTGGTACTGGTGGGATTAGTTACGAATTTGCATCACGAGGTGCAAGTATGGTTATTAGTGTAGAGAAAAATCATAAACATTTTGCCTATATCAAATCAAATTGTGATGAGCTGAATTTTTCAAATATCAAAGTTATTAAGGCTGATGCATTGAAATTCGTTAAAATGTCAAAAGAAAAATTTGATATGATTTTTGCAGATCCTCCTTATGATATGCCAAAAGTGGATGAAGTTGTAGATAAGGTGCTTTCTAAAGATCTTTTGAACGATGATGGTATGTTTATTTTTGAACATTCTGAAAGATTAAATTTCTCGGATCATCCAATGTTTATTCAAACAAGAAAGTATGGTAGTGTGAACTTTAGCTTCTTTCAGAAGAAAAATGATTAATCTTACCAAATAAGAATAGTTCTTATTTTAAAAGATGAAAAAAAGGACAAAATCAATGTTTGAGATTGATTTTGTCCTTTTTTTGTTTGTAATTTAATAAAAGTGGTATAGAGTATATGGATTTATTTTTTTTATTCATCCCAGTCCAATTACTATAATTCAACTGAAAATTTATCATTTTCTTATTTTTATTAAATATAAATAAAAGTATTTTATTGACTTATGTGTTATTTTAAAAATTATGATTTATATTTATTTTTGATATTAATGTAATGGTATGGAATTTGATGTATAAATTCAGCCTTATTAATTCGAGTAATTTAATAGATAATTTAAATATACTGTTAATCAGTGTTTGTGTTTTTTAATACATAAATATGTCAATTTGAATAAAGTATAATCTAATATTCTAAAATATTAACTGATGAAAACATTTAGTTTAAAACGAATAATTGCTGTAATTTTTATTTTCAGTGCATTTTATTCATGTAAAAGTGATAGTGATGATGTCGATTTTGGTGTAGATCAACTTAAAGATAAATATTGGTATTCTAATCTATATGTGAATGGTGATTATGATACACCAGACGAGGTACTTGTGTATAAATTTAGCTCAAATGCTAATTTAATCAGACAAGATTTCGGCGGAAGAGTTGATGATATTGTCGGTTCATGGCAGTTGTCGGGCGACGAGTTAGAAATTAATGATAAACTTCAAACTAGCAATCAGCAATGGACTGTGCAATCTAGTTCTAATTCTAATCAGTTGATTATAAAAAATGTAAACGGAACTCGCACATTTTTTACAGATAATAGTTTGATTCAGGATATCACCGCAGATGCATATATTGTACAGGAGAATATTGTTGAAAATAGCGCTTATGTTTCTAAATTATATTATGGAGTTGATTTAATTGGTAAAAATATTAAGTCGGCAAAGGCTCTGTTTTCAAAAAGTGAATCATATAATCTTACCAAATATGTTATAGATGGAATTTCTCATTGGAGAATATCCGATAAGAAATATTTAACAAATTTTGATGCTGCTAAAACAGTTAAGTTTGTTGTTACTCTTTCAAACAATGAAAAAATTTCAATTAAAGAAGAAATTGAGAATGTAAAACTTCCGCTTGTTCCTGAAAATGGTTTCTCGGTTAGTGTTACTAGTAAAAAGGTTACAGTCAATTGGGATGCGAGTTCGATGAATTCTTTAAATAATGTATTTTACAGAGTTGAATTTTTCAAAACCGATGAAAATGAAACTGTTTATAAGTCAGAATTCCAACCTGTGGATAAAGATGCTGCAATTCAAACTATAGAATTGGAAGAAACGGATCCTAGTATTTTTGGTATACCATTAGGAGAGAGTTTTAAAATAAAACTGATTGCTTTCAAGTTTGAAGATGGTATTAATGCTTACCAAAGTTCAAATAAAGAGTATAATGTTCAGGCTCAATCGGTATTTATTAAAGGGGCTTCTTTCTAACAAATTTATAGTCGAAAAATTTATAAAAAAAGCTTGCTGAGTTTTCTTGGCAAGCTTTTTTTATGCAGTTTTTTTTGTTACACGAGTATCTTATTTGATGTTTAATCAAAATTAAAACAAGCTGTTTGTTCGAATTATTTTCTGCTAATATATTTGAACTCAATAATTTGATTTTTTATTCTGTAGATTTTTGTAAAATCAAATTGCATAGAAGCAACCAAATCTACTAATGTGCAACATATAGATAAGTTTGTACAAATCCAATAAACTGTATTGGGAAAAAAATAAAAGAACTTGGAAAAAAGGGTTTTAGAAAAGTTGATTAAGCAATGTTGTAAAGGAAAGTATAGTGCTCAAGAAGCTCTATACAGGGAGTTTGCACCACAAATGTTAGGAGTATGTATGAGATATTCTCCTAATCAAGCTGATGCTGAAGATACTCTTCAGGAAGCTTTTTTGAAAATTTTTGATAATATTGGAAGTTTTAAGTTTAAGGGAGCTTTTGAAGGTTGGATGAGACGAATTATGGTCAATACAGCTCTTGAAAAATATCGTAAAAATAAATCAACGAAAATAGTAGAAGAGACTGATATTTATATTAAAGAATATGAGGAAAATGACCTGAATAATGATTCGGAAATACCATTGTCGGTTCTTCTTGAGATGATTCAAGATTTACCTGAGCGTTATAGAATGGTATTTAATCTTTACGCTTTAGATGGATATTCTCATAACGAAATAGCTGAGGTAATGAGTATTTCAGTTGGAACTTCAAAATCAAATTTATCAAGAGCTAGAGTTATTTTACAGAAAAAAGTTAAAATTTACAGAAAAACCGAAGAGAGTAATTTGAAAGTATGTTAGAAGAATCAAATAATATAGATGGACTGTTTTCTGATGGCTTACGTGATATTAATGTTCAACCATCGGAGCAGGTGTGGTCTAATATAAGTGGAAAACTTGTTTCTAAAAAAAGAAATATGATCGCACTTTATATAAAGACTGGACTTGCAGCTAGTATTGCTCTGCTAGTTAGTTTTGGTGGCTATAATTATTTTCAGATGAAAAAGGAAATAAAGCCAAAGTTTCATACTGATGTGTTTGACCAAGCTAATTTTAGTGTTGAAAATACTGCTAAATCATTCCCTGTAGATGATGTTTCGTATAATACGAAACAAATATCAGCAGGCGAAAATAGGTCGAAAAATTATACAATAGAATATAAAAAGAAATCACCTGAGATTTTAAATACAGATTTGTACATAAAACAGAAACCGATAGGAGAACGAACTGTGGATTACAAATTATGTAATACAGTCTATAATCATGCCTTGGATGATAAGATATATCCCAAAATAGATAAAGAATCCATCTCTCTAGCAAAATTAGAGGCTCAGTTAATAGCTATGAATATTGTTAATCTTAAAAAGGAAAAAGCAAAAGAAAAACAGAATGATAAATCGTGGTCTTTTATTGGACAAGTGGGTTCTAGTTATGTGAGTAATTCTAAGTCTAATGGAGGAAAGAATTCAAACGAAACAGGAATCTGGGCAATGGGAGGTGGTGTGAAATTACACTACAATTTAAATAAGAAAATTGCTATTCAGGCAGGAATAAAGTACTCTAAATTTGGTCAAAATATCAAATCTCAAACTGATGAAAGCTATAGTCAATTGGCAGGGGCATTTATTCAAGAAAGAGATATGAATATTACTACTAATAATGCCTATAGAGCTCCGCTAAGAACATCAGCAGGAGAAATACAGTTGAAACGTGAGCAGGCATTAAACAAGCTGTATGGAATAGTTAGTGATTTTAATTTTGATCAGCCAAATTCTAGTTTAACACAATCTTTTGAAGCTTTGGAAATCCCTTTTTTATTGAGATATAATATAAAAAATGCAAAATTAGGACTATATGTTTCTGCTGGACTTAATGCAAGTATTATTGTTGGAAACGGCGTTTATGATAATGGATCTAAAGTTGGAAGTACTAAAGGGATTAGGAAGAATAACTTTAATAGCCAATTTAGTTTGGGACTCGAATACAAAATTACTGAAAAGTTTTTATTCGGTGTAGAACCATTGTTTAAATATTATATTAACTCAGTAAATAAAGCAAGTGAATATAATTATACTCCTTATAGTATAGGTTTTCAAACTGGTATAAGATATAATTTTTAGTCTTATCTAAAAATATAGAAGTGAATTTAAATTATCTAACTCTTATGATTTGAATCTAATTTTATAATGATTATTAAAGCTTTTATTAGGTTAGTTTTAAACAATAGGTGGAATACATAAATTTAAGTGTATACCATAGTTTGTATCTGATTTAATTGATTAAGTGTCGGCCATACAGGCTTATATAAAAAAGAGGATTTCATAACATCAGGCTAAACCTGATGTTGTATAATAAGAGCCTTTCATGCAATTCCGTAATATGAAGGAATAATGATTTATTTTGCCTGAAAGGCATATATAATAAATCCCAATGCAACGCATTGGGATGAATGATAATAAAGAAAAAAGGCTGTAAGCCTGAAATAAGCATTGATGAATAAATTTTTAAATTAAACCATCGTGTAGTTATACTGATCCCTTTTTTTACCGATTAGTTGGTTTTTTGATATAAAATAAATAAAACCATATAAAAGGTATGTAAATACGCCATTTTATGCGGTTTTATTTTATGATATTGCTATAAGAATAAGCCTCCTATATTATTTATCAAGTATGACAATATCCAGGCTAAACCTGTGGTGTATACGATTACAAGTGCTGCCCATTTCCATCCTGCTTCTCTAATGATACTTGCAATTACTGCAATGCAAGGGAAGTATATAAGTATAAATATAAGGAATGATAATGCGGTTAATTTGTTAAAAACTAATTCTCCTGTTTTGTATTCTCCAGTGAATTTGCTAGTTTTTAATTTGTGACTTAAACTTTCTGTTTCTACATTAGAGTCTTCACTTGCTTTGTATAATACTCCCATGGTACTTACAACGACTTCTTTGGCAGCAATTCCTGTAAAAATACTTACTGTTAATTTCCAGTCGAAGCCCAGAGGGTGAAAAATAGGACTTAAGGACTTACCAATTTTTCCTATATAAGAAGATTCTTGCTCTTCTTCTAGTTTATTTAAATTTAATTGGTGAATTATGCTATCTCTTTCGTGTAATGATTTAGTTGAATTATAGTCTTTTGTTGAATTAGTATCAATATTCGAATATTTAGTAATTACATTCTGTATCTCTTTGTCGTAATCTTTCGAAAAATCTGTTTTACGTGGGAAATATCCAAGAGCCCAAATAACAATTGATGCGATTAGAATTATACCACCCATTTTTTGAAGATATTGGACAGCTTTACTCCACATATGAGTAAGAGTTGTTTTAACAGTTGGGAGTCGGTATGGGGGAAGCTCCATTACGAAAGGTGCTTCCTTTGATTTAAAAAAACTTAGTTTAAATAATTTTGCACTTAAAACAGCAATGCTGACTCCTGTTATATATACGATAAAGAGAATAAGTCCAGCATTATGTTCAAAAAAGCTACCAATAATTAAAATGTAGACAGGCAGTCGTGCACTGCATGACATAAATGGAATGATTAAAATAGTTAATAGTCTATCATTCTTATTTTCTAAAGTTCTGGTTGCCATTAATGCTGGTACATTGCAGCCAAATCCCATAATTAAAGGAATAAAGGATTTACCATGTAGACCAATTTTATGCATTATTTTATCCATTATGAAAGCAGCTCTAGCCATGTATCCTGTATCTTCCATAAATGATATAAATAAAAACAAAATCAGAATATTGGGTAGAAAAACAATAACTCCTCCAACACCACCAATAATTCCATCTACTACTAAATCTCTTAAGGGTCCCGTAGGTAGTAGGTTTGAAAATAAAATACTGAGTTGATTAACTCCATGTTCAATCCATTCCATTGGATATTTGCCAAAATTAAAAGTGGCAAAAAATGTAAGAAACATAAATAGAAAAAACAAAGGAAAGCCAAATAGTTTATGGGTTAAAAAGGTGTCAATTACAGCAGTTTTATTTTGTCTTTTTATTGGAGCTTCTTTGTATGTTTCCTTCAATGCTCCTGATATAAAACCATATTTGTAATCAGTGATTATGTTTTCGCAATCATCACTATATGTTTCTTCTATTTTACCTTGTTCTGTCTTGATAAAGTCATCGAGCTCATTGAAAACAGTACTGTTTAGTATGCTTTTTTGTATCTCTTTATCTCCTTCGAGTAATTTTATTGTTAAGTAACGAGGAGACATTCTAGCCCATAAATCAGTATCTTTACGAATAATATTTTTGGCTTTCTTTATGCTTTTTTCAATGCTGTCACCATAGTTTATATGTACATGTCTAACAATATTGTTTTGTTCTTCGTATACTTTTGTGGTGGTTTTTAATAAGTCTGAAATTCCAATTCCTTTTGATCCAACAGTTGGAATTATTGGAACTCCTATCATTTTTCCCAGCTCTGAGTAATTGAATTTTGCACCGTTTTTCTTTAACTCATCATACATATTAAGAGCTATAATAAGCTTAATATCCATGTCTATAAGCTGAGTTGTAAGATACAAGTTACGCTCAAGATTAGATGCGTCAATTACATTGATTACAATATCTGGTTTTTCTTGAATGATATAATCTCTAACATAAATCTCCTCGGGTGAATACACAGACATTGAGTAGGTTCCAGGAAGATCAGTAATGTTTATATTGTAGTTTTCGTATTTTACTTTTGCTAATTTGGCGTCAACTGTTACACCGCTGTAATTGCCGACATGCTCTTTTAGTCCTGAAATAGAATTGAATAAAGTTGTTTTGCCTGCATTAGGATTGCCTATTAGTGCAACTTTTATATTATTTGTTTTTTCGGATAATATTTTTTCTGATTTGGTCGTTTCTTCTATCCCATCAAATTTTAAATATCTTGAAATATTTTGATTATAGGAAGTAACAACCTCTATTTGAGCTGCCTCTTTTCTTCTTAGTGAGATTTGATATCCCATAATCTCATATTCAACCGGATCTTTTAAGGGTGCATTTTTAACTACCTTAACTATTTTACCTGGAATGAATCCCATTTCTGTTATTCTTTTTCGAAATGCTCCATATCCTATCACCTTTACGATGATTCCCTCCTGATTGTCTTTTAATTCAGATAGTTTCATATATTTGAATTTAACAATTTACCATTGTATCGGATTAATATAAATCCTAAATATGCCCTTAAATTAAGCTGCGCTAATTTAAGAAAAAATAGCTACCATATATCAAAAAAGCGGTTTATATTAATTTGTGAAAATCTAATGTAAAGCCACTTTTGAATATGTTTCAGTATTCTTGATGTATTTAAATATATTTTTATGTAAATATAGCCATATCTTTATTTGTAAGAATTGTATTTATTTTTAATATCTGTGTCAACAAGAAGAATACTACATTATAATACTTGTTTAACTGTATGTAATTTCATGACAAATGTATATGCTCCATTTTCTTGTGCAATAGCTATTAGTAGGTATTTGATTTGATTTTTGGTCTGTTAAAATAGGATTCTGAGATAATCCATAGTGAAAAATACAGAAAAAAATACTTCTAATGTATATCTTTTAATAGTTGTCAATCATGATATTATAAAAAATGATTATTCTAAATTTAAAAAAAAATGAAATAAAATAGCCCTGAGTCCTTGCATTATTGACTAAAAGCTGTTAGTTTTGCATCGCAAATTACGAGAGGCTTTAAGCCTTTTTGACATATTGTTATCGGAAAATTCCTCCTTAGCTCAGTTGGTTAGAGCACCTGACTGTTAATCAGGGTGTCCCAGGTTCAAGTCCTGGAGGGGGAGCAAAACATATTGTTTTATTAAATAAAATTTCATTCCTCCTTAGCTCAGTTGGTTAGAGCACCTGACTGTTAATCAGGGTGTCCCAGGTTCAAGTCCTGGAGGGGGAGCAAAAACATACTGTTTTATTTAAATAAAATTTCATTCCTCCTTAGCTCAGTTGGTTAGAGCACCTGACTGTTAATCAGGGTGTCCCAGGTTCAAGTCCTGGAGGGGGAGCTATAAAGCTTTGATCTTCACAGGTCAAAGCTTTTTTTGTTTATGTATATTAGCCAAATTAGTTGACTTATTTAAAAATCTTATTTTTGTTTAATTGTATTTCTTGATTATTTTTGACAAAATTTTAATAAGACTATGAATACTAAAGAAATAAAGATATCGGATTTTAACTATAATCTTCCTGATGAGCGCATTGCAAAATATCCATTGGAGAATAGAGATAGTTCAAAGCTTTTGATTTATAAAAATAATACTATTGAGGAAGATAAATTTCATAATATAAAGAATTATCTTTCAGATGATAATATATTGGTATTCAACAATACGAAGGTTATTCATGCACGTCTTATTTTCTTTAAAAGTACTGGTGCGCGAGTTGAAATATTTTGTCTTCAGCCTCACCAGCCATTGGACTATAATTTAATATTCCAGTCCAAAGAATCATGTCAATGGGATTGTCTTGTTGGAAATTCAAAAAAATGGAAATCTGGTAAGCTTTGTATGGAATTTGAATTTGATTCCAAAACTTGTCATTTATACGCTGAGAGGATTGATGATAAAATTGAATTTACTTGGGATAATCAAGAACTTAGTTTTGGAGAGGTTTTAGAATTAACTGGACGAATTCCTATTCCACCATACTTGAATCGTGATACAGAGTCTTCGGATACCACTACATATCAGACGGTGTATTCGAAATTTGAAGGTTCTGTTGCTGCGCCTACGGCTGGTTTGCATTTTACAAATAATGTTATTTCTGAATTAGCAAATAAGGGTGTAGCTACCCAGGAGTTAACCTTACATGTTGGAGCTGGAACTTTTCAGCCTGTTAAGTCCGAAATTATTGGAGATCATCCAATGCACTCTGAGAGTATATCTGCATCAAAGGAATTTATTGAAAACATAATCAGTTCTTCAAAAAAAATAGTTGCTGTAGGGACAACCTCTGTTCGAAGTTTAGAAAGCTTATACTGGTTGGGAGTAAAGATATTGTCGGGTTTTGATAATATTCATAAATTGGAGCAATGGGAAGCATATAATTTGGATCAAAATTACAGCATTAAAGAATCTTTTTCTGCCATCTTGAATTATATGGATGATAAGCAGCTGGATAATTTTACAGCTTATACTCAAATTATTATTGCACCTGGTTATAAATACAGAGTTATTAAAGCATTGGTTACTAATTTTCATCAGCCTCAAAGTACATTGCTTTTATTGATTTCGGCAATTGTTGGAGATAAATGGAAAGATATTTATTCTTATGCTATGGAGAATGATTTTCGATTTTTAAGTTATGGTGATAGTTCTATAATATTTTTAGATAATTAGGAATGTATTGTCTGCAATAGTTACGAATTTTATGAGATACTAAAAATGATTCTTTAGTTTATTTTAAATGTTTAAACTAGTATTCTAAGGATTTACTCTAAGCCCTATATTATCATTAATTATTTGATAGTGTAGGGCTTAGTTTTTAATTTATTTTTTGAATTTCTTTATCCCCATCATTCTTCTTTGAGGAGGCTGTGTAATATTTTTTTCTGATTGCAATCCAGCTTTTTTCTGAGAATTGCTGTCCCTGGGTTGTAATTGATTCAGATTATTTGGGTTTTGTTCTTGTATTTCTTCTTTTTTATGTTCATTAATCTTAGATAATGAATTATTTCTTTTGTTATTTTTTTCTTGTAATTGATTATAATAATTAATTAGGTGTTTACTCTGAGGTCCTTTATGATCTGTATTATTATTGCTATCTTGTTGCTGTATTTGTAGTTGTTCTTTTGGAGAATGTATTATTATTTGTATTTGTTGTTGTTCTTGTTGTTGTTGGTGGTGTTGTTGTGGTCGTTGTTCTTGTTGTTGCTCTTGTTTCTTTTGTTTTGATATTACGCATCCCATACTGTAATATTTTTAAAGTGAATAAATTGTATTTTAGCTAAATTCTATATTGTTATACCTATTGGGAGCTTATTTTGTTGCAATTATTACATTTGTAAATACCAATAATATCATAAATGTCTGTTTGTCAAGATGAAAATAAATGAATAAAATTATTTGAAATTCAGATAAGTCTTTTATTTTTTTATGAGAATTTAAATATACCGAGTATCTTTTATCTGATTTAATTGATTAAGTGTCAGCCATACAGGCCTATCTAAAAAAGAGGATTTCATAACATCAGGCTATACTTGATGTTATATAAAAAGAGCCTTTTAGGAAGCCTATGCAAAATATAGCTTGTTTTCTCTTTAAAATTATTTCTATATTTGGAAAATATACGAGCATGAAGAATCTCATAATTTATATAGCCGACTCATTGAATTATAGCAGATGTTTCGCAAGCTCAACAAGACGTTCCCTCTTCCTACTATCGCTACTACTATCCGTCATCTTGAAGCGAGGCACGAGCGAAAGATCTCATACATTACAAATCATTAAGTCTATAGAAATTCCAATAGGATTCATAGGATTCATAGAATTCATCAAAGCTTCTTTCTTGTCACTTTTTAATCCTTTTAATGTTATTCTCTGGTAATAGCTTCTTTTATATTCTTGGAGTGTGCAAAAATTTGATGTCAACTTCAAGACAAAGCATGAAAAATATTTTTCATACAAATTTAATTACTTGAAAAGATAATAAAATATGTAAAATCAGCCAAATAAGAGAAAAGGGGGGATCACCGACAATTTCTGGGTTTATTTAAATTTAGGTTTATAATTATGCTAATTATCATGCGTATATTTTTGTTAATCTAAAGAGGAAGAAATCTGTATCAGCAATCCCTCTTAACCTAGATCTGAAATCCTTTATTTTAGCGTTAAATGATTCTGCTGAAGCATTAGTGCATCGATTGTTAAAATAATT
>JAOARN010000073.1 GCA_025210485.1 Marinifilaceae bacterium | reverse complement strand
TCAGCTTACTCTTGGAGCAGAACCAGAAATGAGGAACGAATTCATGAACGCCTTATTAAATTAATTAATCTGTGAATAATGGGAGGTTAGGCAGTAGCTCAGAGTCCTATATTAGGAACAACAATAACCTTGCAACGTTTGAAGAGACGAGGATATATTCCTTTAATAGAGATGTATCAAATAGTTTCAAAACCAACAAACAGATACTCTCTATTTAACCAAACACATTGTGTTTAATTGTCTATTTACCTGTTTCTTATAATTTAAAGACCCGCCTTATATGTTCCTGAGAAAAGAGATGTATGAAATACATTTCTTCGAAAGGAAGAGGCAAAGCCAGCGTACGTACGGTGGTACTTCGATATAACTCAGTAGAACTGTGAGAGGCGCAACGTGGGCTCTATAGCTCACGTCCGTCTACTCGATTGGGTGTTCGTGCTTATTTCTGCATATACTTTACTACTGTATAAAAACCACCAAGCCAATCCTCGCAATTTGATAAGTATTGACTTACAAAATCGTTATCAGCAAGTTCTAAGGTTTTGATTATACTAACACGTCTATCTTTGAGTCTTTTACAATTAAGACCAAGTACTTCAATTGTATTTAATGCATCACTATCATTTTCATCAACTGGAATAATTTTACCATTACCCGTATATGTAAATCGCTGTTCACAATTATTATCGAATGGAGACACAATGCCTGAGAAATAACCAGTTCCTTTATAATGACCACACGAATCTGTATATTGACAAGAAGCAATAAAATTATCATAATCAAACATCTCTCGTGGATAATTATTTCTATCCTTCAAATGTTCAATATGACTATCATCTAATTGTACTGCAACTTCGCAATAACCACATAAATTGTTTTGCTGAGAAAGAAGTTTTTCTTTTACTTCTCTTTTAATTTCCACGGTATGATTTTTTTCATTACCAAATTCACCCCAATGAGCACTTCTATTTCTTGCTTTCCATTTTTCAAAACTATCAGGAGATTCTTGCCTACTTATATGCTTCATTTTTTAATTTCTCTTTTTCGAATTAGCATTTCGGCTCTAAATATCTCAGAATCCGTTTTCAGATATTGTTTTAGTTCTGCTAGAATATCTTTAGCATTTTCTAACTTATTTCTTTCGATAAACTCGAACAAAGTATCAATTTTATTTTTAGTATCAACAGGTCGAGTATCTTCATTCATTAATAATTCAACAACTCTATCTACTGTCATTCCATAGGATTCTTCTGGCTTATCGTATGTCAAAATATTGTTTGTATTATTCAACAAAAAGATATTCTCAGGCATTACATGACTTAATACTTGAGGTGAATGTGTCGAAATAAAGAACTGACAATTAGGGAAAAGCTCTGTAAGCTTAGGGATGATTATTCGTTGCCATGCTGGATGAAGGTGTAAATCAATTTCGTCAATAAGGATAACCCCATCACCTTTCAATGGTTCTGTACTATGTGGATTAGCAATTGATAATCTACGTGCAATATCCCCCACCAAGGCAATTAAATTCTTTTCACCATCAGACAATTGCTCTAAATTGAATGTCTCTTCATTTTTATCTACCAATAAATGTGGTCGTGGTATTCTTTTAATTCTAATATTGGAATAGCCCTCGATAAAATTTTCTATAGTTTTGGTTACAATTTGTAATTCACGACCTTGATTTTTAGTTGCAACATCTTGTCGGTTTGCATCATTTTCAATTATCCGTTCTATATCATTTAGAAATTTTGATAAAATGTCATTCCAAATCCTTTTATTTCTTATGAGTGTCGGATTATATTCTTTGAATAAACTTTCAATTTCAGACTTACCTTTATCACTCATCCACCAAAGACTCAATAAAATGGCGAATTGCAATATTTCCCAAATAAAAGCTACTAGGTTTTTATTTTCTTTAATATCTACTTCATAAAACAACTGTTCAAGTTGACTAAAGACTCTTTCAATTATATGAGTAGGGAATTTTTGTTTGTCTATAAGATTATCCTTTCTCATTTCTGATAAAGAATCCATTTTGTGAATAAGGTATTCAATATCATGTAATATTTTCTCCGCTCTATATTCTCTTTTGAATTTAAACTCAACAGTATGAAGCAAATCAATTAGTTCTCTAAAAAAATAACGAGGTTCTTCAAAAATAATATCGTCTCTTTTTATTCTTTCTGTTAAATATTTAAACTCATCATAATTGGTAGTTAATTTTTTAAGTTGAGAAATTGCTTTGTCAGTTCTTCTTTTCAACCATTTTTTATTCTTTATCATCCACTTGGTTCTTGAACCAAGACTTTCGTTCAAAATGTCGTCTTGCATTCTAAACCATTCAAAAAAAGATTGAAAGTTAGCTTTTACTCCAATTGCATTATCATACACATCTAAAACATAAAAACTTTCTTTGCTTGATATTTCGGTAGATACATCTTTGACTACTCGATTAACTGGATAATATGCGATTACTGGAAGGTTATTTTCATTTTTTAGCTTAACTCTAAAATACTCTGCTAAATCAGAAACCTGAGTTAGGTTTGATTTTTCTATTTGAGATTCACCTTTTTGAGTTTTTGTTAAGTACCAATTAAACATGCTATCTTCAACGTTAACAAATGTTTCAATCGAAGAGTAAGGGGATTTTTTTCTGATATCACTTTCCGAAATATGTTTTCCGGATGTATTTTCTCTTTGAATACGATTAATTAACCATGAAAGTGCAATCGTAATAGAATCTAAAATTGTTGTTTTACCAGCTCCATTTGCTCCCACAAAAACATTTAGCTTTGGGTTAAACTCGATTTCTAATTCTGAAATACTTTTATAGTTGTTTATCTTTATTTTATTAATATTCATTATTCGTTTATTTCCTCTTTATTAAATATTTTCAAAAATACAAAATAATATTTGAAGCTTCAATTTTTCTATGATAGTCTAATCTTAGCCCCGCATGACACCCAACTAATTTATAAGTGCACCAGTGCACTTATTTCACTTATATCTTTCATAAAAGGTGCACAATACATCCCTGCATAATATGGTATCTGTTGTGCACCTTTTTTAATTAATCAGTATCAATAATTTCATCTGTTTATAATTGTTTTTTTATTTGCCAGATGGAACTCGCATTTATAATCATCTCCGTGTGTGTGAATGACTATTTTCATGCTTCGTTTCATCTAAAGGGTTATCTGTTTTACT
>JAOARN010000072.1 GCA_025210485.1 Marinifilaceae bacterium | reverse complement strand
TATAAGTTCTTACATCCCTATTTGAGGTCACAATACCATAAAATACAAACCAATTCATAAATTTATGGTATACACAAATGCATATTATTTTACATAACAATATAACTAAGACATTTAATATTACTTTTCGTCCAGATACTAGCTACTACAGAATAATCCGTCCCTGGTATTTACATCCCGATATTCTAACTCTAGGTTGTGCCTATTGAAATTTCTCTTAATTATGTAATCAGGTTCCCAAGTTCCTTATTTGAGCCCAAATAAAGATCATGCCCTCTGAATACTGCCTGCCGCATAGCCAATAAACAGGTTGCCGCTACACTTATCATTGTGTCCCATACTCCACAACTTTTGACAGAATCTTTCCACGTTTCGATACCTCTTCAAGGGTTCAATTGCGTTCATCTCCTCTATTCTCAACGGCTACAATCATGTTGTAGTTTCTCTAATCGCTCAATACCTTGGCTCTTGACCAAAGCACCATTAGGCGGTTTAGCACCCTTTCCTGTAAAATGATGATAGAGGGTCAAATCATAAATATCAATCTACGATTCTCCTCCATCTCAAATAAAGCATGCAACTAATATTATTTGTTTATACATAATGCCGTTTAGTTGCTTCTTGGCACAATATGAGTAGTGGCAGATTGCGTGGCACTTACCTGTCAAACCGATACGCTGTTTGAGCGGGCTACAAACCTTGATATTTAGCACTTTCCCTACCATTACTTATACAAAATGTTGTGTGTAGTGTTTTATTGGTTGCCTTCAGAATATGTATTAATTATTTCTTTCATTTTTACCATTAACCTTTCTGTTACTATTCCAGGATTAATAAACCTGTCCGTTGTCTGAATAAGTGGGGGCATTAAAGTTTTGTCAATTTTCTTATAATGAGTTTTAAGTATGTCCCAAATTGTCTTTTTCTTATTTGCCAAAGTATTCTCTAAATATTCTAAATCTGATATTTGGGCAACAACTAATGGATGTATTTTATGAGGTTTATAATCATTATTTGCAAGGAGTTCTTGAAACCTTTGATGCAGTAGATTCGGAATTAGAGGCGTTTGAAACACCTTGTCGTTAACAACTATAATCGGGTAAAATTCAAGCCTTTTGTTTACTGGTATTTTTGCATCAAATGAATTTGAATTTTCTAAAATTGTTTTAATTGAATCATAGGTCTGGTTTACGCCAAAATCTTTATAAAATTGTTCTCTATTATTTCGGTATAAAGTATTTATTTCGCCACTATACTTTTCATTGTCATAAATTGAACTTGATTTTACTTGACCAACAAGAATTTTCTTATTTTGTCTAATATAAATATCTGCAACCTCTACTTGCCCTGCAGGTACTTTAATCTTCAAGTTGTCAAATAGTAGAGGTTTTGGATATTTAAGGTGTTTAAAACTATTCTCTATAATTTCTCCTACGTATTCTTCAAAAAACAACCCGAAAGCAGCTCGATAATGTTTAAAACTGAATTTTTCTTTTCCGTTGTCGTCTTTTTGAGGTTTCAAATAGTCAAACCAAAAATCATTTATGAAAAAATTATAGCTTTTATTTATTAAAAAGTTAATATCCAGAACAATATATCGTGTGTCTTTTTCTTTGTAAAATGGTGTTTTCTTTATGGTTAATAGTTTAATAAAATCCTTATTCTTAAATTGATTACTACTCAAGAAATCTAAAAACTCATCAGGTTCACTAGTGTTGTAGGCAAATTCAGTAAAACTTTTCTTTTGGCTATTTGCCATTGAAAGAGATAGTAAATTATATATAAATTTGTCCTTGTCAATTTTAAGGGTTTCATTAAAATATCTTTGCAATTCATTCCCATATACAGGATGATTGGATAAATACTCAATTAGACATATTCCTTTATATGGGATATAAAAAGGATTGTCTTCAATCATCAATTCGTTTAAGGCAATTGCAGAAGCACTAATATTTTCCATTGTTGTTTCTTCGGGAGGTAGTTGTTTTACTTTAACAACTTCTGTATTAACAGCCAAAAGGTATTTGAAAATACCATCCCAAACTTCAACCTTTTTCATATCGAACTTTTCTTCTTGAAGAAAATCATCATTATTTAGAATTTCTTCAAGCGCAAACAAGTTTGCTGCTCGATTAAATATTAATGGATATTCGTCTTTGCTCTTTATATACCTTGATGCGATTTGCACATATTTTTTATGCAAATCTTTATCTATTGGACAGAAATATTCCAGCTCATTAGCTTGTGTTTCTAATGAGAAATCATATTTGAGTTGATTGTATGGTTTTAAGCGATAATTTAATCCTGCAATTTCATATAGCAATTGCAACTTGGGAATATGTTTAATTAAATCCAGTCTATTTTCAGGTGGCTCAGAATCGAAAAAATGCTTGTATTCTAAGACTAATTTTAATTTTGGTATCATTCAGTTTTCAATAATTAAATATTTGCGGTCTGTTTTGCATTACACACAACATATTAATACCCCCACTTGTATTGGGTATAACCAACCGAAATATTTATTAGGTTTATTATTTTTTACAAAACTAACAAAATAATTAAACTGTTCATAATAGATGTTTTGAAAATTATCTTAAAACTAAATATGATATTTATAACCAAAGGAGTGAAATAATAAATCTACTAGGTATAATACTATTGGACAACCATATAAAACCCAAGTAATCAGTCTTATTTTATTATCAAAAGTTTTTACAACTTTATATTATATAAATAAACACAACAAACATAATTAAAATAACGACCCCTAGATGATGTTTTTGTGTTTAGCTCTAAAAAAAGGAGAATGGTTAATAATGATCTATTGTACCCCATATTTGGTTTTATTAATATCTGCTTGACATTAGTGGGCGATAAAGGAAAATCACATCCTAATCATCTACCAAAACCGCAACCACCCCACCTAGTTTCATATTTCATAATTAATACAAAGCCTTATCAGCATTAATATTTATCATGCTTCACATTCAACTTATTAGTAAAGAATATATTATTTTCTCTTTAATCCACTAATCCATAATCATAAAAGATTATCAATAAAGG
>JAOARN010000006.1 GCA_025210485.1 Marinifilaceae bacterium | reverse complement strand
TTCTTATAGTTTGTTGAGCTATATTTCCAATATTGATAATCCTTTAGTTTATAATAGGTAATTGTGTTTAATCTCGAAATTTTTGATTGGAATTGATGGCTTTGGTTAGCGGCGTTGGAAACGCCTAGCAGCGGTGCATCTGTTCTTTTGAATAGCTTTCACCGTTAATGGTTGGTGGACTGTATTGTTTGATTTTATTGAGATTTGGAGCTTTTATAGTTCTTGGATAGCTTTCACCGTTTAGGGTTGGTGATTTAGACCAGTGCGCTACAAAGCTTGATTTTGCTGTATTTTTAGAGCTTTTAAGAGATGTTCTTATTGGTTTCATGGATTGCATTTGTAGGATTAGATTTTCTTATAGCTGCTTGCTGAGCTATATTTCCAATTTTGCTAATACTTTAGATTGTGCAAATTGGAATTGTTTGCTTTGGTTAGCGGCGTTGGAAACGCCTAGCAGCGGTGCATCTGTTCTTTTGAATAGCTTTCACCGTTAAAGGTTGGTGGTTTATATATATATAGGTTGTATTAGCTGTGATGCAGATAGTTAGGTTTGAATGTGGAGTTTTTATTGAATTTATACATGCTTCGATGTTATTTATTGTATTGATATTTTGACAAGGTAAATGTATAAGAATATAGAGTATTTACTATAGTTTATTGTGAATATTAATAGGTTGATTTTTTGTATTAGTTTGATACCTAAATCTTATTCAAAGATTTTCAAATATTGGAATAATAACAATAAGTTTGTTTATTTATGTTTTCATAATTTGATTCAAATAAAATATATGAAGAAATACATCGTAGTTTTAGTTTCCATTATCATTATAGGTTTTATATTACCTGAGAATTTTCAAATGCCTGTTGAAGGAGCTTCTAAAAATGATTATAATCCCAAGTCATTTTGGTATTATCCATGGGGGAGATCAATAACACATAAAGGAATAGATATTTATGGAAAACTGGGAAGGAATATTAAACCTGCCACAAATGGTTTTGTTATTTATTCAGGTCAATTTGGATTAGGAGGGAATGTTGTTATTATTTTAGGTGCTAAGTGGAGAATTCATTATTATGCCCATTTGCAAGAAACAGATATTAGCTCTTTTTCTTGGGTTAACAGATCCAGATATATTGGTAAACTGGGTTCTTCAGGAAATGCAAGTGGTAAAAGTCCTCATTTGCATTATTCCATAATAAGTCTATTTCCATATTTTTGGAGAATTGATAATAATAGACAAGCTTGGAAAAAAATGTTCTATTTGAATCCGATTGACTATTTGGAGAGTAAATAGTCAATCAGATATGAATATGGTCTATTATTTGTGAGGTGCACCAAAATGTTTTGCGGTAATATTGTTTGCTTTAATTTTGTATACCTTTACATTTTTAATGGCAGGTTCACTATATTTAAAATCTCTGTCAGTATATTGTTTCATAAATATATTTAAAGCAGTTTCTTTCTCTTGCAAGTCTGTGATGAATTCTATATTTCCTCTAAGCATTACACTTTTTCCCTGCATAACATAACTACAAGCTACTTTTTCACTATGGTAAGCTAGATTAGCTTTTGTTGTGAAGCAAATACATATATTTTGGTTAATTTCAACAGATTCTACAAAATTACCCTTATTCCCACTATGTAAGTAAATGAATTCTCCGTCATAACCAAAGTTCATAGGAATCAGATATGGTAAGTTATCTTTATCAATAATCGAAATGTGACATATATTTTGAGATCTGATTATTTCATCAATTTCTTCTTTATTATCTATTAATTTTGTTTTCATTTTTTATTGAGCTTAAAATTTAAATAGGGTATGATTAGTTTAAAATAGTTCTGTCTCCTAGTTCTTTAGAAATCATCTTCTTTATCTCATCTAATACTTTCTTTTTCTCTATTAGTTTCATAATAAGATCAAAATCATTATTAGCTTGAGCTTTTCTCATTTCCATCATCAAATCAGACATTAGATTAATTACCTTTTTAACCTTATATTCATTAATCAATTTAGGAACCAATTCCTTTAGCTTCATTTGTTCAGTTTCGATATATGTCTCTTTCTTTTTCCAAATATCACTAAGTTCATAAGGTTCACTAAGAATATCTACTGCAAACTTTCTTAAATATTTGTTTTCATGATCTCTGAAGTATGTTTTAGCATCAAAGTTTGGATTAGTGATATTATTTCTAAATTCATTAAAAACAAGATCATAAAGTTCACTATCGGAATTTAGATCATCATTATCGAGTTCTTTGATTATAAATTCCAACACCGAATACTCTATTTCATTATCATCTTCATCCTCTTCGCGAAACAATATTTCAGAATGATAATTAAATAGAATCCTAATCAAAGCTTGTTCTTCAATATAGCATTTATTGTTTTTTTGATCAATATCTATTTTTTGTAGTAATTCTATATCTGATTTATTATCATCATTTTCTTTTGGCAGATAATTCTGAAATGATTTAGAACTATTATTAAATAGTTTACGTATTTCTGTATAGAGTGTATTTTCTGGAACATTCAGAAGTTCAGAACACGATTTAACATATTCTGTCCTAACTATTCCATTAGGGATAATTGCAATAGATCTAACAATCTCAGTAATTAATGAGGCTCTTTTTATCGGGTCGTTTTTAGCCTCGTTTTTCAATAATCCAGTTTTAAAGTGAATAAAATCTTGTTCGTTATCTTCAATGTAAGATTCTAATTCTAGAGGAGAACGAGATTTTGCAAAAGAATCAGGATCTTCGCCATCTGGAAGAGCCAATATTTTAACATTTACAGCTTGATGTAGTATTAAGTCAATACCTCGTAAAGCCGCCTTAATTCCAGCAGCATCACCATCAAATATTATCGTTATGTTTTCAGTAAATCTTTTAATCAGAAGTATTTGCTCGACAGTAAGAGCTGTCCCCGACGATGCTACTACATTTTCGATTCCTGCCTGATGTAGGGAAATAACATCCGTATATCCTTCAACAAGAAAACACTTATCTTTTAAACTTATGCTTTTTTTAGCTTGAAATATTCCATATAGAACTTTACTTTTATGATAAACTTCTGATTCTGGAGAATTTAGATATTTTGCTGTTTTTTTATCATTTTTCAATGTCCTCCCTCCAAAAGCAATTGGTCTGCCACCGATTCCATGAATTGGGAAAATTACTCTAGCTTTAAATCTATCTAAAAGTTTATCTTCTCTTTCAATACTAAGTCCAGTCTTTGTTAGGAATTCTTTTTTGTAGCCTCTATCTAATGCAGCATTCGAAAAATGGTTCCAAGAATCTTGGCAATAACCAAGCTGAAATTTTTCTATACTTTCATCATTAAAACCTCTCTGTTTGAAGTATGATTTTGCAATAGCCTTACCCATCTCGGTATTGTTCAGATTGTCCATAAAATGTTCAAGAGCAAACTTATTCACAATCATCATCCCCTCTCGCTCATTAATTTTTTTTTGCCTTTCCTCCGAAATTACCTCTTCAACTATATCTATTTTGAATTTTTTTGCAAGATATTTTAAAGCGTTAACATAATCTAGCTGCTCATGTTCCATTATGAAATTTACAGCATTTCCACCTTTTCCGCATCCAAAACACTTATATATACCTTTAGCAGGAGAAACTGTAAATGAAGGGGTTTTTTCATTATGAAAGGGACAAAGTCCGAGATAATTTACACCTCTTTTTCTGAGACTTACAAAATCTGAAACAACCTCCAAAATATCAGCCGTTTCAAATATTTGTGCTATTGTATTTTGATCAATCATATTACAAAATTATTAAATAAATCTAGTTTTTAAATATTTTGAAAAAACATAAATGTTATTTTTAGTAATAAAAATAATACTAGAATTGAAGATTTGCCTTTAATTTCACAAAAAACTAATTATAGCTAGTGTTAATCAGGCTGTTAGGATTTTGTAGTGATGTTTATGAATAATTAAACATTAATACAGTCTATGTTTTTGAAATATTTGCATTATTTCTATATCTTTGATAATTAACTATAAATGATAGTTATGAAATAATTTAGTTGATTTGTATTTAAGAGATTATGAAAAAATTAACTAATTTTGCGACCCTTAAACAAAAGCTTATTTATAATGTTTACAGAATCTGATTTTAACGATATTCGCCCTTTTAATGATTCCGAAGTTCAAGAACCAATTCAAAGATTGTTGAAGAATAATGGTTTTTTGAAGTTTGCTCGTCAAGTTTTACCTGATTTTTCACCTGAAATGATTGTGAAATCCTTAGAAAGTATTGATTCAATCAAAGACTTTCAGACGAAATTTGTCATTAGACTGGCTAAGCATATAATCAATTTTACAACAAAAGGGATTAGTGTTGAAGGTTTGGATAACTTAGATAAGAACAAAACTTATTTGTTTATCTCAGATCATAGAGATATAATCTTAGATTCAGCATTACTTAATGTAATTCTTCACGAAAATGGATTTGAAACAACTGAGATTGCAATAGGAAGCAATTTACTTATTCAACCATGGATAGAAGATTTTGTCAAGTTAAATAAAAGTTTTGTTGTAAATAGACATCTTACAGGAAGAGAAACTTTACTTAGCTCTAAGAAATTGTCGAATTATATAAATTATGCTTTAAACGAAAAAACTACCTCCATTTGGATAGCTCAAAGAGAAGGAAGAACCAAGGATGGTGATGATAGAACTCAGCAAAGTCTATTGAAAATGTTGCAAATGAGTGGAGGAAAAGATTTCTTAAATCATTTTAAAAATCTTAGAATTGTTCCTGTTGCAATTTCTTATGAATACGAACCTTGTGATGCCTTAAAATCATTTGAATTAATGATGAAAGAGTCAGACGAAGGATATACAAAGTCAGCTTTGGATGATTTAAGAAGCATGATAAAAGGGATGACCAATGACAAAGGTAGAGTTCATTTTGCTTTTGGGAAACAAATAGACTATATGCTTGAAGTAATCGAAGAGATGGATGAATCTCGTGATAAATACAAAGCTTTAGCAGAGGTTATTGATTATAGAATTCATAAAAACTATAAATTGTGGCCTGATAATTATATCGCATATGATATATTAAATGAGAGGAAACAATTTAAGCATAAATATACTCAGGAAGAAAAAGACTTGTTTTTGAAACATATGGGTAAAAAATTAAACACCGTAAAAGGTGATAAAACAGAGTTGTCGAGAATATTTTTTGAGATATATGCAAACCCTGTAAAGAATAGGCTAGAGCTTACAAAACCTGATTTTATTGTTGATAAATAGAGGTATTTATCTATTTTACAATATATTTTTAAATGCAATATTTTTAAGTAATTTTACCATTATTGATATTATTACTTATAAATATTGCATTTTTTATATTCACATCTTACTTAAATAGAAATGAAACAAATAAAATTTTTAATAGTTTTCGCAGCATTTTTAATCATGGTGGCATCCGTATTCAATTTGTTAAATACTAGTTCTGAGGATAGAATAGGAATATATTTAGAATTAGTAGTTATGGCTATATTGACAGTAGTAGTTGTTTTAATTAACAATTATGAAAGAAAACTAAAAAAGTAGAATGATAGAAACGACAAGGGCTATTGTACTAAACAGAATAAATTATAATGAGAGCTCATTTATATTCAATCTTTTCACAGAAAAGTATGGGAAGATAGCCATTATAACTAAGAGAAAAAGAGATAGAATTAATACCGCATACCTTCAATCTTTTTCTCTTATTGAAATTCAATTAACATATCAGGAAAAGAAAAAAATACAGTTTATTCAGGATGCTCGACCTTTGGAATTTTTTAAAACATTACATAGAGATAGTTTTAAAAATGTACAGCTAATTATGTTAGCGGAGACATTTAATAAAATGATAAAAGAAAAGCAGATAGAACCACAACTATTTGAATATCTATATAATCAGATATCATTTTTTGAATTAGTAGGAAAGAATAATCTGTTTTTTAGTCAGTTTCTACTTTGTAAACTTACGCGTTTTTTCGGTTTTTATCCCGTTATTAATTATACAGATGATGACTGTTATTTTGATTTAAATAGAGCAAAATTTGTTAATTCTAGTCTATTTCATCCCCATTGTCTAAATAAAGAAATCAGTTATCATATTTTTAAGCTTTTTGAATCAAATATTAGTAAATTTGATTTAGAAGATTTTGAACCTAAGATGATAAAGCCTGGATTAAGAGCAATATTAAATTATTATCATATACATAATGATGGTTTTAATAAATTGAATTCTTTAAAGGTTTTATTTGAAATAATTGATTAATACTATGGATATAAATAAGGAATTACAAAATTATTGTTTGAATGCCTCAGATGAAGGTATTGACATAAAGTTAGAAACTGCAATTAAAAATCATGATATTTGGGGAAATCGAAAAGATCTTTCCATAATTTTCAATTGTTTGGATTGTACTAGTTTAAATGTTACAGATACCGAACAGAGTATTGCTACATTTTTGAGAAGAATTCGTTCAATTGAATTGGACAATAGAGTTCCTTCCTTAGCTGCAGTATGTTTGTTTCCTAATTTTGTAAACCAAGCATCGGAATATATGCAAGCTCTGCCGTTGCGAGTAGCTGCTGTTGCAGGAAGCTTTCCTGCTTCTCAGTCGTTTAAGGAAATAAAACTTACAGAGATAGAAATGGCGATAAAACATGGTTGCGATGAAATTGATTATGTTATGCCAGTTGGTAAGTTTATCGAAAAAGATTATCAATACGTATATGAGGATATTAAAACGGTAGCAGATATTTGTCATAAAAATAATGTAAGTCTTAAGTTAATTATCGAATCAGGTGAGTTGTGTCATTATTCCAGAATATTCCAAGCGAGTATTATAGCTTTATTGGCAGGAGCCGATTTTATAAAAACATCAACAGGTAAGGTAAAAGTCAATGCTAAATTGAGTTCTGTATTTGTTATGACATATGCAATACAACAGTTTTATAAAAAGACAGGAGAAAAAAGAGGGATTAAAATAGCTGGTGGGATTCATAACTCATTCGATGCTGTTGAATATCTAAAAATAGTGAATTACAATCTTGGAGAAGAATGGTTTAATAATTCATTGTTAAGATTTGGAAGTTCTTCTTTATTTGAGCTTACATATAATGATCTTACTTTATTTTAATAGTTTTTTCTTATTAAAAACATGCTAATAAAAGCAGCATACTTTGATTGCTTTTAGAAGAAAATTAATTTTGTTTTATAAATTTGTACTTTCTAATATGTAAATCGAGATAGTTATATTTATAAATTAGATGTATAATAATTTAAAAAAATAATATATGAATACAGTAGTAAGTGGAATCAGATCGACAGGAAATCTGCATTTAGGAAATTATTTTGGTGCGATAAAAAATTTCATTGAGATGCAAAAGAGTAATAACTGCTTTTTCTTTATTGCTGATTGGCACTCTTTAACTACTCATCCTACACCTGGAGATTTGCATATAAATGTTCGTAGGGTATTGGCGGAATATTTAGCATGTGGAATCGACCCAGAACAAGCTACAATTTATGTACAGAGTGATGTTCCTGAAATTGCAGAATTATATTTACTAATGAATATGAATGCATATTTGGGAGAATTAGAAAGAACAACATCATTTAAAGATAAGGCACGAAAAAGTCCTGATAATGTAAATGCGGGATTGTTGACATATCCTGTGTTGATGGCTGCCGATATTATTATTCATAGAGCACAGCAGGTTCCTGTAGGTAAGGATCAAGAACAAAATCTGGAAATGGCTAGAAAATTTGCTCGCCGTTTTAATACAATGTACAAATCAGAATTATTTCCTATTCCAAAACCATTCTCTTTTACTGGTGAATTTGTTAAAGTTCCTGGACTTGATGGATCTGGAAAAATGGGAAAATCTGAAGGAAATGCAATTTGCTTGATAGATGATGAAAAATTGATTCGTAAAAAAGTAATGAAAGCAGTTACCGACAGTGGTCCAACAGAAATGAATCAAACAAAACCAGAGGCTATAGAGAATCTATTCACACTTATGGATATAGTTTCAGAAAAGGACACATACGATTTCTTTAATGATAAGTACAATAGCTGTGAGATTAGATATGGGGATATGAAGAAGCAGTTGGCTGAAGATATTGTTAAATTTACTTCTCCTATAAGAGAAAAAATTATAGACATTTCTTCAAATGATGAATATCTAAGAAAGGTAACAGCAGAAGGTCGAGACAAGGCAAGAGCTAGTGCTTCAGAAACATTGAAAGAGGTTCGAAAGTTAATAGGATTTAAAAGTTTTTAATATATCATCCTGTAGGTTTTAAAGCTTACAGGATTTTTTTTGTGTTATATAAAATTAAACAGATTTATGTATATACAGAAATACCTGATATCTCTAAGAAATATCAGGTAGATTTTTTGCAAAAAATGCTTTATACTAATTTATTAGTTTCTGTATCAGGGAAGACAAGTGTTGGCTCCCAGGTCTTAGCCTCTTCAAAATCCATTGAAGCATAAGAGATAATAATAACTACATCCCCAACAGCACATTTACGAGCTGCAGGTCCATTTAGGCAGATAGTTCCAGATCCTCTTTCTCCACGAATAACATATGTCTCTAGTCTTTCTCCATTGTTCACATTAACAATCTGTACCTTCTCATTTTCGATTAGGTTTGCAGCATCCATTAATTCTTCGTCAATGGTTACGCTTCCAACGTACTGAAGATCAGCATTTGTAACTGTCGCTTTGTGAATCTTCGATTTACAAACTTCAATGTTCATTTTTGCTTGTTCTATAATTTAAAAGTAAGATTATCAATCAATCTGACATTACCAACTTGTACTGTAATACATCCTACAATAAAATCAGAATCATTCCAATTGTTTATAGGCTGTAAATTGTTACCATCAATAATTTCAAAATATTCAACTGAAAGATAATCGTTTTTATCTATTTGGGAAACAACCCAATTCTTTAATTCATCTATGTTTAATTCTGCTGCTAAGTTATAAGCTTTAATTAAAGTTTTAGATATTTCAGCAGAATTTTTTCGCTCTTCTTCTCCTAAAAGTGCATTTCTTGAGCTCATTGCAAGTCCATCGCTTTCTCTAACTATAGGACAAGGAACGATTTCAAGTTTTTGATTTGTAATAGAAATTAGTTTTTTTATTACTGCAACTTGTTGAAAGTCTTTTAAACCAAAAAAAGCTTTGTCGGGAACAACAATATCAAACAACTTGCTTACTATTTTACCGACGCCTTGAAAGTGTCCTGGTCTGTTTTTTCCTTCCATTACTTTCTCTAGTTCCCCAAAATCGAAATATCTTTTGTCTTCTTTTGGATACATTTCTTCAACTGAAGGAATAAATACATAGTTGACATTTAGATTTGATAATAATTCTAAATCTTTTTGTTCGTCTCTTGGATAACTCTTTAAATCATTGGAATTATTAAATTGGGTAGGATTAACAAAAATACTTACCACCGTAATATCCGTTTGGTCTATAGAGTTTTTCACTAATGAAAGATGACCTTTATGTAAGGCTCCCATTGTTGGTACAAAACCTACTGTTTTTCCAGATTTTTTGTACTCAACACAAATATTATTTAGTTCCTTTGAACTTCGAATTACCTGCATACTAAAAATAATAAGTCTATTATTTACGCCGAAAAATTTAAGGCACAAATATAAAATAAGACATTCAAACTACAATGAATATTAACATGTTTATTAAGTAAGTATCTAAAATTTATACATTAATTTATTTGTATGTATAAATTAAGCTAAAGTATATCAATATAAATAGAGCTTAGTTTTTACATTAAAAACTGTAATTATTCTTATTTTTTTTAGAATAAATTTACGAAATCAACAATTATGTATATTAATCATAAAGTTGACGTATAAGATTAGTTTGTTTAGGGTTTTATCATATAGGTTTAGATTGAATACCTATAGTTTTATCTAGCAATTACATAATTAGTACTGGCAATTGAATTTCCATTGCGAATTATTATTACATAACTTCCATTTTCGAAACTTTTGTTTATAGTTATATTATTTTCGGAATATTCGTTTACAAATATAAGCTGTCCAATGGCGTTAAATATTTTTACATTGACTACATCTATTATTTTTTCATAAATTATAATATTGATTTTCTCAAAATTGGAGTCTGATGAAACTGAAAATTGTTCTTCATGATCACCTGTGCCTGTTCCGCTTCCTGAGTTTTCATTGATTACGATTACCTCTATAGTTTCACTCGTTTGATCTCCATCGCTAACTCTGATTTGAATTTTGTATATTTCTCTATCATCTATAAGATCAGGATTTTTTATTGTTAAATTTCCATCCTCAATTCCAAATACCTCTTTCAAATCATCGTTTAGTATTTCCCATGTTAAGTTTTCACTATCTGAATCTGGATCGTTAACTTCAAAACTATTTAAAACTGTGCCTGATGTCATATCTTTATTCAAACGAATATCTTCTTCATTATCAAATACTATTTCTGGCTGAGTATCATTTATATCTATTATATTAATAATTATTTCGGTTCTTTCAGAGCTAGTTATATTATTGGCGATAGTTAAAAATAGATTGTAACTAGGAGTTGTTTCGTAATCTAGAGTATATGATTCCTTTATATTTAAACTGGAATTTGATATGTCATATGTGAAATTTTCGGAGAAGTCTCCTTCCAAAACATAGCTGTCTATACCAGCGATTCCTTCTTCTATTTCTATATTAAATTGTTTTGTATCTGAATTTTCCTCTATTGAGAAACTTTGACCAAATACGACAATTGGTTTAACAAGTTTTGAATCTAGAACTTCAATAACAATAGATTCATTATCACTGTCGAGCACAATGCTTGGGCTAGAATCATCAGATACAACAATCTCAAATTCATATCTATTTGTTGTAGCATGATTTAATATAGAATTTGTACTTAATTCTCCAGTTGTTGAGTTAAGAATGAATTCACCTCCATCATTACCTGAAACAATCCGCCAATTGTTTATTTTGTTATTGTTTATTTCGTCTAAATCTGTGGCAATAAATGTATTGATCACACTACCAATTGATAAATCATCTGCTATTTTTATAGGCGAAGGGTTCTGTATTGTTGGCTTATTATCATTGATGTCTGCTAGGTAAAATAGTACTTTCTCAGTGTTTGATTTAAACAATTCATCAGAAATATTTATATCAAATTCATAGATGTGTTTTTCTAATTCATAATCTAATTCGATTCCTGATTTTAATAAAATTTTACTACTAGCAATGTCAAATTCTATTATAGATGCATCAATTCCTGTTATTTCATACGATATAATATTCCCATCAGGATTTGAATATTCGAGTACTCCTATTTCACTTATACTTTCTTGAACAAGGAAAGTCTGGTTTGGTGAAATTATTGGTGTTACATCATTTAGATCATTAATAGTAATTGTAATAGAGTAATTATCACTTGTGTTAGGTGATTCGCTACTAGAATTATCTTGCACATTTATATTAAGAGTATAAGTACTTGTTCTTTCAAAGTCAAGACTATTAATTAGCTCTATTTCGCCTGAGCTTGGATTAATACTAAAATCATTATCTGTATTTCCTGAGACAATTTGCCAATTTTGAATATTTGTATTTGCAGGAAGATCTGCGTCGGTTACTGTCATAGTAGCCACTATGGTATTTATAGGTAAATCTTCATTTATATCAACAGCTGATTGAGCTGTAATTTCTGGTTTGGAATCATTAATATCATCAATGTTAATATTGAAAATTGTTTCAGTGCTGAGGTTTCCACCAGATGCCATATCCGCAACTTTAATTCCTATTGTGTAACTATCCATAGTTTCTCGGTCAAGTTCTTTATTAAGTTTGAATATTCCTGTAAGAGTTTCAATTACGAAAATTTCGTTTGTATTGCCACTAGTAATGGACCAATTAAATTCTGTGTTTGAGTCGGGGTCTTGAGCCGTAAATGTTTTTATATTATTATTTATAATAAAGTCTTCACTTAAATTGAAATCAGTAATATTATCAATTACTGGTATATTGTCATTAACATCAGTAATATTTATCGTGATATTAAATTCATCACTACTAAGAGTTGGATCGATTGAATTATTATCATCGACTCTTAATTTTAGGTCATAAGTATTATTTGATTCGTAATCAATGTTTGCTATTGTTGATATTTCTCCGCTAGAAGAGTTTATTTCGAATAGATTATCATCATTTCCGCTTGTTATTGTCCAATTCTGAAGACTTGTTTTTGCGGGACTGTCTAAGTCACTTGCAAGCATACTTGCTATTATTGTATTAATTGCAATATCCTCGGCTATTGTAACACTGTTAGGAGAATCAATTGTTGGTTTGTTGTCATTAATATCATTGATGTTAATATTGAAACTTACTTCAGGGCTAAGATTTCCTCCAATTTGTTTGTCTGAAACCACAATTCTTAAACTGTAGCTGTCTTTATCCTCTCTATCTACAGGGGCAATTAAATTTAATATTCCTGTTAAAGCCTCTAATTCAAATTTTCCGTCATCATTACCACTGACAATAGTCCAATTAAAATCGGATGCTCCAATTCCATCTGGATCAGTTGCTGTGAAAGTTGTAATAGTATTTCCTACAATATGGTTTTCATCAATATTGATATCAGATATTGGGTCAATTGTAGGTGCCGAATTGTTAGTGTTTGTTATGTTTATAGTAACTATAAAATCGTCACTTGTATTAGGATTTACAGCAGCATCATCAACGGTTACAACGAGTTCGTATTTGTTTTGTTTTGTAAAGTCTAATGCACCAATAACACTTAGATCTTTTCCGACAATATTAAAGATATTTTGACTATTACCATATTTTATTTTAAAATTTTGAAAATCTTTATTCTCGGGGAGTTCATCATCATCCGTTACGGTAAATGAGGCTATTTTTGTATTTATAGAAATGTTTTCTGCCACGGTTAAAATATCAGGGTATATTATTACAGGTTTTGAATCATTAACATCCTTTATAATTATTCTTTGCACTACTTCTGAGCTAGTAAGTCCACCTGTTAGTTTATCTTCAACGGTAATTCTAAGATTATATTCAGTAGTGGATTCTCTATCAAGTGCATTTTTTATAGAAAGTTCTCCTGTTGAATTATTCAATTCAAATTTATCTTCGGAATTACCACTGGTAATAGACCAGTTGAAAATTGTAATCCCAGGGCTGTCTGCATCCTGTGCTGTTAATGTTTTAATTGATGTGCCTACAGGTTCTGATTCTAGGACTTCAATATCAGTAATTGCATCAATTGATGGTGTATTATCATTAATATCCGTAATTTCTATATTAATATTTATAGCATCACTTGTATTTGCATCAGTAGTATTGTCATCCACAGTTATTGATAAGCTGTAATTGGCTGTAACTTCATAATCTACAACTGAGGCTAGTTTCAACTCACCTGTATTTGGGTCAAGGCTAAAAACATTGCCTGTATTGCCATTTGTAATTTGCCAATTATTAAAATTGGTATTACCTGAACTATCATCATCTTGAGCAGATAAAGCAGTAAGAAGGCTGTTTGCTGTTTTATCTTCAGCAAAGCTTATCAATCCAGGGTCATTAATTATAGGTTTATTGTCATTAAAGTCGGTAATATTTATAGTGAAGTTTTCAATTTCACTGACATTTCCGCCTATATTCATGTCTTTAACAATAATATTCAAATTGTATGAATCTTTTGTTTCTCTATCGACAGCAGATTTTAGGACTAGATTTCCTGTATTTAATTCTAATTCAAATATATTATCTTCATTTCCTGTAATGATACTCCAAAAGAAATCTGTTCCAGGGTCTGAATCAGTAGCTGTAAAAGTTTTAATAATTGTATTTGTTGTTGTAGATTCATTTAAATCGAAATCAGCTATAGGGTCAATACTTGGCGGGTTATTATTTGTTATAGCCACATTGATAGTAAGCATGAAATCGTCACTAGTATTTGGACTTTTACTTGGGATATCATCTTGAACACTGATAACCAGAGTATATGTTGGTTTTGTTGCGTAATCTAAAGCTTTTTCTAAAATTAGGACACCTGTATTGGGATTGATGCTAAAATCACTATCAGTATTTCCACTCTTGATTGTCCAGTTTTGGAAATAGGTGTTTTCGTCCAAATCTGTTGCAATCATAGAACCTATAGCACTACCAATAGGATTTGATTGCAGTACAGAGATTATCGCAGGACCTGTAATTATAGGTTTATTATCATTTATATCAGTTATTGTTATAGTAAATTGTACCTCTGCACTTGTATTTCCACCAGTAGCTGCATCTGTTACGCTTATTCCAAGTGTGTAATTTGGTTTTGTAACTCTATCTAAAGTTTTAACTAAACTCATTTCTCCTGTATTGACATCAATAGAAAAATCATTGTCTGTATTTCCGGAACTGATGCTCCAATTAAATTTAGTGAGAGTAGATCCGTCTTCATCTGATGCTGTGGCTTGACCTATTATTGTGTTAACACTTGTTGACTCTACAAGCTCAATATCTGCAATTGGGTTTATTATAGGTTTTTGATTATTTACATTTATCAAATTGAGCTCAAATTCGAAATTTTCACTTGTATTTGGAGAATTTGCCGCTATATCATCTTCAACTGTAATTATTAATTTATATATAGTAGGCGAAATATATTTTAGAGGATTTATCAAGCTTAATTCCCCTGTTGCGGCATCTAGACTAAATAGATTTTCATCATTACCTGCTTTTATTGTCCAATTTGTGAAGTTTGAATTAAGGTCATTATCTGTAGCTGAAAATGTTATAAGAACAGTTCCTGTTGAAGTATCTTCGTTTAGATCCATATTATTAGGAGAATCAATTATCGGTTTACTATCATTACTATCCAATATGTTGATTGTGAACTGTACTTCAGAGCTTGAATTTCCACCAGAAACTGCATCTTCAACAATAAGTCCTAGCGTGTATGTAGCTTTAGTCTCTCTGTCTACTTTATTTTTTAAAATAAGTTTTCCTGTTGCAGCCTCTATTTCAAATTTATCATCAGCATTACCTGAGCTGATAGACCATTTAAATTCTGTTTGTTCATTAGAATCGTTATCGGTTGCTGTAAAAGTATTAAGAGTTTCTCCTATTATTACATTCTCGTTAAAGCTAAAATCCGAGATTGGGTCAATTACAGGAGTTTCATCATTTGCATCATCTATATTGATTGTTAATTTAAACTGATCGCTGGTGTTGGCAGAACTTGTATTATCATCAACAGTTATAAATAGCTCATAAATATTTTTTGTTTCAAAATCTAGATTATTAAGATTTGTTATTTCACCAGTGTTTGAATTAATAGAGAAGTCATTATTTGAATTTCCTGAAACGATTAACCAATTTGTTAAATTGGTATTTGCTGCAGAGTCGTCATCATTTGCAATCATTGTTGTAATGCTTGTTGCTAAAGCAACACTCTCAGATATATCGACAGAAACAGGGTCGGTAATAACAGGTTTCGAATCATTGACATCATCGATATTAATTGTAAAATTATAGGTGTCACTTGTATATCCACCTGTAAGAAAATCTTTCACTATTATAGATAAAGTATAGCTACTATTAGATTCTCTATCTATATTTTTAATTACTGAAAGTTCTCCTGAATCAATATCTATTTCAAAAATACCCTCTTCATTACCACTATCAATAAACCATTTGAAATCACTGTTGTAAACTCCGTCAGAATCAGTAGCTGCAAATGTCTGAATTACTTGATTTAAAGGATGATTTTCAACAATATGAATATCTGCAGTAGGAGTTACTATAGGTTTATTGTCATTAGCATTTAAAACCGTGACCTTAACAGCGAAATCGTTACTGGTATTTGGAGCATTTGCAGGAGAATTATCATCAACAGTAATCATCAAGTCGTAAATAATCTTCTGCTCATAATCCAAATTATTCGCTATTGATAATTCACCACTTGAAGCATCAATAGCAAATTTATTATCTGCATTTCCTGATTTAATAGTCCAGTTTTGCAATGCTGTATTTACACTTGTATCATCATCGACTGCAAACATTGTGGAAATAACTGAATTCGTTGGAGTTAATTCAGACACAGATATAGAACTAGGTCCTAAGATAACAGGTTTTTCGTCATTAATATCTGATACATTAATTTTGAAACTTAACTCTTGACTCGTATTTCCACCTGCTGGCGCATCTTTAACACTAATGCCTATTATGTATGATTGTTCTGTTTCATAATCAAGTGGTTTTTTCAAGATAAGATTTCCTGTACTTGATTCTAGCTCAAAAATCTCATTACCATTCCCTGTAGTAATCAACCAAAAGAAGTCTGTTATACTACCTCCATCTTCGTCCTGAGCTGTAAAACTTTCTATAATGGAGTTCAAAGCTTTGTTTTCAGCAATTGTTATGTCTGACACAGGGTCTATTACTGGAGCTTTATTATTGCTATTCGAAAGGTTTATGGTAAATGAAAAATCATTACTTGTATTTGGACTATTAGAGCTAATGTCATCATCAACCGTAATTATCAGAGTGTATGATATCTCTGGAAAATTATCTAGAATCTTCTTCGTAGAAATAAGTCCTGAAGTAGGGTTTATTTCAAACGCGTCATTAGTATTTCCTGATTTAATAGTCCAATTATAAAACTTAGTATTAAAGTCCTTATCTGTTGCTAGTAATGTGATTACAGAAGTACCAATCGAGGCATTTTCAGCAACATTAGTAGAGCTTGCTGAGACTATTTCAGGAATATTATCATTAATATCAATAATACTAATTGTTAGAATATAAGGATCACTGTCGTTCCCACCTGATATATCATCAGACACTACTAATTCAAGATTATATTCATTTGTAGTTTCCCTGTCCAGATTTCCGATAAGTTCTAGAACTCCTGTGTTTATATTTATTTGGAATTTTCCTTCATTATTTCCATTTGTGATTCTCCATTGAAAATTGGTTATGTTTGCATCATCTTCATCAGTTGCATAGAGAGTTAAAATATTAGTATTGATTGCTGTATTTTCAGAAATTGCAAATCCATAGACAGGTGTAATTATAGGTTTTCTATCGTTTTGATCTTGAATGTTTATAGTTAAAGTAAAATCAGGGCTAACTCGCGGATTTGTAGCGGCATCGTCTACTTTAAGTACTAAAGAATATTTCTGTATAGAATGAAAATTTAAAGTCTTTACAAGGCTTATTTCTCCCGTGTTAGCATCTATACTGAAAACACCATCATCATTGCCACTTATTATTCTCCAATTCTGAAAATCTGTATTGACAGGTAAATCTTCGTCGGTAGCTACCATACTTGCAATAATTGTATTTATACTAGTATTTTCACTAATAGAAATAGAATTAGGAGATTGTATTATTGGATATTTATCGTTTACATCTTCGATAATAACTGGAAATATTTTTTCGGAGCTCTGATTACCTCCTGTAGGGGCATCATAAACTGTAATTCCAATATAATAACGATCTACATCTTCCCTGTCTAATAAATTATATATGTATAACTCACCAGTATTTGAATTAATTGCAAATTTACCATCATCATTTCCAGAACTTATAGTCCAAAAGAAATTGGTAATTTGATGACTATCTTCGTCAGAGGCATCAAAGATTTTAACGACGGTATTAATATTTAGGCCTTCGGATACATTTATATTGTTAGTTAATGTTGTAATTTCTGGAATCTTATCATTTTCATCAATTATATTAATTGTAAGATTGAATTCATCGCTTTCGTTAGGATTATTAGCTAGTATATCGTCATCAACTTTAATTTTTAATGTGTAAGAATTGTCTACTTGAAAATCTAAATTGTCAATTAGTTTAAGTTCTCCTGTTATAGAATTTAATTCAAATTTTCCTTTTTCATTACCAGATGTAATTCTCCAGTTTGTATAATTAGTATTTTCAGGTAAATCATCATCTGTGGCCGTAAAAGTGATTAATACATCATTAATAGATGTTAATTCGTTTACGTTTATATTTGCGGGGCTATTTATGACTGGCGGACTGTCATTAATATCATCAACAAATATTTTAAAATTAATAGGATCACTTGTGTTTGCATCTAGTCCAGAATCATCATTAACAGTTAGCTGAACATTGTATACTGCAGTTGTTTCTCTGTCAAGACTTTTCCCTAAATATAATTTATGATCACCTGGATTTACGTAGAAAATATTGCTTCCAACATCAGTTGTAACTTTCCAATTGTAAAAAAATGTATTTTCGGGCAGGTCTGGATCTGTTGCTGACATCTCTGCAATAGAAGTATAAATTGCTGCATCTTCAGATATATGCAAATCGCTTACAGGAACCAAAGTAGGTTTTTCATCGTTGGCGTCATTTACATTTATTGTGATAGTGAATGGGTCACTAGTATTGATATCACCTGAACCTTGGTCATCTACAGTTACTGTTAAAATGTATTGATCTTTAGTCTCTCTATCAAGTTTGTTTAACAAAGTTATACGATCTGAGTTCTTTATGCGAAATCTAGAATCATCATTTCCAGATGTAATTTTCCAATTATAAAAATAAATTCTGCTTGGATCATCCGCATCTGAGGCTGTTAGTGTTATAATTCGCGTGTCAATTATATCATCTTCATCTACATCTGCGATGTTTGCATTTGTAATTATAGGTTTATTATCATTAAGATTATTTACGTTTATGATAAATGTCTTGTTATTCTCATTTGAACCATCAGAGAGAATAATTGGAAGATTTATAGACTGTATTGATTCAAAGTCAATATCAGCTTTGACAACAATGTCAAAGTCATTTTTTATTTCAAAATAGGTATTTGTCCCATCTAATCTTAAGTTGATTAATCCTTTGTCATCTACATCAGTGTATGAAACAGTATGAGCTACAGTTCCAATAGCTGTATTTTCGTCAATATTAAAGCTAGTTGTAGAATATACTGGCATATAATCGTCGTTTGTAATTTCAATCTGATGATAAGATCCATCATGAGTTCCATAATCTATATTTATAGGCTTAAAAAGAATCTGTTCGGCTCCTTCGTCAAGATCATCTCCAAATATCTCAATATCTGTTGATATAGAAGATGAACCTGCAGGGATGGTAAAACTTTTAGTGGTAAAATTGAAATCTATTCCTTCTTCTGCTGAAGCAGTACTGCTGAATTCTATTTCAAAATTTATATCTATTAATATAGTATAATCAATTTCAAATGTAATCGTCATTGTTTTATTTGAATCTGTTTCATCCACACTTGGGTCTGAATTAATAGTAATTACAGGAGGTGTTTTGGGCAATATTGTGTGAGTAATTGACGGATCACTTTCACCTATATAATCAATATTTTTCCATTCAAATATTACATTTCCACAATCTTTTGTGGAGACATGTTTTATTTTTGAAGCTAAAGCATCCTCCATATAAAAATGATCTCCTGCAACAAAATTTCTTTCCTCTCCATCAATAATGTTATTATCATTTATATCCATCCATGTGTCACCACAGTTAGTAATAGATATAACACGCAACGAATCAAGAGGTACAAGTCCTTTGTTGGCAGTTTTAAAGTATGCTGATATTATAGTGTACACCTTATTTGGACCTAAACCATCACCATAAAAACTGGTTGCATTAGGAAGTTGTGAATAAGGTTGGTCACCGATGTCGCGACATTTATCTCGAACAGTCCACCCCTTTGCATTTAGTCGGTTAAATGCATCGTGAGCATGTATTGTATGGTATTGGGTTTCGGTTAAAATTTCAGTAGGTGGTAAATCGTCTATTTCTACCCAGGTATTAAGAATTTTGTCATAGTTTTTCATTGAGATATCAGATGCAGACAACATATCAAACATTGCGTCAGGATCAGCTGAATAAGGTCTCCAATTGCTAAGGTCTTGATTAAATTTCAAGGCATAAACGAACATAGAACGGAATTTCTTTACTTTGGATACATTCCAGTTTCCAATATCATGATTGAATATTTGTGCATTATAAAACATTTGATTCATATTCTCAACATTGCTAACATCCCAGCTATTAAGATCTGAATCGAAATGTCTTGCACTACGAAACATACTTTCCATATTCTTAGCATTGCTTACATTCCAATTTGATAGGTCAGAATTGAATGCTCCTGCACCGTAGAACATTTCAGAAAAATCTTCTCCTTTTGATACGTCAAGTTTTGATAAATCAAGTTCAATCAATATAGCACTGTAAAAAGCATTAGAAAAATCTTTAACATTACTTGTATTTGGAGTATCCTTTGCAGTAAGAACTTTGCATCGTGTATGGTAAAAAAATCCAGCCATTGACTCCCACTCAATATCACCCCATTGAATGACATCATGGAATTTAGCATTCTCCGATGCATTAGGAAAATTTTGAGCAGTAAATCCTGGAAATTTGCCCGTTATAGATATTTCGTAAAAACCTATATTTGGATATTGATGGATTATGGTTTTATTCTGATTATTATTAGCAATGTAATTTTCTGTAGTTCCATCACCCCAATCAATTGTACAGTCGTAGTCGTAATTTAAATGAATAGGAATATGGTTTTTAAAGTCTCGTGAAGTACACTCTACTTTTATGATAAATGGCAGTGATGTTCCTAAATCGGTAATAGACCACCCATTGCTTTCAATGGTTGATCTTTCAGTAGAAACAGATGGAAAATATCTTGAAGAAAATTCAATTGTTACTCCTGATTGAATTGATAATGCAGACCAAGCAGTAATTAATCTGCTATAATTACCTGCGCTAAAAGATTCTGCACCTTTACAAAAATTGGTCATATTTTGTGCTTGGGAAATATTCCAATTTGAAATATCTGAATTGAACATCTCTGCATTTTCAAACATTGATTCAAAATTTGTAATATTTGATACATCCCAAGAATCTAGTGGTTTATTATAGGCTTTAGCATCTTTGAAAAAATTAGCAAGACTTGTAGCTTTGATTAAATTCCATGAATTAATATCTTTATTGAATCTCTCGGATCCTTGAAATATTCCTTCAATATTTTCAACATTTGAAACATCCCAGTCAGATATAAGCCCATTGAAGTTTTTACTATTTAAGAACATATAACTTAAATCAGTAGCTGCAGACATTGTCCAATTATTAATATTTTGATCAAAAATGTTTGTGTTTGCGAACATTCTGCTAAAATCTTTAATACCAGAAACATTCCATTTTGAGATATTTGAATTGAAATTAGTAGCATTTTCAAATAGGCTACTTAGAGACTGACATTCAGATAAATCTGGCGAATCTTTGGAGTCAATTATTAAATTAGTACATCCCATGAAACCAAAATTTAAATTTTTCCAATTGTTTGTACCCCAGTTTTTCACAAGAATTTTAATCTCTTTTTTTGCCTGTTCTACAGAAGAGAAATCTATACCATATATATCTCCAGTAATTGTGATTGTGTATTTACCAGCATTTGTATACGTATTACTGCTGTTTGAATTTTGGTTTGATGCTATATTTCCATCGCCCCAATCTATATTATAGTTAGTTGAACTACCATTGCTTACAGCAGGAAATGTAAATTCGAAATTTGGAGAATTTGTTACTATTTCAAGAACAAATGCTTTATTGGAACTACTACCAATATCGTTAATAGTCCATGATTTATTATTAATTAGGTTGGTTCTACTGGCTTCTCCAGTTGGTGAATATCTTGAATCTACATCTATTGTGATATTAGTCGCAGAAACTTCTGCATCCAACTTATTTAGTAATATATCATAGTTTTCAGTTGAAAAACTGTTTGCACCATAAAGCATATTGTTCATCTTTGTGGCATTAGAAAAATCCCAATTAGTAAACTCTAAGTTTACTTTCGGAGAATCTTTAAATAAAGAAGAGAAATTGGTAACAGTTGATGTTATTGGAGCATCTTTAGCTTTTATCTCTAAATTGGAACAGTTAGCAAAACTGTTTTGCATAATTTCCCAATTTATATTTCCCCAAGATTGAATGGAACTAAGAGCATCTCTTTTTTCTTTTTCGAGCAGACTAAAGTTAACAGAAGGGATATCGCCTGATATTTTCACAAAATATATACCAGGCTCAGCATAAGTATGCTCGATACTCTGGCTTTGATTTAGCTCAGAATTTCCATCTCCCCAATCTATTGAGAAATCTACATTGTTAGTAAGATTTCTTGCTAGAGGTATTTCGATAGTTTGGTTTTGTTTTGTTGTTGTAAATGAAAGAATAAAATCATTACTAGAGCTTTCGCCTAGGTCGAATATTTCCCATGAATTTGTTGAGATTATATTTGATCTTTGAGTACTAGTGGATGAGCTATATTTAGATGAAATATGAATTTTAACATTTTGCTGAAGTGAATATCCTGGATTTTCGAGCAGAGTTATTAAAGCATCGTAATTAGCAGTACTAAATTCATGTGCATTTAGTAGGAAAAATTCCATGTTCGAAATATTAGCATAATTGAAATTGGATAAGTCTTGATTAAAACTAGTAGCATTTTTAAACATAGATTTTACAGTTTCAACATTTTGCATGTGAGGAATAAATATAGATGCTAATGGGAATTCTTGATTAAAGTTAGTTGCCCCTTCAAACATAGACTCAAGGCTTGTTGCTGCATCGATATTAAAATCAAGAATAGTTTGATTAAAACTTGATGCATTTTTGAACATTGCTTTGAAACTTGTAACAGAACTAAGATTATATCCAAAATTTTGATCAAACTGCTGATTAAACGAGGAAGCCCCTTCAAACATTGATTCAAGATTGGTTGCCGAACTTAAATCAAGTTGATTTATACTTTGATTGAAACTAGAAGCATTTGCAAAAAAGAATGAAAAGTCAGAAACATTTGTAAGGTTTGTAAAAAAATTGCCAGATAGGTCAGTGTCAAAATTTTTGGCTCCATTTAGAAATCCTTTTGCATTTTGAATATTTGATGTATTCCAATTGGATATATCTTGGTTGAAGCTTGTGGCATTCATAAACATCTCGGTTATATCAGTACATGCAGAAATATCCCATGAGCCTATGTTTTGGTCGAAACTAAATGCATCTTTAAACATTCGTTTAAAGATGGTTACAGATCTAATATTGTTCCCAAAATTATTATTTAATTCTTGATTGAATGCAGAAGCCCCTTCAAACATTGATTCAAGATTAGTCACAGAATTTGTGTTTAATTGATTTATGCTTTGATTAAATTTAGTTGCATTTGCAAAAAAGAATGAAAGGTCGGATGCATTTGTTAGATTTGTTAAAAAATTTCCAGATAGACTAGAGTTGAAATTCCTTGCTCCATTAAAAACAGCTTTTGCATTTTGAACATTTGATGTATTCCAATTAGAAATATCATGGTTAAAACTAGAAGCATTCATAAATATTTCAGATAAATCTGTACATGCAGAAATATCCCATGTTCCGATGTTCTGATTAAAACTGGATGCATTTTTAAACATTGCATTCAAATTAGTAACAGAGCTGACTGTCCATGAAGATAAATCCTGATTAAAAGAGTTTGCTCCACAGAACATCATATTCATATACTGTGCGTTATTAACAGTCCACGAACTTAATGCTTTGTTAAATTTTTCGCAGTTGTGAAATAGTTCACTAAATGTGACTACGTTTGCAGTATTCCAGGAGTTTATATCCGAATTAAAATTTATGGCATTCTTGAATGCTCCATGCATGGAAATGACATTTTGTATATTTGGATTATCTGTGGCGCTTATATTTTCAAGACTAGTGTTTTGAAAAGCGTAATACATCGATTCCCATTGTATATTACCCCATTGAATGACATCAATCCATTTTTTTGCATATTCAGCATCTTGAATATTAAAACAGGTGCCGTAGAAATCACCTGAAATTACGATTGTGTGATCACCTGGATTTGCAAAAGTATATGTAACCTCTCTAAATGCACCAGTAATTTCAAAGTTTCCGTCGCTATTCCAGTCTACATTATAATTGTATGATTGACTGACACCTTCGTTTATTAGATTAGAGGGATTGTAAGGCAAAGTGTTAATGCTGATTTTGACAATTTCGTTAGGAGTTGTAGTTCTCCACACTGTTACAAAATCAGTAGAAGTATAAGTTTGCCCAACAAGCTGATAGCTGTTGAATAAAAGATAAAAGAATATTAATTTTAGTATATGGTTACGAAATATCATAGCAGTTCTCTTCTTAAATGATTGTAGAGTTCTAGTTAGTTTATACGATAGTTTTTTTAAATGGTTATGTTTTATTTAAAATATTTTTTTTGATAAAATAAAGATTAAAAATATAGATAAGTTTTAGGAGTATAGACGGTTAAGATTATAAATTGTTCATTATGCAGAGGTGGTTAATAAAAAAATATTATAATTACTACAATAAAAATTAAACAATAACGTAATAGGATTAATTTTATGTTTACACTAAGTGATATATTGTTTATTATAAAATGAGATGAAGTATTTTTTATAATCAATATAAGTTATAGAATAAATCTGACTCCCTATAAAAGGATAAATAAAAATGGGAAAAAATATGCATAACTAGTTTACTATAATAATACTAATAAGTACTTTTGAGCAGCAATTTGTAGTAATAAAACAAAAAGATTAAATTTATAGAATATGAGTTTCTTAGATGAATTAAAATGGCGAGGAATGATACACAACTTCGTTCCTGGTATAGAAGAAGAGCTGGAAAAAGGTATGGTGTCTGCATATGTAGGAATTGATCCTACAGCGGATTCATTGCATATTGGTCACCTTGTTAGTATAATGATGTTGAAGCATTTTCAGGTTATGGGTCACAAACCTTTGGTTCTAGTAGGAGGAGCAACAGGAATGATTGGCGATCCATCTGGAAAATCACAGGAGAGGAATCTTTTAGATGAGGAAACTTTAGCTCATAATCAAAAATGTATAAAAGCTCAGTTGTCAAAATTTATGGATTTTGAATCTGATCAAGCTAATGCCGCAGAGATGGTAAATAACTACGATTGGATGAAAAATTTCAGTTTCCTAGAGTTTATTCGTGATGTAGGTAAGCATATTACTGTAAATTACATGATGAGTAAAGACTCTGTAAAGAAAAGATTAGGGGCAGATTCAAAAGTAGGAATGTCTTTTACTGAGTTCACTTATCAATTGGTTCAAGGTAATGATTTCTTAGAATTAAATAAAAGCAAGAATTGTATTCTTCAAATGGGAGGCTCAGATCAGTGGGGAAATATTACAACTGGTATAGAGCTTATTAGAAGAAAAGAACAAAAAAATGCATGGGCAATTACATGTCCACTAATAACAAAAGCAGATGGTGGTAAGTTTGGAAAAACAGAATCAGGAAATATCTGGTTAGATTCAAAAAGAACTTCTCCATATAAGTTTTACCAATTTTGGTTGAATACTTCAGATTCAGATGCTGAAAGATATATTAAGATTTTTACACTTTTGGGTGAAAAGGAAATCTCTGAATTAGTAGAAGAACATAATCAAGCACCTCACCAAAGAAAGCTTCAGCAGAGACTTGCAGAAGAGGTGACAGTTATGATTCACTCTCGTGAAGAATATGAAATGGCTGTTGAGGCATCAAATATCCTTTTTGGGAAGTCAACATCAGAAACTTTGCATAAATTAGACGAGGAAACTTTCCTTTCTGTTTTTGAAGGAGTTCCTACTTTTAGAGTTGAAAGAAAAATAATTGAGAAAAAAGCTAACCTTTTGGATCTTTTATGCGTAGAAACAAATATGTTTCCTTCGAAAGGTGATTTGAGAAGAAGTGTAAAAGGAAACGCAATTAGTATAAATAAGGAAAAAATACAGTCAGACGATATAGAGATAACAGAAGGTCATCTAATTGCTGATAAGTATGTTTTGTTTCAAAAAGGAAAGAAAAATTATTATATACTTGTAGTAGAGTAAATACTTAAACAATTAATTATAAACAGATAAAACTATTGTTATGAAATTACTTAAATTTAGTTCGTTAGTTCTTTTAGCCGTTTTATTTACATTTTGTAAGAAAAGCGATTCTGATGGACCAAAGTTGCCTGAAATTAATATTATTGCACCAACAAGTAATCAGGAGTTTACTGCTGGAGATGAAATAGCTATTAAGATATCATCTGATGTTCAGTTGGATTTAACTTCATTGGATGCAAAGATTGGAAAAAAACCAGAGACTAGTTCAATGAATTTAAAAACCATTCAGGAAATAAGTAAAACTTTTAATTCTGAGGAAATTCAGTCAACTCAGGAGAGTGGTAATTATGTATATTCAATGAGTTTTACAACAGAATTGTTCCATGCGGTTGGTGATTATTTAATTACTGCAGACTATTCAAAAGAAGGTAAGTCATCAGCAAATGTTGTATTTAAATTAAAAGCACCAGTAGCTGAATAATAAAAAAATTAATAACTATCAATTGTTATTTTGCTTTACATTTATATAAATCGTAATAAATAAATCGGATATTTATTACGATTTTTTTTATGTCCAAAATATTAACATAATGCATCTACTAAAAAGTAATACGAATTGCCCATACTTTAATATAGCAGCAGAGGAATATATCTTAAATAAAACCAATATGGATGTATTGTTTGTTTATCAGAATGATAGAGCTGTAGTAATTGGGAAACATCAAAATGTTTTTGCTGAATTAGATTTAAATAAGTGTTTTGAATCAGGGGTAAATTTGGTGCGTAGATTATCTGGAGGAGGAGCAGTATATCATGATAAGGGGAATTTGAATTTTAGTTTTTTATATACAAAAAAGACTGATTATCCAGATAAAATTGAAGATAGATATTTATCAATAATAAACTGTTTGGAAAAAATAGGATTGAAGCTTGAATTTAAAAATAGTAATAGTATTTATGTAGATGGTTTGAAAATATCTGGAAATTCTACACATATTAGTAAAAATAGAGTAATACAGCATGGAACCTTACTTATAGAATCGGACTTATCGGAATTAAATAAGTTACTAAAGCCTAAATTTAAATTTGAGCATAAAGCAGTTGATTCAATTAGGTCGCAGGTAGGGAATATAAAAGATTTAACGGGTTTAGGTTTAGTTAAAATAGAAGAATTGATAATAGAAGAATTTAAAAAAAATAGTAATCAGTTTAAGGAATTGCGGCTTAATAAGTATGATGAATTAGAAGTACATAATTTAGTGAAAACTAAATATAGAAGTTGGGAATGGAATTATGAATATTCGGCAAATTCAATATTGGAAAGCGAATATCATGAAAAAGATAAGCAATTTAAAATACAACTGAGGATATCAAAATCAAGATTGATTTCGGTTTTAGTAAAAGATATTGAATCTAATATTAATGAAGAAATTGAAATTAAAGAATCTATAAAATTGCCAATATTTATCTTTAGTAGTTGTCAGAAAAAGCTAGAAATAATAAAAGAAGAGTTGAGTTTTAAGCTAAATAATAAGCACTTAATTGAAAAAATATCGAATATGTTAATGGAAATGTAAAAATAATTAATACTTTTGCACCCCATTTTTCTTTTATTATTCTGGTTTTAGTATTTGATTTAGCAATCATGTACTTAAATCAGAATAATTTATTGTTAAGTTGTTTGCTGTATTTTTAGTATATTTGTTAACTGAATAATCAAACTGATGATTAGGTTTTAGAGTCATAAAACAGTCGATAGCTTTAAAAGTATTTCCTTAATTGTAGATTTTCATCTTTTTTCTATTCTTATGTATACGTTAATATTGGTTTGTTAACATTGTTGATAAGTATTGTTAATTGTTTTATTTTCATGTGTTTAGTTTGTTGATAAGTCTGTGTGTTAATGGTTTTTTATTGCCTTATTGACATTGGCATTATAATTTGTATTTTAGCGAGTAATTATAAAGTTTTAAAATGAAGAAAAATATACAATATATATTCGGGGTATTGCTACTAACAGCATTGGCTATTTTTATATTTAAATTGTCTGACTCACAAGAAGAGAATTTAGAGTATGTACATAGAAATTTATTGATTGACTCAACTCAATCACCTGAACTTCATAAGAAATATGGATTTTCGATAAATGATTTCTTTGTAATAGATTCGAAGATAAAACGCAATGAAAGTATATCTGATATCTTAAATAATTATAATGTTTCTCAGGCTGTAATAAATGAAATTGCCAATAAATCAAGATCAGTTTTTGATGTAAGACGATTTAGAACCGGGAATAAATACACTATACTCTTTGATAAGGATGATATTAGTAAAGCCGAATATTTTATTTATGAAAATAATAAGACAGAATATGTTGTTTTTGATATCCATAATCATGAAAATATATACAAAGGCGAGAAGTTAGTGATATGGAAAGAAAAAACAATAGCTGGTGATATTAACTCATCATTGTGGTTGGCGTTAAAGGAAACAGGAGCAAGTCCATTGTTAGCTGTAGACTTAGCTGATGTATATGCATGGACAATTGACTTTTTTGGAATAGGCAAGGGTGATAAATTTATGGTTTGTTATAAGCAAGCTTTTGTTGAGGATAAGCCTATAAATAAAATTGAGATTGTAGCTGCTAATTTTGTCCATTCAGGACATAGTAATTATTCTTTTTCATATTGTGAAGATAAGAAAGATGGTTACTTTGATGAAGAAGGTAATAGTCTACAAAAAACTTTTCTAAAAGCTCCCTTAAAATATTCAAGAATTAGTTCTAGGTTTTCAAATCGTAGATTTCATCCTGTTTTGAAGCGATATAGAGCTCATCATGGGATTGACTATGCAGCACCAACAGGGACTCCAGTTCTTGCCATAGGAGATGGTCTTGTTGTAAAAAAGGGATATCAGAGACGTGGAGGAGGAAGATACGTTAAGATAAAGCATAATAGTGTTTATACAACAACTTATATGCACTTTTCTCGATTTGGAAAAGGCATAAGACCTGGAGTGCGTGTAAAGCAAGGTCAAGTGATAGGATATGTTGGAGCAAGTGGTTTGGCAACTGGACCACATTTAGATTTTAGGGTTTTTAAAAATGGAAAAGCAATAAATCCACTGAGCTTAAAGGCGCCTTCAGTTGCTCCTGTTAAAAAAGAAAACATGAAGGAATTTATGTCTAGAGTAGATTTGTATAAATCTCGTTTGGATTTGTATAGTATGCCAGCAATCACAGATAGTTCGGCGATAGAGGAAAAAACAGATGCAAAGGCTATAAATTAATATGTAAATAATTTGCCCATTGCTTTTGAATATCTATATTTATGACAAATGTTTAAATTATAAAAAGATTATGCTTTATGTGTTTGTGTGTTAACTTAATACAGAATGTAGCAAAGTGCATTATTTATATGTGATTATTAAATTTAAACAAAGTCGATAAAACTACTTAAATAGAAACATAAAATAAAGATGAAATCTCAATCTAATAAGCGTCGTAAATTAAGAACTTCCTACATTACATTAATTGTAAGTATATCAATGGTATTATTTCTATTAGGATCAATAGGATTACTAATTTTAAATGCTAATCATCTTTCCAAGTATGTGAAAGAAAATATTGGTTTTTCAATTAGTCTTAAGTCCAATACTAGAGAAATTGATATTTTAAAATTACAAAAACAACTTGATGCCTCTGATTTTGTGAAATCCACAAGTTTTGTTGATAAAGAGACAGCGGCCGAGAGTTTACAGAAAGAATTAGGAGAAGATTTTATACATTTTTTGGGAAGTAACCCTTTGAAGCCAACAATAGATATTAAATTATATGCAGAGTATACTAATAATGATAGTATTGCGATAATTCAGCAAAATTTAATGGCTAATAAGCATATAGCAGAAATAAGATATCAGAAGTCGGTCATTAATTTTGTGAATAGTAATGTCAGAAAAATCAGTTACTTTATTTTAATATTGAGTGCTATATTTTTTCTGATTTCATTTACCCTCATTCATAATATTATGCGCCTTTCTATTTATTCACAGCGATTTATAATATATACCATGCAATTGGTAGGTGCAACGCGATCTTTTATCAGACTTCCATTTGTTATGAAAAGTGTTTTTTATGGTATTGTGGGAGGTTTGATTGCAAATTTAGGTCTTAGTTTAACCATATATTTTATTACAGATAAGCAGAAAGGTCTTATTTCGTTTGAACATTTGGGATTGCTAATAGGATTATATCTTGTTGTGATGGGGATTGGAGCATTTATTACTTGGTTCTCCTCGTATTTTGCTGTAAATAAATATCTACAAATAGACGGGAAGAATCTATACTAAATCACCACAACGAAGTTTAAAAGATATTAATTTATTTAATTTTGATATTAATAAAATAAAGGATATTAGGTACTCGCTTTTACAAAATAGACTATTGTTTTAGATTTAAAATTTATATTTTTGTCAACAATAAGTATAATAATTAAGTATTTATTCTTATACTTATGTATTATTGTAGATTCGATAATAAAAGAAAATAAAAAAATAAACCTATGTCAGAAGAAGTAGAATTATATCTAGACGATGCAAAAGAAAGAATGGAGGAATCTCTAAAGCGTCTTGAAAGAGAATTGGTTAAAATCCGTGCAGGTAAAGCCAATGCAAGTATGCTACAGGGAGTAATGGTAGACTATTATGGTAGTATGACACCCCTTAGCCAGGTAGCAAACGTAAGTACTCCAGATCCAAGAACAATTGCAGTGCAGCCATGGGAAAAGTCAATGATAGGTCCAATAGAGAAAGCAATTTTAATATCAAATTTAGGTTTTAACCCTGATAATAATGGTGAGGTAATCCGAATTAATATACCTGCATTGACAGAAGAAAGAAGAAAGGAATTAGTAAAACAAGCAAAGTCAGTATGTGAAGGTGCACGCGTTTCAGTGCGAAATACCAGACGTGATACTAATGATAGTTTAAAAAAATTAATTAAAGAAGGACTTTCAGAAGATGAAGAAAAAGATGCTGAAGGAGATGTTCAAAAACTTACAGATAGTTATGGAAAGAAGATAGATGAATTGTTTGCATCTAAAGAATCTGATATCATGACTATATAATAATATCTTATTATATAGATATTTATAAGAACCGAATCAAAATAATGTTTTGATTCGGTTTTTTTTATTCGAATATTAACAGTAATAGATTACATTTAATATATATTTGCTTGAATATAATATATAATAGCGGCAAACATATTATGATTATATGATTGTAATTTTACTTAGAATTTAATAGTTTAGATAATGGACTTAAGACATTTTGAAAATTCAGAAGAAAAGCAGAGAAGATTGGATGAGAGATATTTAAGAATGGCAATGATTTGGGCTGAGAATTCATATTGTGCTCGAAGAAAAGTTGGTTCGTTGATTGTTAAAGATAAGATGATAATTTCAGACGGATATAATGGAACTCCATCGGGATTTGAAAATGTTTGCGAAGATTGCTCTGGAAAGACTAAAGCTTATGTATTGCACGCCGAGGCTAATGCAATTACTAAGGTTGCGAAAACTGGTAATAGCAGTCTTGGAGCAACAATGTATGTTACTGCTTCACCATGTATCGAGTGTTCAAAATTAATTATTCAGGCAGGGATAAAAAGAGTTGTTTTTTCGGAGATGTACCATTCCACAGAAGGGATAGATTTGTTGAAGCGAGCTAATATAGAGACTGTTTACGTAGAACTGGCAGATTGCTGTATGGAAACAAAATAGATTGTTATGTACATATATGAATAAATCTTTTCAATTTATTCGTATTTCCAAACCAATAATATTAGAGAAGCTTATAATTATTTTGCTATTCAAGAAAATATAGCCTAGTTAATAACTTGTATTGTTAAATGAAATAATAAAAAGATGAAGAAATCAGCAAAAATATTACTACCATTGATTGTTGTAGTTAGTATTATTTCAGGAATGCTGTTAAACTCTGTTTTACAGAAGAATGCATCCAATAGTAATCCTTTACTTAATTTAAAATCGGGAGATTTAAAGTTGAATCTTGTATTACAAATGATAGAAAACGACTATGTCGATACTATAAGTAAAACCAGTTTAGTAGAAAAAGCAATACCTGCACTACTAAAAGATTTGGATCCCCATACAGTTTATATTCCTGCCAAAGATTTCAACAAAGTAAACGATGAACTGAAAGGTAATTTCGGTGGAATCGGTGTTCAATTTATTATGCATAAGGACACAGTCACTGTAGTACAAGTTATAAAAGGAGGGCCATCAGAAAGCTCAGGAATACATGCGGGAGATAGAATTGTAATGGTAGACGATTCAATTATAGCGGGTAAAAAGCTTAAAGATACAGATATAATGAAACGCCTAAAGGGACCAAAAGGGAGCTCTGTGAAATTAGGTGTCAAACGCAAAGGGACTAAGGATTTAATAAACTTTAAACTAACTAGAGGCTCAATACCAGTGGCAAGTGTCGATGTTTCATATATGATAGACAAGTCAATTGGTTATATAAAAGTGAGTAGGTTTGCTGCAACAACTTATTTTGAATTTTCGGAGGCTCTTGAAAATCTAAATTCCAAAGGAATGCAAAAACTAATTGTTGATCTAAGAGGAAACTCGGGTGGATATCTATCAGAAGCTACAAATATGATAAACGAGTTTTTGGGTAAAGGCAAGATGATAGTTTATACAGAGGGAAAAGCTCAAAAACGATACGAATATCACTCAACAGGAAATGGAAGGTTTAAGGATTTGCCAATAAATGTTATGATAGACGAGAGCTCAGCTTCGGCAAGTGAGATTTTTGCAGGCGCAATTCAAGATAACGATAGAGGAAAGATTATAGGAAGACGATCATTTGGAAAAGGATTAGTACAGGAACAAAGAAATTTGTCAGATGGATCGGCATTGCGACTTACAGTTGCAAGATATTATACTCCAACAGGAAGGTGTATTCAGAAACCATATGATAAAGGAAAATTCGATTATTATAATGATATAAATAAAAGATTTTTGCATGGAGAATTACAGCAGGCAGATTCCATACATTTTAATGATTCATTGAAATTTACAACTCCTGGAGGAAATATAGTGTATGGTGGAGGAGGAATAATGCCAGACATATTTGTACCAGTTGACACTACAGGTTACTCTGAATATTTCAGGAAATTACGTCAAAAAGGATTAGTATATAAATTTGCTTTTGAATATGTTGATAATCATAGAAAAGAGTTTTCTAAATTAAAAAATTACAAGCAAATCGAATCCTATCTAAGCAAAATTGACATATTAACTAAGTTTGTAAACTATGCTAAAAACAAGGGAGTTAAGAGAGATAATAAAGGACTGTCACTTTCAGGAGAAACAATAAGAGTACAGTTGGAGGCATATATCGCAAGAAACTTAATTGATGATATAGGATTTTATCCTATAATTCATAAGATTGATATTACTTTGAAAAAAGCTAAAAACTCATTCAATTAATCAATATAAAATTATACTTTTACGCAGATTTATAAATTAGGATTGATTCAAGACTAATTTATAAATCTAACTATATGTTAAGGAGGTGTTTTTTTATAAATACCTATAAAAACATAAGTTGATAAATGCGCAGTTGTAATTGTATATTGATTATCTATAATTAGAGTAATGATTGGTATTTGATTATTTTCTGAGTATTTGTTTGAATATTAAAACAAGCGAGCTTTGATTTAATAATATACACTACTTTAATTTTTTTATCCTATTATCATGATTTGTAAACCAGAACTTATATTAAATGAGAAGCAATGTAAGGCAAATATTGATGTTTTTGTCTCAAAATTTAAAGAAAGAGGTATAAGTTTTAGACCTCATTTTAAGACTCACCAATCATTACATATAGCTAGCTGGTTTCGGGAAAAGTCTGTTGAAAAAATAACAGTTTCCTCTATTCAAATGGCAGAATATTTTGCTGAGGATTGGAATGATATTACTATTGCTTTCCCTGTAAATATTCTAGATATTGCATCATTAAATTCTTTGGCCGAGCGTGTTAACTTAAATATAACTATCGATAGCCACGAAACAGCACAGTTTGTTTCGAGCAACACAGCTTTCGATATGGGTGTATTTATAGAGATCGATTTGGGTTATCATAGAACAGGTTTATTGCCAGAAAATGAAACAGAAATTAATAAAATTCTTGAGGTGATTAAGAAAAGTGAATTTTTAAGTTTTAAAGGCTTTTTAGCACATTCAGGCGACACCTATAATGCTAAATCTGTTTCAGAAATAAAACAAATTCACAACAGTTCAGTAGCTAGATTTGTAGAATTAAAACAAAAATATATAGCGGATTATCCAGATATGATAATTTCATTGGGAGACACCCCTAGTTGTAGTATCTGTGAAGAATTCGAAGGTATTGACGAATTGCGACCAGGTAATTTTATTTTTTATGATGTGATGCAACATAAGCTAGGAGCTTGTTCTGTATCTCAAATAGCTATGACAGTTGCTTGTCCTGTAGTAGGAATATATCCTGAGCGAGAAGAAATTGTTGTTATGGGTGGATCTGTCCATATCTCCAAAGAGAGTATAGAATTTGATGGCAAAGAGATATATGGTTTAATAGCTGATAGTAAAGGTACTGCTGATACTGTTGGTTTTGATGATATTATTCCAGGAATGTATGTCTCTAAATTATCACAAGAGCATGGTACTATATCAGTTCCTAGTTCTAAGATAGGAAATTATAGAGTGGGAGATATTGTATATATCCTTCCTGTTCATTCTTGTATAACTGCTAATTTATATAAGAATTATTTTAATCATGAGGGAGATATTATTTTTAGAGCATAGAAATTAAATTAAAATAAATATATAGCCTTGTATCGATTGATATACAAGGCTTTTTTTATGTTTTTGTATTTTTTATCTTTTAAGTTAATTTTCGGGCGATATGAATTTTGGTGTAAAAAAACTGTTTGTTTTTTGTTGTTGTATTGAATATTATCAAAACATAAAAAAATTAACTCATTTTATATTAATTGAATCTTCATTTTCTTTACTTTTGTGCTAAGTGACTTTAAATTCAAATTGAAGCCTTACTGACCCATTCCAGACCGATAGTCTTATCTTATTGAATAACAAATAACAAAGCGAATCATGACCGAAAGAAAGAAAAAGTCAATACTAGAAAAATTAAAATATAAATATAAGCTAACAGTTTCTAACGAATCAACATTTGCGGTGAAGTTTAGTTTCAGGCTTTCATTTATGAATGTAATTACTTTCCTAGCAAGCTTTTTTATTGCGGTTGTGTGCCTTGTAACTATGTTGATAGCATTTACACCTCTGCGAGAGTATATTCCTGGTTACCCGAGTGGCGAAATGAGAAAGCAAATTCATTATACAGCGATACTGGTGGATTCATTGGAACAAGAGCTTCACAAAAGAGATCGATTCTTTGAAGGTATAAAAAATGTTATGGATGGTAGAGAATTTGATGCAATTCCAGAGACTAAATCAAATTTGTCTAATAATCCAAGATACCAAAATGTAAAATTTAAGAAATCAAAAAGTGATTCACTATTCCGTTTAGCACATGAAGAGGATGAGAGATTTAATTTAACAATCGAGAATAAAAAAAAGAAGAAAGGATTGTCGGGATTACATTTCTTCCCGCCAATAACAGGTATGGTTTCCTCTCGATTTGATAATAAAAAAGAACATTTTGGGACAGATATTGTTGGTGCCACAAATGATAGAATTTCAGCCGTTTTGGATGGTGTAGTTATTCTTTCGGAATGGACCTTAAATACTGGATATGTAATTCAGATACAACATTCGAATAATTTGATATCAGTATATAAACATAATTCAGAATTACTAAAGAAGCAAGGGGACCAAGTAAAAGTTGGAGAAGCAATAGCTTTGTTAGGAAGTTCGGGTGAGTTGACGACTGGACCACACCTTCATTTTGAATTATGGCATAACGGAAAACCAATTAATCCAGAGGATTATATCAAATTCTAAGTTAAAATTCAAAGGAAAATTAATGACAAAAAAAAATATAGCTATATTGGGCTCAACTGGCTCAATAGGTACTCAAGCGCTTGATATTGTAGAAAAAACTGCGGATAAATTTACTGTCAGTGTACTAACAGCCAATAATAATATTGACTTATTGATAGAGCAAGCCATACAATTTAAACCCAAAACGGTTGTTATAGCAAATGAAAATAAGTATGCTCAACTGAAAACTGCTCTTGCATCATATGATATTGATATAAAATCAGGGAGCCAAGCATTATGTGAGGTTGTTGAATATCCTGAAATTGATATAGTATTGACCGCAATGGTTGGTTATTCAGGATTACTCCCAACCATAAGTGCAATCAAGGCAAAAAAAGATATAGCATTAGCGAATAAGGAAACATTGGTTGTTGCCGGTGAGATAGTTATGGATTTAGCAAAAAAGAACAATGTTGCTATATTACCTGTTGATTCAGAGCATTCAGCTATATTTCAATGTTTAACAGGTGAATGTCATTCAGATATCGAAAAAATATACCTTACTGCTTCGGGCGGCCCATTTAGAGGAAAAGATTTAGATTTTCTCTCTAAAGCAAAAGCTTGTGATGCATTGAAACATCCAAATTGGGATATGGGCAACAAAATTAGTATTGATTCTGCCAGTCTTATGAATAAAGGTTTTGAGGCTATTGAAGCAAAATGGTTATTCAATCTTCAACCAAATCAGATAGACGTAATTGTTCATAAACAATCAATAATTCACTCTCTGGTTCAATTTTCAGATTCTTCGATTAAAGCTCAAATGGGATTGCCAGATATGCGATTACCAATAATATATGCTTTTTCATACCCAAATAGAATGGATTGCCAATTAGAGCGATTTAATTTTATGGACTATCCAGAATTAAATTTTGAGAAAGCAAATACAGACTTGTTCAGGAATCTAGATTTGGCATATCATGCGATGGATAAGGGTGGAAATATGCCATGTATACTCAATGCAGCTAATGAAGTAGTAGTGGATGCCTTTTTAAAAGACAAGATTGCATTTCTTGAAATGAGTGATATTATAGAACAATGTATGACAAAGTTTGATTTTGTGAAAGAGGCAAAACTGGAGGATTATATTGTAACTGACAGAGAGGTTAGACTAATGGCTAAATCAATGATTGCAAGTAAATTTTTAGTAAAATAATAAAAGCTTATATAAGAGAATAAAACAGACTGTTTAGCTTAACATAAATCAAAATAGACAATTAATTTATTTTTCTTATATTGCGACTTCTTTGAATAAAATGAGCATAAATATTCAGATTCAATAACCAAAGAAGTAACATAATAAGCAAATAAATAAAAATAATATAAATGGAAATTCTTGTAAAAGTAACGCAATTCTTACTTAGTTTATCAATTCTTGTAGTGCTTCATGAGATGGGACACTTCCTATTTGCAAAAGCATTTAAGACACGAGTTGAAAAATTTTATATGTTTTTTAATCCATGGTTCTCCCTATTTAAGTTCAAAAAAGGCGAAACCGAGTATGGAATAGGTTGGTTGCCTTTAGGAGGCTATGTTAAAATATCTGGTATGATCGACGAATCGATGGATAAAGAGCAGATGAAACAAGAGCCGCAACCGTATGAATTTAGATCCAAAAAAGCATGGCAACGTCTACTAATTATGGTAGGAGGAGTATTAGTAAATTTTGTATTGGCATTTGCTATCTATATAGGAGTGTTATTTACATGGGGTGATACATATTTGCCAGCAGAAAATGCCAAATATGGAATCGTTTGTGATTCATTAGCACAAAGTATAGGGCTTGAAAATGGTGATATTATTGTAAGTCTTGATAATAAAAAGATTGAAAGATTTTCATCAATTACCTCTGAAATACTTTTCAGTGAAGCAAAAACAATTCAGCTTATAAGAAAAGCTGAACAAAAATCAATAGATATTCCGGAATGGTTTGTACCAAAATTAATGGCAAGATCGAGTGAAAGCTTTGATGTAAATCCGTTAATATCATTAAGATATCCATTTGGACCATATATAGTAGCAAATTTTGCAAAAGAATCATTAGCAAATAAAGCTGGACTTAAGGTGAATGACGAAATTGTTGGGGTAGATAGTGTACAGTTCGATTACCTAGATCAATTTATCTCATATCTACAGGCACGTCCAGAAAAAGAGATTGTGTTGAATGTCAAAAGATCAGATAAATATTTGAATATTCATTTGAAATTAGATAAAACAGCAAAAATTGGAGTAATGGGGAAAAATCCATCCATCAAATTTGACTATAAAGTTAAGGAATATGGATTTTTTGAATCTATTCCAGCTGGTATCAATAAAGGATTTGCAAGCATAGCTAATTATATTAAGCAATTTAAATTAATATTTTCATCAAAAGCTCAAGGATATAAGTCATTAGGAGGATTCTTAACCATAGGTAATATATTCCCAGCTAGTTGGAATTGGCAAGCATTTTGGAATTTAACGGCATTGTTATCTATAATATTAGCAGTAATGAATATACTTCCAATACCAGCATTAGATGGTGGTCATGTAATGTTTTTATTATACGAGATAATTACGGGAAGAAAGCCAGGTGACAAATTTATGGAATATGCTCAGATAGCAGGTATGGTGCTGCTGTTGGGATTATTGCTATTTGCCAATGCAAATGACGTAATGAAACTATTCAAGTAAAGTATTTTTTAAAATATAATGGAAAAGCACAGATGGCATGGTCATCTGTGCTTTTTTTGTGATGTGTCGAAAGTATTAATTAATCAAAAAATCTAATCTTATTTAAATATTTTAATGAATGAAAGATTTAATTTGTGTATTTTTACCCTTAAAATATTAAACTAAATAAAAACATTATTAATATTATGTCTTTTAGGCTAATTTAGAATATGTCTTTTTTGTATGAAGGAATAGATTTATTTTTAAATTGATATTGTAGCAGACAACAAAAATATATATAATAATAAAAATACAAATACAATGTTCAACGCAATTATCAATACAGAAAAGGGAGAGATGACAGTGGCATTATACGATGAAGATACTCCTAGAACTGTAGAGAATTTTATTAAACTATCAAGAGAGGGTTTTTATGATAATCTTACTTTTCATAGGGTAATTCGTAATTTTGTCGTACAAGCAGGATGCCCAAATGGTGATGGAACCGGTGATCCAGGATATACAATAGAATGTGAAACTTCGGCTGGAAATCAATATCATGACAGAGGAGTATTATCGATGGCTCATACTGGTGAACCAAACACTGGTGGTTCTCAATTTTTTATCTGTCATAGTCGTGCACGTACTGCTCACTTAGATGGAATACATACCTGTTTTGGTAGAGTAATCGAAGGACTTGAGGTGGTTGATAAGATTAGACAAGGAGACCGTATTCTAAGTATTACAATTGAAGAAGAAGAGGATTTCGATGATTTTGATTTTATGAATGAAACTTCAGACAGTTTATCAATTGAAGACTAGTTTTTTGAGTGTTTGAATGGTATCATATTAGACAATAAAGGAATAAAATATATAAAATAAATATCTAAGTATGAATTTTGAAATTACTGGAAAATTAATCGTTAAAGACGAGTCACAGCAAGTTACAGAAAGATTCAAGAAAAGAGACTTTGTAATTGAAGTTGAGAATGAAAGAAACTCTGAATGGAATGATTTTATCAAGTTTCAATTAACTCAAGATAGATGTGATTTACTTGAGCCAATCAATGAGAATGAGCAAATAAAAGTTTCATTCAATATCAGAGGAAGAAAATGGGAAAAAGATGGAAAAGTTAACTATTTTTCAAATTTAGAGGCATGGAGAATTGAAAAGCTTCAAGTTACTGATTCACCAGTACCAGAAATGCCAGAATTCACTGCAGATGATGTTCCTCCTGCATTATCAGAAGATGATCTTCCATTTTAATAAAGAGATTAAAAAAAGCCCACGATACAAATCGGGGCTTTTCTTTAAGCAATATTTTTGAAGTGATCTTCGAGTTTGAAAACCTCTTTATTTATTTCAAGAATTGGATTGTTTAATTTTACTGCAAGATTGAAAATATCTTCTCTAATATCCTCATTAGCGTATAGAATAAAACTTCTATCAGATTGTTCAACTATACTATCAATATTTGCTAAGGAATTAAAATTAACTTTATCAAAACTGTTCTTAAACTCTACTTTTATAGTTTGTTTGTGTAATTGATCTATAGTTTTGTCTTCAATAAGTTTTCCATTATTAATTATTACAATTCTATTGCAAACAGCTTCTATTTCTTGCAGTATGTGCGATGAAATAAGAATTGTTTTATTTTTCCCAATCTCTGTTAAAAGCTCTCTTATTTCAATTAATTGGATAGGATCCAGACCTGAAATGGGCTCATCGAGTATTAATATTTCAGGATCATGAATTATTGCCTGAGCTATACCAACTCTTTGTTTATAACCTTTTGAAAGTTGCGATATTTTTTTAGTTGATACAGGTTTCAGACCAGTGATATCAATTATATCTTCAATTCTCTGAACTTTGTTCTCAATATTGTAAAAAGAACTTACATAATCCAAATATTCTCGAATATACATATCCTTGTACAGAGGGTTGTTTTCGGGAAGATAAGCAATAAGTTTTTTAGCCTCTTTGTGATCTGAATCTATATCTTTCCCCATAATATAAACTTTACCAGAGTCTTTTGAAATAACTCCGGTAATAATTTTCATAAGAGTAGATTTGCCAGCTCCATTTTGACCAAGAAGACCAACTATTTCTCCTTTATTTAATTCAAAACTTAAATTATCAAGAGCATGCTCATTGCCATATTTCTTTGATAAATTTTCAATTTTAAGACTTTCCATATTGCTAAATCCTAATAAAATAAGCTGTCGTCTTCAATTTCCTCACTGTTATTTTCCTCTTCGTCTTTTTTAGCCTTTTTGTCATCATCACAATCCAAGTTGATATCGAATCCAGCAGGCTCAGGAAAGTCCCCTTGGTAAATGTTCAGAGATTTATCTTCATATACTTTCTGCATATATAAAGCCCAAATAGGTAAAGCCATATTAGCTCCTTGTCCGTATTTGATTCCTCTAAAGTGGATAGCTCTATCCTCGGCACCAACCCAAACACCCGAAACGAGCTCTGGTGTAATGCCCATAAACCATCCATCTGAGTGGTTTTGAGTAGTCCCAGTTTTACCACCTATTGGGTTTTTAAGTCCGTATTTTATCCAAAGTCTCATACCAGTACCTCTTTCGACAACGCCTTTAAGCAGGTTTGTAATAAGATATGCTGTTTTTTCATCCATTGCTTCGTTTTTTTGAGCGATGGACTTAGAGATTAAATTTCCTTTACTGTCTTCAATTTTGCTAATTAATCGAGGTTTGATATATACACCTTTATTGACAAAAGAAGAATATGCACCCACCATTTCTTTAACGCTAATTTCTGAGGTACCAAGGAAAATTGAAGGAACAGCATCTATTTTACTAGTTATACCCATTTTGTGCGCCATTTTTACCACTGATTCAGGATTGGTTTGTTTCAATACCCATCCAGATATATTATTAACAGAGTGTGCAAGTCCCCACTTCAGACTAACAATTTCTCCACTTCTTGCCTTAGTTGAATTTCTTGAAGTCCATGGTTTTCCATCAGGCATAATGAAAGTTTGAGGTATATTAGGGACTTTGTCACAAGGAGTTAAACCCTCCTGCATAGCCAAAGTGTATACTATAGGTTTGATAGTCGATCCAACCTGTCTTCGACCTTTCGATACCATATCATAGCTAAAGTGTTTAAAATTAGGACCACCAACATATGCCTTTACTTCACCAGTTAGAGGGTTCATAGACATCATTGCAGCTCTAAAGAATGATTTGTAGTAAAGAATAGAATCATGTGGAGTCATTAAAGTATCAATTTCGCCCTTCCAACTAAAAACTTTCATTTTTGTAGGAGTGTTGAATATTTTCATAATTGAATCATTGTCCAATCGTTTAACTTTCTTCAAAACTCTATATCTTTCACTCCATCTAATAGAGTTTTTCACCATTCTTTCAACCTGTTCTTCCGATACATCATTTGAATATGGCGGATGTTTTTTATGTTTTTTTTCATCATCAAATTTCATTTGCAAATCCATGCCTAAATGTTCAGCTACAGCCAGTTCAGCATATTTTTGCATTCTCGAATCGATGGTGGTGTATATCTTAATACCATCTTTGTAAAGATTGTAATAATCACCATTTACTTTTTTATTTTTATTACACCATCCGTAAAAAGGATTATTATTCCATTCATTTAATGCTCTTTTATATCTAATTTTTGCATTTTCGGAATCACCTTTCAGAACTGGCTTTTTTGCAGATAGAAATTCGCGAAGATATTCTCGAAAGTATGGTGCAGGACCACTTCGGTGATCGGCTCTATGAAAATCAAGACCAAGATCGAGTTTTTTAAGAGAATCACATTCTGTTTTATCAAGATTACCGAATTTTACCATTTGATTAAGAACAACATTTCTTCTAATCTTTGTTTCTTCAGCTCTTCGTACAGGATTATAGAATGAAGGATTTTTAGCCATGCCAACAAGCATAGCAGCTTGTTCAATTCTAAGAGAATCGGGCTGAGTATTGAAATATATATTTGATGCAGATTTTATACCAACAGCAAGATTTAAGAAATCGAATCTGTTAAGATACATTGCAATGATTTCTTCTTTTGTATAGTTTTTTTCCAATTTGACAGCGATAACCCACTCTCTTAATTTTCTGAAAATTATAGAGAAAATATTATCAAATTTCTTTCTTGGGAATAGCATTTTAGCTAGCTGTTGCGATAAGGTACTACCACCACCAGCACTTCGGTTACCAGTAATCACACCCATACCTACACGAACAAGACCAATGGCATCAATCCCAGAGTGGGAATAATAACGAGCATCCTCTGTCGAAACAAGTGCAGTTTCAAGATATGGACTTAGTTCGTTATGCTTTACATAAGTTCTGTTCTGGAAATAATATTTACCTAATAATTTACCATCACTACTAATAATTTCGGTAGCAAGACTACTTTTTGGATTTTCGAGTTCCTTAAAGTCGGGCATGAAACCAAACATACCTTTCGAAACTCCAATAAATAAGGCGGTAAGTAGAAGAATAACAGCAAAGAAGCAAGTCCAATAAATAAGTATGGCTTTTTTGTAATGCTTTATACTTGTCTTGTCAGAGAAATAGTTTTTTAACATATCTTATTAGGATTATATTAGTTTAAGCTGTAAAAATAAGAATAAATATAATACTTATAAAACCTGATTTCATCTAATATAATATTTCTTACAATATGCTTAGTCTTATTGGTTAAGGATTAAGATATTGTATTTATTGATATTTGTGGGTGTAGTAGTAGTTTGTAATGCATTTTTAATATCTAAAAGTACTATGTGGGAGGCTAAATAGGGATGATATATTTCTTAGTTTTGTTTATACTTTGGAATGATGTATACTCAACTCTATGATACTTTTTTGAATTTGTAATTAGTTAATTACTTATCGTACTCTGGCTTAGATTTAAAAATAGTTACAAGATAAATATACTAGAAGGCATCTATTAGTCTCATTTGGAAGAGTCTATGAAGCTCTGTCTTACTATCTTAATTCTTCTTACTGCAATTTTAAATTTCAGATAATCGCTTAATATAATGAAAGTACCATCTGTTTCTTTTCTTATTTCATTAATATATGATAAGTTTATTATTTTACCTCTAGAAACCTCTATGAAATTCTCTGATAATAATTTGTCTTTATAATTCTTTATATTTTTTGTTTCAACAGCTAAAAGATTTTTGAAACGATAAAACTCAGTATAGGAACCTGACGCTATGCAATGTGTTATATCTTTCAGATGTATTTTTTTTATTATTTTGGAATTTTTAATTAAGAGAATTTTATTATTCATTGAGCGAAAATAAACTTTACATATTAAAAAATAAGCTTGCAATAATACAAAATTATTATTTAAGAACAAAGGAATTTTCGGTTGGTTTAACATATTTAATTTAGGGTTTAACTAAAAATATATATTAGTTCTAACTATGCAATATTTTAGAATATAATAGGGTAAGATAAAATATAGATGATAGTTTAATTGCGAATTCTGATTACTACCAACATATAATCTTATTAATTTGAATTTCAACAATATCTATAATTAATACTAAGGCATTAATTATAGATATTGTTTATTGCATTTTATTTTAATTTAACAGAATTTACATTTATGTTTGAATGATAATGTGAAACTAGTTTTCCTTTATTATTAAATAGTAAATAGCTAGGTAAACTAATTTCTCCTGAATAGTCAGGAGTAAGCTCATTAATAAATCTACTCATTCTTTTCCAATTCATATATTCTGTTCCATACTCATATAAATCTATACATAATAAGGCTTGGTCATCAAAACCATACTTATCGATGAATAATCTATCTCTATTAACCTCTAGCCAATCAATACTTGAAATAAATACAATTTTAAGCTTATCTTTATTTTCTTCTAAAAGGCTTTTTATTTTAGGCATAGATTTATGACAGGGAGAACACCAATTTGCTGTAAAGGCAATTAAAATATTCGTGTGTTTCGATTCTAGTATTAGTTCACGCAATTTACTAGCATTTATAGAATATATTTTTTCTTTTTTAGAATAATATTCATCGATGCTTTTAAGTGCTGGTAAGGCATATTCCTGTCTTATCTTTTTAGACATCTTGACATATCTTGGATTAAGCCAGTAGCCGCATGAAGGCAAAAATAAAGCAAGCAAGCATATCTTTATTATAATAGTTCTCATTAAGTGAAATTTAAAAATATTTTTTTTGAAGTCAATTTTTGTTGCATGCCGTTTTACTCACTTCTGAGTTTCTCCCAATCAACGGGTTCTAAAAATTCAATATTCATAGTTTTAGTTTCTTCATCTATATCAATTCTAGCTAATTTTTCTCTTTCTGGAAATACAACTTCTTCCTTTTCACTAAGCTTGATTAAACCGCATCTAATATCCAATTCCTCTAGTGCAATTTGTTTTTACTGTAGCAATTCTTATTCTTACTCCGAATCCATTTTCCAAAGGTTTAGATTTATAAGAGTTCTTTACCAACTTATTAAGTTCTAAGCTAACACTACCAAAATTTTCTTCGCAATAATCAATACTATACTTTCCAGCTTTCACTGTCAATTCATTATATCCGAGAGGTTCAGACAATCCGGTGTCAAGAGTTGTTTCCTTAATTGAAAAATTTAATTCTGTGGTAATATTTTCAGATGTATCACTGTTATCACACGAAAATAAAAAACAACTGAATAACATAATAATAAATGTTCTTTGTAACATATTAATTGATTTTTAATTAGCCAACTATCAGTAAACTTATGGTCGCTGTATCGGCATATCCGACCGTTTTTTGTACTTATTCTTGTATTAGCGCAAATAGGATTTGTTTATAATAATTAATATTTAAGCTAATATATCATAATGCATTAACTGCACTCATATGAATTCAGCTTATAAAACCTACATTTTACTATAAAGGAATAAATTATAATAAAACTAACATAATTATATAATATGTTTTATTTGAGCGTGGCAAATTACTTTGTAAGCGTTGTGTTTTTTACAATAAGCGTTGATTTAGATTTCATTTTCTATCGGAATAAGGAGATGAAATATAAAATCTACAGATATCAGGGCTTCCGCATGAGAGATAAAACGCATAGTTCAAACACTTAAGTATTGTTGTTTATATTTGTTTTTAAGTATGCATAATATTATTAGGTTAGTATAAAACAAGGATGAATACAATAAAAAAGCCTTTTTCAGAACTAGAAGATTTCAGACGAGTAAAGAGTGTAAAATATATTTTGATTGAAATAATATTTCTAACTATTACTGCAAGTATTTGTGAATATGAAATATGGGTTGATATTTCTAATTTTTAGAAACAGAAAAATCAAATGCTTGCGAAAATTTTCACCATATGAGAATGGTATATCTTCAGAAGATTCAATTATATACTCATTCTTTTGTTTTACAGTTTTAGAATACTGATTTTTAAGGTCTATCCTAATCTAAATTAGTATATTTCTATGAATATTAATCAGCTATTTGTTTTTTCGAACTGTTGTTTTAATACACCGCACCCAAAACAAAGTTTAAAAAAAATGAAACAAAAATGATTTTTTACACGTAAACGAGTCCATACACAAGTTAAATTTATTCTAGTATGAGATTGTATCGATATTTTATTATTGTATTGATAGTGTTGGTATTAGCACTAGTTTTTATGTTTTTGCCTGAGGAAGAAAAGAAAGCGGATGAGGTTTTTATTGTTCGAAACAAGAAAGCAGCATTTAATATGGATATAAATAGTAGAAATTTTATAGTTTCACAACTTATTGATGAGGAAGGTGAGTATTTTATCAGTGTAAAATCAATATTTATGAATAAATGTTATGATTTTATGTTTTATGATTCCTTGAAATCTAAAATTTTCAGGTTTGAGAATATTCTAATTCATGATGGAAAGATAATCTCACGAATACCTAATGATTTTATAATGGGTAAGGTTCAATTGATTAATTCAAAATCACAAATAGTAGAATATCAGTTTTATGTAAATAAAGCAGTTAATCCGATAGTTCGGAAATATCATAAATGATTAATATAGATAATTTAAAAATAATCGAGCGGTGATATTCTTATTTTTTAAATGATTTAATAAGTATATCTGTATTTATTTTTAATGCAATCATAACTTGGTTGTTTATTTGATTGTCTGTTAGGTCGTAATCAATACCTACATTAGCACTAAAACTAATCCCATTGGCTAATCGTTTATTATAATTGTATTCGACTACTAGGAACTCTCTTTCTGCCTTGCATGTTGTTGTATCGCAGTAGGAGACATTTTGATATAGTGGATTTCCTTGAGGAGCTACAAACTTATGCAGATAAATATATTTTAAGCCTATATTTGAATTTAAGTAAGAGTATTTAGCAGCAATATCGAAACCATCCCCATTATCATAAATAAACTCTTTCTGATTTGACGAATCCTGATAGTATAGATATCCTGCGCTTAAGATAAGACTATTTTTGGCTATTGGAAATTTTTTATTCAAGCCTGCATACAAGTTTATAATTGTTTGTATTTTGTCTTCATTTAAATCAATTTCACCTCCTCGGTGTTTGAATATTGCTTGGAATGGAAAACTAAGTGCATTTTTATCATTACCACTTATTCTAAGATTACTGTTGAGTCCAAATGTAAACATTTCTTGTTCGGGATCATTATCGAAAATAAAATTTTCCCAATTAACCCAAGTGTCAAGTTTCCAATTATGATAATTAATCTTTACTTGTATACCATTCTCTGGATTATAAGTATACAGATTTTCGCTATGAAAGAGATAGTCTTTTAGACCATGATTATTCGAATTATCAAGAGTTCCTAGTATAATACTAGCATTTTTATTAGGATTATAATATGCCGAGAAAATAGGTTCTTGGGTACTATAATCTGGAATGCCAGAGTATTTGATTAAAGCAATACCTGTTTTGATACTAATTTTATTGTTTATTATATACTTGACAGCGGCATTCAAATTATAGCCTAGAAGAGTGTATCCTTCCACATGCTCAGATTCAAATTCATTGTTTTTTACAAAATTCCTGTTTGCTAATTCAAAGTATAAAGAAGAGTCTTTCTTTGTATTATTTTTTTCGGAATTATTTTGTGCAAAAGCAATATTTGAAATACACAAAATACTTACAATGATTAAGAATTTGTTCATGTTTTTTGACTGATAAATTGAGATTGATATCCCAAATTTAAGGTAAAAGATTGAATATAAACATTTATATTTAAGCTTTTTTGTTCTTAATTATCATAAAAAAACACAGTCTTAGATGTTGATGCGTAGTGTGTTATGTTTTATAAGATTATGTGGGGATAGGTAAGATTAGATATCATAAATATTTAATTTCAGACAATTAAAATTAAAAGTTATTGTATAGTTTCCATAAAGTGTAGTTTATTGACTTGATAAAGCTAGACCAATTGCAAGCGTTATTAATACTACTATTTTTATCCATTTTGTAACTACAAAAAACCGAGGACTTCTCATATATTTTGATATTCCTCCCGAAAGTAAAGCAATGCCACTAAAAATAAAAAAGGCTTGAAGCATGAATACAAAACCTAGAATTATCATTTGGTATGCAGGATTCCAGCCATTATTTGTAATGAATTGTGGTAAAAGTGCTATGAAAAATAAAGAAACTTTCGGATTTAATACATTCATAAGAAAGCCTTTTTTTATGTATTCGAGATTAGTTTTTGTCGATTTCTTATCTTTATTATTGTCCAATTCGAATGATTTTTCTTTATATGACATTACAGCCAAATATAAAAGATATGCTGCTCCCAAATATTTTATTATATTAAAAACCATTACCGAATTTTTGATAATAATAGACAATCCAGTAGATGCTGCAATTGTGTGAATCATGATACCACAGCACAATCCTATAGAAACGGCAATTCCTTTTTTTGCGCCAGACGAAAGGCTTTCCGTTAAAACATAAATATTGTCAGGACCTGGCAAGAAACTTAATATTATAGCTGCTCCTAAGAAAGATAAAATTAAATGTAAATCCATTTTGTAGAAATTTTTATGTAAAAAAATAGGCAAGATATATTTATAATCTTGCCTATGAATTATATGAATATATGATTTATTTTATTTTCATACTTGTTGTACCGATAAGGTTTCCTTCAGCGAAAATTTCAATCCTGTATGTACCAGAAATCAAGCTTTTGTCATTATTCCAGAATATAGCAACCTCAAGTTCCTCACCTTCGAATTCGATATCTCTTTTTGCAGAGTACATAATTTCAGCATTTTCATATTTGAACATACCATTATCAGGATTTCCGAGAGTAATATCGTCAGGACGTGTAATTCTTACATAAAGAGTTTTTTGTCCTGTAGTAGTGGTGATATTTTTTCTGATAATAAAGCTTGTTTTTAGCTTAACAGTTTTTGAAACTTTTTTAACTTGTCTGCCTTTTCTATTTACAGGTATACATATAAGATTTGCTAATTCAAGTTTTGATGCACGCGATATAATCTCTTTCATGTTTTCGCTTGATTTTTGAAGCATCTCATTTCTTTCTTTAACCCAAGAGATTTGTTTCTTTACCTTGCTGTTTTCTTCCGTTAATAGTTTGTTTTTTGCGTTTAATGAGTCTATCTGTACAATATAGCTTCTTAGTACAGTTTTTAGAGTTCCAATTTCTCTTTTATATTTATTAAGTTCGGCATATGAATTATTTCTGAATTTTTTCATTTTCTCCACTAGCTTCGCTATTTTTTCTTGTTCCATTTGAAGTCTAACATTAATGGTATCATTTGATGTTTTAAGCGAATCATAGTCTTGAGACAATGAATGAAGTTCATTTTCTAGGTTTATTTTTTCAATTGTGATTTGATTCACAAATTTTTGGTTTTCTCTTTTTTCTTTGAAATAGAATATTACTAAAGTTGTTAATACAAGTGCAAGAATCACTAGTACCGCCTTGTAAACTTTATCTTTTTTATTGTCAGCCATGATATAAAATGTTTTTACTAATTGAATTATCGCAAAAATAAGTTTCCTATTTATAATAAAAAACTCTTGATTACAGAAATTATTATGTTTTTAAAAACTAGTTTGGGGTATTTTGAGAATACTTTTGGCAAAGTTCAAATATAATTGATTTTTGTTCTTTTTTTAAAGCCGAAATACTAAGCGGAGGATATTTTGCAATACCTTGATTTGTAATCTGGTATAACTCTAAAGATGATTTTAAACCAAATACTGATTCCTTAATAACAATATGAGATAATTTGTTTTTAGGAATTTCTATTGATTTAAATTTATCATGAAAAGGGTGAAGAGGATAATATCTAAAAATTATACTATTATCTGTTTCTTTGAAAATTATATAATTAAAGTTTAGACTTAATGTGAACCATACGCATGAGATAAATATAAAAGTAAATGAAGCAAGAAAATAGTACATATATTCAGAATGCTGAAGTATGCTTAGAACAATGGATCCTAGATAAACGAATACTAGCAAATAGTATGATAGTTTAATCCAGGTGGCTGTGTTTTGATTAGTGAAATTCATAATTTCTTTAATTTTATATTCTATACTAAGATTGGTTTAAATTAAGCATGGCTAATATATACTATATTGGCAAGATTGACAAGTTATAATGGCAAGTATACATGATTGGACATGATTTGACACGATTTATTGATTATACAAGATTAACACGATTGACAGGATTCATTGATTATACAGGATTGACATGATTAAAGTATTTTGAAATTAGTAGATTCCGAAATCCAACACCCAAAATCGTCCTCCTGATAG
>JAOARN010000071.1 GCA_025210485.1 Marinifilaceae bacterium | reverse complement strand
GTTGGTACGCTGCATTGCCTAATTTTACAATACTTTTGGACCTCTCGTAGATATCATAATTAGTTTTAGACTTTTATAAATCAGATAATTCAAATCTCCTTATTAATTAACCATTTTGCATTTGGAAAGTAAAATAAAGATTCTCCATACTGATAGAATAGCCTACTAGCTAGATTATTGGATTGCTTTCACCGTTAAAGTTTGGTGAGCTGCAATACCTAATTTTACTATACTTTTGAACCTTTAATATATATCATAATTAATTATATACTTTTATAAATCAGATAATTCATATCTCCTTATTAATTAATCATTTTGAATTTGAAATGTAAAATAAAGATGCTCTATATTGATGGAATAACCTACTATCTAGATTATTGGACAGCTTTCACCGTTAATGGTTGGTACGCTGTATCACCTAATTTTACTATATCTTGAAACATATAAGCTTATACAAAAGAATCTTTAAATTCTCTTATAGCTTAATTATTGAGCTATTTTATATTTTTGTTAATTCATTAATTTTCGATAATTGAAACTAATATTTTGTTATCTACCTTGGTTGTAAAAACTCCTGAAAGCATACTATATATTATTGATACATTGTCATTTTCAGAAGATTGAATTGATTTCACCGTTAAAGGTTGGTGAACTGTAACACCTAATTTTACAATACTTTTGGATTCTTTATGTATATCATAATTAATTATAGACTTTTGTAAATCAGATAATTCATATCTCCTTATTAATTAACCACTTTGAATTTGGAAAGTAAAATAAAGATGCTCTATATTGACGGAATAGCCTACTATCTAGATTATTGGACAGCTTTCACCGTTAAGGGTTGGTACGCTGCATTGCCTAATTTTACAGTACTTCTGAACTTTAATGAAATATTCTAATTGTTTTTAGGCTTTGATAAATAAGTAGTAAACAAAAAAAACTATAATATACATTGATATCATAGTTTTTATCTTTGTTATAAAATATTACAAAACAGCTATATTTCACCTGGGTATTCCTTTCTCATTTTCTTAATATAATCTGTCAAAGTGTTTTTCATATCCTTATGAAGCATTACTATTCCAAGTAAATTAGGCAATGTCATCAAAGCAATAGTTATACCCGAAAATGTCCATATAATGGTAGTATCTGCAAATGAAGCAATAAAAAAGCCGACACAATAGATTAGACGATAAGGCAACAAAGCTTTTGTTCCAAAAAGATAAGTAACAGATCTTCCGCCATAATAAGCCCAAGCAATTGCGGTAGAAAAAGCAAATAACAACAAGCCGATAGACACAATCCACCTACCCCACTCACCAAGTATACTTCTCGAAAAAGCCTCAGCAGTCAATGGAGCTGAATGCATTAATGACTTTCCTTTAAATAACAATTTCTTGGTCTTAACCACTCCTTTTTCCACTATAATATCACCTGTGTAGAAATCGGTTTTATTCTTATATACTCTTACATCCTCTGCCACCGATCGTGAATTAAAAATAGACAAAGAATTATTTATTACACCGTTATCAACATTTAGATTCCCTGTATATAAAATAGATTCATCTTTCTTCGCCAAGAAATCATATAATAAAGCTTGATCTTTCTCATTTTGATCATCAAATTCTCTATTCAAAACATACATATCTGCTGACTGAAAAGTATTAGGCAACTTCTCTTTCCATACTCCAGAAGACAGTATCACCAAACCTGTTAAGGTACAGATAATAATTGTATCGATAAAAGGCTCCAATATAGCAACCATACCTTCAGATATAGGCTCTTCGGTTCTAGCTGCAGCATGAGCAATAGGTGCAGAACCCTGACCTGCTTCATTACTAAATAAACCTCGATTAACGCCTCTATTAAATGCAAATGCAAAACTCGCACCCAAGAAACCACCTGTTGCAGCTGTTCCTGTAAATACATCTTTAAAAACAGAAACCAAGGATGGTAATATATTCTCATAATTATAGAATATCACAGCCAAAGCACCTATGAAATATATCACAGCCATTGCAGGTACAAGCTTCTCTGTAACTTTTGCAATTCTTTTAATCCCACCTAGAATAACAAAAGCTAACAAAACTGCCAACACAATACCAGTAATCTTATGATCCAAACCAAATGTATTATATATTGAATTTGAGATTGAATTTATCTGTGGTAAACTCCCTGTTCCAAAAGATGAAAAAATAGTCATAATCGCAAATAGAGCTGCCAACCATTTCATATTCAGCTTATTTTTCATATAATACATTGGACCTCCCGAAATAAATCCCTTGTCGTCGACCTCTCTATACTTATGAGACAAACTCACCTCAACAAATTTTGTAGTCATACCTAAAAAAGCGGTCATAAGCATCCAAAACAATGCAGCAGGTCCACCCAAGAAAATCGCAAAAGCAACACCTGCTATATTTCCTGTTCCTACTGTTCCAGACAATGCAGTTGCCAAAGCCTGAAAATGAGAAGTGTCTCCCTTGTCGTCAGGTTTGTCATATTTACCTTTTACTACTTTTATAGCATGTCTAAAAAAACGTAATTGAGGAAATTTAAGATAAATAGTAAAAAAAAGGCCTGTACCCAAAAGAGCAAATGTAAACCATTCGCTACCGCCAATAAAACTATCAACAACAGCAAGCCATTCATTAATTTGATTCATTTAAATAGATTTTAAAGTTAAAATTGGATTAGTTGGTTAGACTGTCTAAAAAAATTAATACAGGAAAATATCTTTTTAAATATTTTGTTTAGAAAGAAAACAAGATCAACTTTTTCAGCAAGTATAAATATGATAAATATATAATAGACTAACAAACCTATCTAACAATTTTTTATCAAAACAAAAAGTCAATTTTATATTAACTAATAGATTTAAAACATATTCTACATAAAAAAATCATTTAATTTTTCATAAACTTCTGGAATTAAAAGTTATGATTTTTATACAAAGGAAACTAAATTTGAAACCGAATTTAAATTAAGCATAAGTACTTACAGTATCTTGGTAAACAAACAGAGTAAACTTTGATTAATCTCAGATGGGACTGCTTTCAAATACTAGTTTATTATTTTACATATATTTACAAAAGCAATTTAACTATCTGGCTTTACATGCATTATGTCAACACAAACATGACATTAGAATTGTATTACACAAAGTATCTTTGTCTACCAGTGATATTAATTCCAATATCTTTTTAGATAATATCAATTATTAATTTCATTTTGCAATAAATATTGCTGACAGACAAGGGCATACCGCCCTTGCTCTTTATTATATTTAATCCAATTAACAAAAAATAGGATTCGTTAACAGTACTATAACATTTCTAAATTGTTATTTTTTCTACTTTAGTAAAACAATTTTACAAACAATTCATTAATTTAAATTACACACCCATATTTAAATATGAATTAAATATTTGCATATATTAGGTAAAATACAAAACAAACACATTTATACATAAAAAACAATTAACACAAACAAGAAAACCATTGCTTTTCACAAATGCTATTTTACATAAAACACCATCAATAATATACTACGTAGAATAAAATGGAAATATAATGTATAACTATAATTTAATTATTATGGAAATTATGAATTATAAGAAATTTGGAACAATAGTTCTTGCAGCTATTCTAGGAAGTGCTATAAGCCTTGGGGTTTATAAATTAACTGAAGATAACAAAAAAGAAACCATTAGAATTGAACACAGTTCGCAAACTCCTATTGTAGGTGCAACCTACACTGTAAACAAAGATGGGAAAATGGTGCCACTAGAATTTACAAAAATCGCTAAAAAAGTGATGCCTGGAGTTGTACATATCAAATCAACACAACTACAAAGAGCAAATTCAAATCAATACCGACAGCAAAACAGTCCATTTCACGAATTCTTTGAAGATGACATATTTCGTCACTTTTTTGGGCCTAATACAAGACCTAATAATTCAGGCAGAACTCAACAACCACAAGCCAGAGTGGGCACGGGTTCAGGTGTTATAATTAACGAACATGGATTTATAGTAACAAACAATCATGTTATTCAGGATGCAGACGACATTGAAGTCACTCTCAATGATAACAGAGTATTTAAGGCAAAAGTAATAGGCACAGACCCTTCTACAGATCTAGCTCTTATTCAAATAAAAGCTGATAATCTTTCATATATTCCTTTGTCGAATTCTGACAACGTAGAAGTTGGAGAATGGGTTCTTGCTATTGGAAATCCTTTTAATTTGACTTCAACCGTTACCGCTGGAATTGTAAGTGCAAAGGCACGAAATATAAATATACTTCAAGATAGAAGCGCTATAGAATCATTCATACAAACTGATGCTGCAATTAATCCTGGAAACAGCGGAGGTGCTCTTGTGGATCTCAAAGGTACTCTTATTGGCATAAATACTGCTATTGCTAGTCCTACAGGCGCATATACTGGCTATGGTTTTGCAGTACCATCTAATATCGTAAACAAAGCAATTGGCGATCTCAAAAAATATGGAATGGTTCAAAGAGGATATCTTGGACTTATGATTAGAAATGTTGATGGTAGTCTTGCCAAGGAAAAAGATCTTGATTTAACAGAGGGTGTATATGTTGACAGTATTCCAAACAACAGTGCAGCTGGTTCGGCTGGCATTAAGGAAGGTGATATTATAATTCAAATCAATAAGAACAAAATAAAATCCTCCGCCGAATTAATGGAACATGTAGGGAGACATCACCCTGGCGATAAATTAGAAATAACAGTTGATAGAGATGGGAAGACAAAAAGCTTTAGTGTTATCCTGAGAAACAAGCTAGGTAAAGAAAAGATACAGGAATCAAACAATCAAGATATACTAAGCAAGCTAGGAATAGAGATAGAAAATATAGATTCTAATTTATCAAAAAAACTAGGAATAAATTACGGTGTAATTGTTAAGAATATTCTACCTGGAAAAATAAGTAGAGAAACTGACATGCGAAAAGGATTTATCATAACTAAAGTAAATACCAAAGAAATAAAATCACCAGAGGATTTAGTTAAATATCTATCATCTCAAAAAGGTGGTGTTATGATTGAGGGAACTTACCCTAACTATCCGGGCGTATTATATTATGCTTTTGGATTATAACAACAAAAATACTATTAATATTATTTTGTAAACAGATCATAAATTAAATTACTATAATTTTTATTTAAGAAAACTTATATTAAAAAGCTTAAAGATTTAATTAACATATTCAAATACACTTTTTAGAAAATAAAATTTATGTTTTTTATGAAAAATGTTTTTTAGTATAAGTTTTTTTTCATAGATTTGGCTTTCAGAATTCAATTGATACAATTACAATAATTGCTATCTGCAAGATATTGTTTAAAGATAATTCAGTTTCAACGATTAGGGGTGTTGATTCTGAAGTTTTAGTTAGTAGTTGTATGCAATGTGGTAATTCTTTCAACTACACAATTCTAAAGGGCTCCAAGATATTCTCACAGGAGTGACAAGGTCGTCTATTAACAAATTGACGGCCTTTTTTGTGTCTTTGAGGTTTAATTTTTACTAAACAGATTTCGAGCTCTTTATAAATTCTTATTGCTATTAAATTTATATAATCCTATATTTGCACAAATTTTTGAAAACTATGTTTTTATACATTACAAAAATATAGATTAAATTAATTCTTATTCTTGATAATAAAATAGACCACAAACACTAAAGAACAACAATTTACACACAAATATTGAGCGTTCGTTTTTAGTCTTACTATTTGTGCCTATAAAAATAAGAGAATTAGTTGTATCAAATTTTTGACACAAGATTAATAAATTAAATATTGTTGCGTTTTTGTAAACATTCATTAATAAGTCTGAATTGAATCAAAAAATAAGCCCTTTGAAGGAAATGCAATAATATAAATCTAAAAATTAGAAAAATTAAGATTATGCAAAACAAACCATTTTACTCAGGTTTTGTAAATATTATTGGAAATCCAAATGTTGGAAAATCTACTTTGATGAATAAATTAGTAGGTGAACGCATTTCTATAATCACCTCAAAATCGCAAACCACAAGACACAGAATCAAGGGTATTGTAAATGGAGATGACTTCCAGATAGTATATTCAGATACACCAGGAGTCTTAAAACCAAATTACAAGCTACAAGAAAGCATGATGAAGTTTTCGAACTCTGCTTTATCGGATGCAGATGTTATTATATACGTAACCGACACAGTTGAAAAGACAGATAAAAATCCTGAGTTTTTAAATAAAGTAAAATCTTCTGAAGCTCCAATTTTACTGGTTATAAACAAAATAGATCTAAGCAACCAAACAAAACTAGAAGAAATGATTGGCTCATGGAAAGAAATTCTACCTAATGCCGAAATATTTCCAATGTCTGCAAAAGAGAACTTCAATACCGATAATCTGCTTAAAAGAGTAATCGAACTGCTGCCTGAAGGAGAACCTTTCTTCCCTCAGGATGAAATGACAGATCTTCCTTCTAGATTTTTCTGTAATGAAATTATACGCGAAAAGATTCTTCTAAACTATGAGAAAGAAATACCTTATTCGGTTGAAGTAGAAGTAGAAAGTTTCAAGGAAGATAAAAAACTTATCAGCATCCAAGCTGTCATAAATGTTGAAAGAGATTCACAAAAAGGCATTATTATAGGACATAAAGGACAAGCACTCAAAAAAGTAGGACAGGAAGCAAGATTAGATATCGAAGCCTTTTTTGCAAAAAAAGTATTCCTTCAGCTATTTGTGAAGGTTGCTAAAGATTGGAGAAATAAAGACTCAAAATTAAAAGGATTTGGATACAATTCAATCTAGTCAGCAACACCAAGATTAAAAAAAAAGAAAAAAGTATACAATGAGTAATATATTAGCTATAGTTGGTAGACCAAATGTTGGTAAATCAACACTTTTCAACAGATTAACAGGAACAAGAAAAGCAATTGTTAACGAGACAGCAGGAGTAACAAGAGACCGTAATTACGGTAAATCAGAATGGAATGGAGTTGAATTTTCAGTAATCGATACTGGTGGTTATTGCTCTAATACTGATGATATATTTGAGGAAGAAATCAGAAAGCAAGTAATGCTTGCAATTGATGAATCAGACTCAATTGTGTTCGTTCTTGATGTGCAGCAAGGAATAACAGACTTTGACACTGCTGTGGCAAACATACTTCGCAGAAGTGAGAAAAAAGTTTTTGTTGTAGCAAATAAAGCTGACAATAGTGAACTTATTTTCCAATCATCAGAATTCTATAGTCTTGGAATCACCGATCAAGTATTTCCCGTATCAGCAGTGAACGGATCGGGTACTGGAGATTTGCTAGATGCTGTTATTGAGAGTTTCCCTGAAAAACCAGAAGAAGACAATGAGGATCTTCCAAGAATCGCTTTTGTTGGTCGTCCTAATGTTGGAAAATCATCAACTGTTAATGCTCTAATTGGTAAAGACAGAAATATTGTAACAGACATTGCTGGAACTACACGTGATTCGATTCATACACGATTTGAAAAATTTGGCTATGATTTTATTATGGTAGATACTGCTGGAGTTAGAAAAAAACCTAAGGTAAGCGAGAACCTTGAATTCTATTCGGTAATGAGATCTATCAGAACTATCGAAAGTTCAGATGTTTGTGTTCTTATTCTTGATGCCACACGCGGAGTTGAATCACAAGATATGAATATTTTCAATCTTATGATTAAAAATAGAAAAGGTGTAGTAATCATGGTAAACAAATGGGATCTTGTTGAAAAAGAAACCAATACTATGAAAGAATTCGAGGAAGAAATCAAACGTAAGATAGCTCCGTTTAACGATGTACCTATTGTTTTTACATCCGCTATAACAAAACAAAGATTACTAAAAGTACTTGAAGAAGCATTGCAAGTGTACGAAAACAGGGTAAGAAAAATAGCAACTTCTAAATTCAACAAGGTTATGCTCGAAGCTATTGATACTAATAACCCACCTTCAGTAAAAGGTAAATTTATTAGAATTAAATACGCGACACAACTTCCAACTCTTGCTCCAAGTTTTGCTTTTTATGCAAACTTACCGCAGTATATCAAGGATCCATATAAAAGATATCTTGAAAATGTAATTAGAAAGAACTGGGAGTTTACAGGAGTTCCTATTCAAATATTTGTTAGAAAAAAATAAAACAAACTGATCAAATAAAATTAAACATATTTTAATTATAAAAATTAATATCAGATTTGTTTTTATAAACTAAAACCATATATTTGTCAGCAAATAACAAGATTGTTTCTTCGGGGCAGGGTGAGATTCCCGACCGGCGGTAAAGTCCGCGAATCCTTTGTTTTCAATGGATTGAATCGGTGTAATTCCGATACCGACAGTATAGTCTGGATGTGAGAAGAGAATTTAAATGATAATTATGCTTTTATAATTAAAGCATCAATATATGATATATGCCCCGAATAGTTTAAGACTATTCGGGGCTTTTTTTTATGCCTATGTCAACAGACATCGAATATATGAAAATAGCCATGGATTTGGCTAAAAAAGGAATTGGGAAAGTAAACCCAAATCCTCTTGTGGGAGCTGTCATAGTGAAAGACAACAAAATTATAGGTCAAGGCTTTCATCAAAAATATGGTGAAGCTCATGCCGAAGTCAATGCTATAAACTCAGCAAATGAATCAGTTGAAGGGGCTACTATATACGTAAGCCTTGAGCCATGTTCTCATTATGGAAAAACCCCCCCTTGCTCTAAAGCAATAATTGATAATAAATTTAAAAAAGTAGTCATTGGTTGCCCTGACCCAAACAAATTAGTAGATGGAGGCGGAGTAAAAATGCTCCAAGACGCTGGAATCGAAGTTGAAATAGGAATTCTACAAAATGAACTTACTGAAATGAACAAGGTCTTTTTTAAATATATAACAAAAAAAAGACCATATATAATTCTCAAATCAGCAGTTAGTCTGGATGGGAAAATAGCTTCAAAAACAGGTGATTCTAAATGGATTTCGTGTGAAAAATCAAGAAGTTACGTCCATAAATTAAGAAATGAACTTAAAGGAATTATGGTTGGAGTGAATACCATACTGAAAGATAATCCAAATCTTAATTGCAGGATAGATTCAAAAGATAAAAGAAATCCAATAATAATTGTTGTAGATAGCAATCTTAGAACTCCTGAAAATTCCAATATTATAAAAAACGAATCGGAGGTAATTATAGCTTGCTCTAAAAATGCAGATACTAACAAAATAACTAAACTTGAAAACTTAGGAGTAAGCATTATTAAATGCGAAACAATTAATAATAGAGTCGACCTAAACAATTTAGCTGCCGAATTAGCCAAACGTGGAATAGACGGAATACTTCTCGAAGGAGGAGCTGAACTTAGCTATTCGGCAATCAAATCAGGAATAGTAGATGAAATAAATCTATTTATTGCACCAAAGATAATCGGAGGCAGAAATGCAAAATCCTTTATATCAGGAGAAGGAATAGATAAAATGTCTGAAGCTTGGAATCTTAAAGAAATGAAAAGCCAGAAAATTGGAAACGACATAATGATAACAGCAAAATTCTAAAACAAAAATATGTTCACTGGATTAATTGAAGAAATAGGAGAAGTTAAGGCAATTAGTAATTCGGGCAAAGCAATTAGACTTACAATTGCAGCCAACAAAGTACTTGAGAATGTAAAACTAGGTGATAGTATTGCAACAAACGGAGTATGCCTTACCGTTGTAAATTTTTCAAATAACGAATTCTCAGCTGATGTTATGCCAGAAACGGTTAATCGGTCAAATCTAGCAATATTAAAAAAATCAAGCAAAGTCAACCTTGAAAGAGCCCTTAGACTAGGTGATAGACTTGGAGGACACATGGTTAGCGGACATATTGACGGAACTGGAGTTTTAGAAAAACGAGAACAAGACGACAATGCAATATGGGTAAGTATATCTGCACCTCAACAAATTTTAAAATATATTGTTGAAAAAGGCTCGATTGCTATAGATGGTATAAGCCTTACGGTTGCATATGTAGATGAAAAAATATTTAAAGTTTCTATCATTCCACTTACTCAAGATGACACTACTCTTTGTGGCAAAAACATAGGCACAAAGCTCAATCTTGAATGCGATATGACAGCAAAATATATAGAAAAATTCCTAAGTCATCAAGAAGTTAAAGAAGAACCAAAAAGTTCTATTGACATGGAATTCTTAAAAAATAACGGTTATTTATAAAAAAAAGAACGCACATACCTTTAGTGGTATAAAAAATATTAGGCTATGAAATTTAATACTATAGAAGAAGCAATAGAAGATATCAAACAAGGCAAAATGGTTGTCGTTGTTGATGATGAAGACAGAGAAAATGAAGGTGATTTATTAATGGCTGCGGAAAAAGTAAGTCCTGAGGCAATTAATTTTATGGCAAGACAAGCTGGTGGACTTATTTGTATGCCAATTGTCAAGAGTAGACTTGATGAACTCAATATCGATATGATGGTAGCCAAGAATACTGATGCTAAGCAAACCGCATTTACTGTCAGTATTGATGCTGCTGATTGTGCAACAGGTATTTCTGCTTTTGAAAGATCACATACTATCCAAAAAGTTCTTGACAAGGATGCAAAACCTGAAGATTTTACTCGTCCTGGTCACATCTTCCCTCTTGTTGCTAGAGAAAATGGTGTTTTAGTTAGAGCTGGTCACACTGAGGCGGCAGTAGATTTAGCAAGAATGGCCGGACTTTATCCTGCAGGTGTTATATGTGAAATAATGAATGAGGATGGAACAATGGCTAGGGTTCCTGATCTTGTAGAATATGTAAAACAACACGATCTTAAATTAATCACAATTGCTGATCTTATTGAATATAGACGCCACCACGAAACTGTTATCGAAAAAATTACAGAAACCGAAATGCCAACCAAATTTGGTAATTTTAGAGCCCATGGTTATATAAATAAAATAACAGGAGAACATCATGTTGCTCTTGTAAAAGGAGATATTGAAAAGGCTGATGAATGCCTTGTCAGAGTACATTCAGAATGTTTAACAGGTGATGCATTTGGATCATTGAGATGCGACTGCGGTGACCAATTACAAGAAGCTCTAAAAAGAATAGATAAAGCTGGCGCAGGTGTACTACTTTATATGAGACAAGAAGGAAGAGGCATAGGACTAATCAATAAACTTAGAGCATATAATCTGCAAGATATGGGAATGGATACTGTGGAAGCAAATGTCGCTTTAGGATTCAAACCAGATCTTAGAGATTATGGAATTGGTGCAGCTATTCTAGCAGATATAGGTGTTAAAAAGATGAAACTTATGACCAATAATCCATCCAAAATAAGCGGAATGAAAGGTTATGGCATAGAGATCACTGGCAGAGAACAAATAGAAATGACTTGTCACGAAAAAAATGAATTCTATATGCAAACTAAGATGAAAAAAATGGGTCATATTCTTCATCAAGATCATAAATGGGATGTTGAAAAATAAACCAATACTGAGATAAATTAAATTAGAATACAAACAGCTTGAATTATATAAAATTATGAATACAATAGAAGGAAAATTAATCGCAAAAGGACTTAAATTCGGTATCGTAGTAGGTCGTTTTAATGAATTTATCGGCAGCAAACTATTAAGCGGTGCCATTGATGCAATTGTAAGACATGGTGCTGAAGATTCGGATATCGATATTGCTTGGGTTCCTGGAGCATTTGAAATACCATTGGTTGCAAAAAAAATGGTTAAATCTGAAAAATACGATGCAGTGATTTGTTTAGGAGCTGTAATCAAAGGATCAACTCCTCACTTCGACTATGTATCAAATGAGGTAACTAAGGGTGTAGCACATGTATCTCTTGATACTGAAGTTCCAGTTGTATTTGGTGTATTGACTACAGACACTATCGAGCAGGCTATTGAAAGAGCTGGTACAAAAGCAGGAAACAAAGGTTACGAAGCTGGTGTTACTGCTATCGAAATGGCTAATCTTTTGAATCAATTCTAAGAAATATACTTTCCATTATATCTTCCCATCAATCTAAAGCCTAAAATTAGACTTTAGATTTGATGGGAGTTTTTTTATTGTTAATACTAACAACGCTGAATATAATGACCACAAAACAGATTGATTGATCTCTAATTGCAATTACATGTTTATTTTGAAATATTCAATATTGGATTCTACAGAGTTGGAACTATATAGAAATATTTCAGTGATTTCTTTCATGAGGATCTCTTGTATGTAACCATTTACCACTATACTGAATATCGAAACTGTACGACACACCATCCAAATATATACTTATTCGACCTGTGCTACTATACATTGAATCTTCCCCAAAAAAACCTACTCTTAACATTTCACCATCATAAATAGCACTAAACTGATAATTATTGCTAGAAAACGACCAATTCTGATAATTTGTGGAAATCTCAAAAACTTCTGATTGCCTTTTATAATCAAGATATACAGTGCTAGAGAGGCCTGAAATATAAGGCTTCATTTTCTGTCTGAGGCTAAGTATCTTTTTTTGACTTCCACATGAAACTACAATATTGTAATCCTTATGATTTGAAACTGACGTATTTTGTGATTTAAATGATACTAAGAAATAATTAGATTTTTTATCAACTCTCACATAATTAGAATTATAACTAAGCTCATAGCTATTAGCGCCAGTTACATTTATTCTGTGAGAAGCTGTATCCTTCCATATTACCTCTAATCTTGTTTGGGATATATTAAGATTTACATGACTATATCCCTTAAAACTTGCGAGATTTCTTCTTGTTCTTAGGGTAGAAATATTAGAGCAATAACTTGAATTCAACAGCCCTGATACAGTTTGCTGTAATTCCAATTCAGATTTTAAAGCTCCATTAGATTTATAAAAAATATCTCGAGCTTTCCTACTTGTAAGTCCCAAAACTGACAGCAGTTCCTTAACACTTAAATTGTTTACAGGTAGGGTCATAATTCTTCTATTTTCTCTATATCACAAATCCCTAAGCTAAGCAAATACTCTATCGTTTTCTGATTTATAAGCTCCCAAGCATTATTTTTTGAAAAAAAATGAATATGTCCTTCTGTTTCAAATTCTGGATCATCCAATAATTCCCAATTTCCTTTGAGTGATTCATCCTTTCGTGATTCTTTTGAACAATTATAAAACAACTCATGTCGCAAATGATTTCTATCTGAATCATCTTTCTTACTTTCCTTACTGAAGTAAGGATATAATTCTACTTTCACAGTCTTACCGTCTGTCATTTGAACTGCGTTTAGGAATAAAACACACTCCTTGAGTGGCTTTCCTCTGAATTTTAATTTGTTTGAGTTTATTTTAAGCATCTATCTAATTATTATATCATCTAGTAAAATTCCTGAGTTAGTAAATTCTGAAATATTAGAATAATGTTGCACATTAGTAACTTCTGACGCATCAACAAGACGAAGAATTGAATTTAATTGTATTCCGAAGAATGTAAATGAAAAGGTTGTTGAATTGGTTTGACGTTTAATTGCTAAGCATTTTTTACCGTTATAATTAAGTGTAACTATTGTTAAATCGAGATTATGTATCATGCCAAATGCCTTAACTGAATATGAATTATAAGCTGTCTCACTTTCAATACATATTCGCATTTGTTGTGAAAATGAAGTTTTACCACCTCGCCTAGCTCTAATGTCACCACTCACGAAAGACTTTGGTAAAGTTACTCCATCATAAACCTCATGTAGAATTATATATGCAGGTTGCTGGGCATCTGTTGTTTCTGAATTTCCATTTAATTCAGTGTAGATCTTCGATTGTTTTATTTCATTCAACTCCTTCACCGCTCGAGAACTTGCCACATGCTCTTCACTATCGGAATCAATTGCGTGGCTGATTTTTGATTGTGTGATAAAACCTCCAACAACCCAGTCATAAAGTTTTTTTAAGCTCCATTTTGGACTTGTTTCTTCCAAGTTACTCTCTCCTCTAATCTCAATAGGAAGTTGATCCACATCTTTTTTGGCTTTATTCCAACTTGCTATTTGCGCATCAGAAGGCATTCTGTTTTCCGTATCCTGAAAGGCATCTCTAAAACTTCTCGCTCCATTGGCATCTATCAAAATATAAGGGCTATCAGGCTGTTCTGCACTCAACTCCGCAGTATATATCTCAATTGCCTTTTTACTTCCTCCAGTTTTATATTCTCTATTTTGATATATTTTGCTAGCTTCAAGGTATACTGGAAAGCCATCAACCTGCCCACCTGCAAAAGGCATAATCTTACCATTCAGAAATACAATCCCCTCCGAAATAGTTTTATCTGATACCTGACATCCACTAATCACACAATTCCCATATGGAGCGTATAGTGCTTCGTTTGCTTTTAACAGTTCGTTCTGAATATCCAGAAAATCATCGCCATACCATTTCCGGATACCTTTTTCCTGTATCTGTCTCTTCATAATTATTTATTAGTTAGTTTCAATTTTAAATGATTTGCCTGCCAACTTAAAGTCCATTATTATAGCTCTTAACCTATCCTCATTTATATATTTTGGCATTAGTACAATAAAACCTGCATCTAAGTTTTCTTGTTCCTCACCTTCTAGGGCAATAAAACTTCCATCACCCTCTGAAATTAAACTCAGATATGCTGTTTTATATGCTTCTGAAATAAGCGACAGATGCAAACCAGAAGATCTATTATGAATTATCTGGATATTCCTGTTTTTACTATCCATTTCATTATTAAGATGTTCTTGTATGCTGTAAACCTGCCCATTTATCTGAGCCAGATAACTTGAACGAGATCTGTAATTTTCAAAATCATTACTATAAAGATATTTTATAGGATAAAGTAATGAATTTAAGAAAGCTATGAATTTCTTTCTTCTTAAAGAAAATGGCAGCTGTATTTTAAGATAAGTATCAAAATTAATTTTTATCATAATAAATTTGAATTTATCATATTAATACTTGAATTTTCATCCCAGTTAAAATATCCTGCCTTGACATCATAAACCAAATCAATAGATTCAATATCCTCACCCTGTTTTGCTTTCAAAACCCTTATTTTGCAATCAACGACAGCCTCAGTTTCTAATATTTGACTAAGAAATTCGTGCCTTTTAAAAACAGAATCAAAACTATCATTGTCTCTAAAGAGATTCATTCTATCAAGCAGTCTGTTCTTGACATCATCACTATTAAATATTGCATCAAAATAAATATCAATCTCATAGTACAATTTGTCAGCATTCAGGCTCACAAGTTCGATAGATGTCCCTGCTATACGAGTTTTATCCAAATAGTTTTCGAGTTGCAGAAGCTCAGTTTCACTCAAGGGGACAAGCTTCTTATCCTTGGTCTTAGCTAGTTTAATCTTAAGCTTTTCCTCCTGTTCTACAATTGCGACCTTCTTTACTATTTTCTTTTTTTCATCTATAATCTTATATTTTGGAATTCCATCAATAATAAAGATTTCTGTATCAAGCTGAAAATCTTTAACTAGTTTGACATACCAGGGAATTCTTCCTATTTTATTCTCCTCAATAATCTTATCAACATCTTTTTTATGATTATCCAATATGATTTCAAATAAATAAATAGAACAAGCAATTATATATGAAAACAGTCTATATATAGCTGTTTTACTAGTAGAGTTCAATTGAGGTATTTCAGATTTTATTTGGTCCAAAATTTGATTTTGAATTTCATTAACAGTCCTTGCCATATTATGATAGTATTTTTTTATTATTCAATTCACTTAAATATTTCTTTTTTACCAATTTGGAATCTTTGTCAATTATCAATGATTCAAGCTTCAAAGATGCAGTAACATCTATATCCTCCAATTGATTTAAGCTTATTATCTCAGGAATGGCTTCAATATTGCAATACTCCTGAATGGCTATATCTATCAGACTTTGTCCTTTTAACAGTTTAATAGTTTGCATCAATATTCAGTTTATTATGTTTGTAAGAAATAGACTTAACCGATAATCCATCTTTATCGAACTGCTTACGTATTTGTGTAAACATATTTTCTGGACTATTTTCATTTATAAAGTCACGCAAACCGCAACCTACAAATGGAAACTCCTTATACTCTCCACTGGAACAAGCAAGTAACATATACTTATTTTGCTCATTGGAGTTTCCTAATTCGAGATCTCCAGCTCCGATTAGCAAATCATTGCTGTTATCAAATAAGATATCATCCATAATTTTATGATTTAAGATATGCTTGCTGTTCCTACACTTGTTGTAGTTCCAGCCCCAGCAGAAGTTGTAACAGTAATTCCTGCAGCAACGCTTATTGTTGCTGACTTTATGTATTCATCTACCGAGCATGCTATAATCTTTGCAATTTTGGAACTTACACCACCCTCCGTAAGATCAATCTCATTAATCCCTGTAGATATATCTTTTTCTAATTTAGCTTTATCTAATGCCATAATTTAATGTTTAATAGTTTCATCTTTTATATCGTCCACCGTAGTTGTTTCTATTGACTTTGCTGTCCAAGACGCAACAGCCGTTTTCAACTGAGCACCACCATCTTGCGGAGCAGGTGCCCAGTTTTTAAATACTCCTTTCAGATCGTTTATCTCCGTCTCCAGTTTATTTATCTTTTCAACCAACTTATTGATATCCGAAGCATAACTACCCAGCTTTGCCTGATTGAATGTGAAACCGTCTTCAGATACATCAAGACAGAAATCCTCTATCTTCAAACTAAACCTATCAATTTCAGAAGTATTAACAACATACATTTCGGAAGAATTGGCAATTTGATTTATCAATACCATACTACCAATCTTTGGAAATACAGTCAATCCAGGCAATTCTGTTTTTACTATCGAATTCAACCTAACATCCACATATTCGACAGAGCCAAGACTCACCACACAGGTTTTCTTATCATAATCAATTGAAACAATCTTAGCAAGTACAATATCTGAAGAGTAATCCTTGATTAAATTCTCAATACTTTCTTTTATGTTCATAAATTTAAATTTGAGATCCAATTTCCACAGTTCTTCTTGCTCCTGAACTTGAGAAACTAACATCGGTCGAGCTTATAAAATAATTACCATCCCTTTCAAAGTACAAAGGATCAGTCAACTCTGCATTCATACATGGCTGGGCAAATGGGAATAGAAAAGTTTTAAACCTTCCTTTATAACTATCAGAGAAATATTTTTGCATTTCATATTCAGCTAATAATTGCAATTCATCCTTATCTTGTACGTCATAGAAATATGTATTTTTGACAATTCCACCTTCCTCTCCATACTTCTCTTCTATCTTCGTTCCATCACTAAGAAAGCAAACAGCCTTAATAAGTATTTTATGATCAGTGTTTTTCTGAAATTTTAGCTCACTCTCAGATATCACATTATCTCTAAATCGATACTTGACTGTTTTATCAACAGTTTTAAAGGCTTTACTAGCAATCAATTTTCCTTCATTTGTAAAGAAAATATCTAGTCCGTACTTTGATTTCAATTTCCCTAAAACCCAAGAAACAGGCTTTTGATCCGAAACAAAATTTTTAAGTTTTAATTTCTCACAGTATAATACATCTAAACCACAAAGATTAAGAAGCTCTTCTAAACTCATCTCGCCACTTATATTAATAGATTTATGACGAGTATTATAAAACTCATCTTCGCACTCTATCTCAAGTGGTTGTTTGTAATTAAACTGCTTAACATAACCTATAAACTCCGTGTTCAGATTTCCATTATAACCTAATTTAATACTAACTTTATCACCTATCTTAAACAATTTAGCAGTTTCGATATTGGTAGCATGTTTTCCTTTTTGAATTAATCTAGAACTTACAGGTAAATATATTTTGGCTGTATCTGCAATCGTCTTAACACTTCTTTTAACTGTTACCTTATTAACGGAATAGAATTCTATTCCGTTAATATTTATTTCACTACATAAACAAAACATAATCATTCAATAATAAGTTCATACTTCCTATCTGATTCACACTTAATATTTATCTTCTGGACATGCTCAACCCCTTGAGTTGCAGGCAAACTTATGTCTTTAATAATGACTCTATCGTTATCTCCAAGAAATACAGAGGTCAAAGCACAAATTATTTCCAACGATTCATTAAATGAAAAAAGCTCATAAAACTCCTGTATTTTATCTTCTGGCCATTGTTGATTTTCCCCAATAATAGCACCCTGAATATCAATACTATAATCTGCAATATTTATTAATTCCTTAATGCTTCCCATTCTTCCCACCAATGGTGTGCTCACAATTTTTTTCTTAGCTGTTATGCTTACTAATGCTAGGTCAATCTCATATTTTTTGTTATTTCGAACAAATGTCACTGGCATAAAATAATAGTTCCCTAAAAAATCAGGACGCCTTAGAACCACGCCTTTCTTTGTTAATTTGACATCTTCACGTTCTGGGATATCAAATTTGAAATCAGAATTATAAGAATTCGACTTGGCTTTATCATCTCTTTTGTTCACTTGATCAAATTCATAATCAGAATTATAATTATTTGAAACAGGATCACTATCTCGTAGATTTTCTTGTTCAAATTCATATATACTCTCATCTGATTTATACGCATTTAGATTATCCGGTCGTGATTGAAGAAGAGGAAATGGTTTAGCCTCATATGGATGTGTTGATTGCAGTATCTGCTTTATATCGTATTCTTTACTCATAGGTATCTAGTTCTTTATTAAATCGTTCCACTACTTTTTCTGTAATCATATCGACCAATTCTTCAGGATCCTCAACCGTATTTGGGATGTTTATGACTATCTGATCACAAAACTTTTCAATCTTTGCTTTTGGTGTTTCGGCACTAAACGATGACTTTTTAGGCGTTTCAACATAATTATCTTGCGCATATGCCATAGATGCAGATGCACATGAAATAGCTAGAATTGCAGCTATCTTCTTCACCTCATCAGTAATAGTTTTCAAGTAATTCTCTTTTTGATCTTTAAAAACTTGAGTCGCATCCGACAACTTATTTTGAGAATCTGATTTGTTAATTTTACGAGTAATAGTATTATGACCTCCCTGAACACCACTAATATCAACAGGAGCAAGCTTACTTGCAATGGCTGCATATTTTCCCGAGGCATTTAGATTCAATATATTTGGCTTAGTTCTATCTCCAGCTCCTTTTCCTGAGCCTGATTGATTTGAACTTTTATCATCTTTTTTGCCACCTCCAAAGAATCCAATCACCTTACTTACAAATGAATTTTCATCTTTGTTCTCTTTTTTCATCTTAACTTTTATATCTATTCCTTTACCTACATCCTTAAGATTTGAAACCCATTTGTCTTTTGAGTCTTTTAGTTTCTTATACCTTTCCGATATTCCATCATTTATCTTCTTTATCTCAGCATCATTTTCTTTTGAATCTCCAAATCCAAAGAAATTTTTAACCTTATACCATCCTACCCTAATTTTATCTATAACATAAAGAACACAGTTTAGTAAAGAAGTAAAATATAACTTTACACCTCCGATATAAGTACTACATACCAATTTTATAAATCTCATAACCTCACTCCACTGTTCACCCCATCCTGTAGTTTTTGAAGCGACTAACATAATTACACCAACTAATGAAAGTATTCCTGCTACAATCCAAACTATTGGGCACGCAGCCAAAGCGGTATTAAACAACCATTGCGCAGCAGTACAAACACTTGTAGCAGTAGCAGTTATACTCTTCCATATTGCATCTTTTTTTGCTATAATGGTGTTCATAGTCATCACTAAAGAGACAACCCCTATTACGTATGCTAAATAAAGTGCCAAAGGATTTAATTCCAAAACAGATTGTATAAAAGACTGAATACCACCTATAGCAATCATCAAGACTTCACATAACCAATGAACAGAACTTGCTAAAATTGAAATACCATATGAAATAACAGGAACCAACAAGGCTCCAAAAGCTGCACCCACATTCTTAAAATCATTCATTATTGCAGATAGTTGATCCAATGGATTGGTACTTGCTGATATTGACTTATTCATTAAACCTGCCGAATTATTGACCTGTTTTAAACATTCTGTGAGATTTTTGGAATCGGATGCGAGATATAAAAAAGCCTTCCGAGTTTGATCTGAACTCAAGCCCAGTTTTTTCATAAACTTTATTTTTTCATCATCTGACAAACCCTTCATCTTTGAAGATAATTGTTCCGAAATATCACCAAGTTGTAGTAACTTTCCATCCTTCTTAACATCCACTCCTTGGGCGGCAAATGAACTTTGCACCTTAGTTTTCGACAAATCTTTAAAAACAGCCTTTAACATACCTGATGAAGCAGATGCATCCTTTGCTTTTGTGCTCATAAATGCAAATAAGCCTGCCACATCTTTTGTGCTATATTTAAGCGAATTAGCCGTCTCAACTAATCCAGGTAAATGTTCTTCCAATTCCTGAAAACCAATACCTTTGCCTATTCTTTTTGCAGCAAATAAGCTGTCAGTTAGTTCTGTTGCATCCATATCTTTATTTGGAGCTACAGACATAGTTTTCATCAAGGTCTCCGAAAGCTGATCGGAGGTAGTTCCCGCAGCATAACTAGCCTTCATAGAAACTGTATTTATCTCCATCGCTTTTTTGATGTCCTTTACCTTATCGTAAATCTTGCTAAAACCAGAAAAAGCTTCAACTGGATCAAGACTGTTTTCTAGTGATACCTTTCTTATTTCAGCATCAAGTTTTGCCATTGATTCCTTATCTAGCTGTGCACTAACATTAAATAAAGCCTTGGTTTCTTCAATTTTCAATGAATCTTGAATGACAGTTTTCAATGAATCTTGAATGACAGTTTTCAAACTTGATTCTAATTTATCCAAAAGACCAACATCTGGTGTTTTTCCAGCTATTTTTTCCAATTTGGACAATTCAGAACATAAGCCTTCAACTTCCTTCGAACAATTCGTAAGACTTGACAACGCATCTAAACTGATTATACTTTTTTTCTTCGAAATACTATCTATACTTTTTTCTAAGCCCGTAAAATTAAAACTTTGAGATATAGTAGATGCGGTTTGTGCTGCTTTACTAGCTATTTGATCTAGTAGGTCAGGAATATTTTCTCCTAAACGTACAGCTATCTGACTACCACCTGACATAATATGTATTTTTCATAATTAATTATTATTTTTTCTAATAATCCAATCTTGTAAACTAGGTTTTGAATCTATAATCGGTAGGATGTTTCAATGATATTGAAGTCACAAAATCACATACTAATCAAACAAATATGAAACCTATTTAAACAAAACATAATGAAACAACTATGGTGGATTTTTGATTATGAGATGATGAGATAAAAAGCTGGATTTTGTAGACCCCCTTTAAAATTATCAACAAGTTCCCTCAACATATTATATTGAATATCTTCACAGGAATTTACACACTAATAAAATCATAAACACCATCTACATTCGTTATAGCTACGCACTATACTTTTAATAGTGCGTAGCATTTCTATGTATAAATTACTATTTATAATAAAATAGCAAATCATTAAAAAACATCTTTACTATTATCTAAATTGAAAAAAAGATTATCAAAGACCTTGCATAAAAATTGATGCTTTATAACTAAGAAACCAAATAGACATCCCCACCTGATGCCCCCATTCTTGATCGCTTAAATCATCTGGATTAATATTTAGTACTGACCGTATGAGAGTATCGCCCTTATAAATAGGCGAAGACTCTCTTTCTAAAGTAGTACCAACTACAACTTTTTTATTTCACCCTCCTTTATTTCAACTAGTTCCGATAATTTTGCTGATAATCCAAGAAAATAACTATCATCTGTTTTTAGCTCTTTGTCACCAGATAACCAACAATTATTCAAAAGAATTTCATTATATTTCATAGGATCATTTTGACCAACAACTGCAGCTGCACCTAAAGTTTTTCTACTTGGCTTTTTTAAATAACAAATCTTTCCATCAGATTCATACATAAAAATATCACCATACTTCTTTTTCCAATTCTCAATTTTATCCTGCATATTTTTCTCTTTATTTTCCATTATATTTAATCTAAATTCGGTTTAACATCCAAAGCGATAAATGGCAAGGCTATTTCCATATTCATATCACCTTCTTTTAATCCTTTAGGAACCTCTGTTAAGGATGCTCCTAAAACTTTATCCATTGTAAGCACTCCATTATCTCCCATATATGTTATGATAATTTGGAAATCCAAATCAAGACAGTCCTTAAATCCTTTTTCTTTTGCGGACTGATCTAGGGCAATAATTTCGCTCTGAAGAACAGTAAGCGTTCCATCGTATTCGCGCTTACCATGTTGAATAGATTTACCCATTCCTCCTCTACCAAATAAAACTTCTTTATTCTTCTTAGACTTATATTCAATACCTCTAAGTCCAATAATTTCTTTACCTCCTACGATGACATTCATGTCACAGTATGTATATTCCTTACTATTAAATTCCATTTTTATGTTTATTTATAATTATTTACTAACTGCAGGATTATTAAATGATAGATCAACTTCTATATTTTTTAATATGGCTTGTGGGACGATTCTGCACTTGACATCAAGTTTTCCTGTTGATAAAATCTTTTGATTAGAATCTACATATGCTGTAAATGAACTTATTTGACTCCCCATTGCAAGCATAATTGCATTTTCGATGATACCCTCATAACTTTTGGCAACACCTGGAGATAATTTACCTTTATCATCAACGCTAACATTATCCATTATCTCCTTGATATAGCTAGAATAAGCAACAACACTAGCCTTATCAATCACTCTACCTAAACTTAAACTAGAATAATCATCTGTCATGCTTACAGCCATTGAATCAGCATTTATATAAGCACCATTAAGTCCAGGATAATCTCTAAAGAATATATATCCTGCATCATGAAGTAGATTTAAATCAGAATAGTGCTCTGTAAGCTTTTTCCCATCAGTGAAATATGGATCTTGACACAAAGCTCCTTCCTTTACTCTACCCACAGATTGGTGTACTTCAACTTTTGCAGCACGTCCTAAAACCATTCCTATTGCAGCCGAATAATTATTCGAAATATTCTTATCAGCAGCAATAACATATCCTACTCTACTATTTGAAGATTCGGATGGTTTATACAAATCTGTTGTTTCCGAATTCCATAATGAAGCAGCAATAATGGCTCTGAAAGGCTTAACATCTGATGCGTATTTTTCTGCTATTTTCTGTAATGCATCACCTGCTAATATGGCATCTTTATCTATTTTCTTAGCTAAATCCGCGGTATAGTCGGAACTTGGATTCTTATTTAAGCCAACAATTCGAATACGTCCCATTCCTCCACTAATCAATTTATTGATAGGTGAATCATCTTCTGTTGAACACATTGTCTGAAAACTTGTCGATTCCTCAACTACAACTAAATGTAACTCGGCTCCCTGCCCTGCTTGTGCATAAAATGCTTTGACATCTTTCGCGACCAAAGGATTTGATTTCTCATCAACACCTAATGTTTCTAAATCCTTATCAGATGCCAACAGATAATGAGTATTATACTCTAATTTTCCACTAACTGCAGAACCCGTCAATATTAATCCTGCAACTGAATCAGTATTAGGTGCCACTTGACCCAAGTTGCCATTACCTAAAACAATTTTTACATTTGGTAACATATTAATTACTTTTATTAAATTTAAATGATATTAATTATATTTTTATTTTGTATAATACAAACTATATATTGATTTGATTTTATGATATATATATTATTTAGAAAAACACTAATAAATCTTTCTATAATAGAAGTGGGATAATCATTGTAATACTATTAAGAATCGTTTCTTTGTATAAAAAAATGATTATAAAATTGATCTTGAATGAAAATAAACGAAACCAAACAACAAACAACACAGTGATAATAAAGAAAATAACCAAAAGAAAATATTCTTATAAAATATTGTCTTTTTAACAATAACAGTTTCTTTTTTGCTTTCAATTAGACGCTTTTCTAAAATTTTAATCTTATCATAATATTCTGTCAATTTTAATACTGTGTCTTTCTGATATAAATTTAAGAAAGGAATATTATGTTGAACTCCTGCCCATGCAAAAGAGGTTTGATTCTCAGCATAAAGACTATCAATCGAAAATTCACTGTTTATTATATCTCTTATAATCTTGTCTTTATATACTATCTCTTTTTCTACTTTAATTATAGTATCTGCTGGAATATTAAACTCTACTATGCTAGGAATCCTTTCAATTATAGTATCATAATAAACTGTCTCTTTTATGCTTTCATTTACTTTTTGGGATACTTTACATGATGGTATTATGATACATAAAACTAGAATTAAATTTAGATTATTAGCATCCTTAGTATCTTTCATAAATATGGCTCCTAAACCGATAGCAATAAATGAACTAAGCTCCGTAAGACTAGCTTTTTCGAGATATACAAGCACAAAACTTGAAATCATACATATTAAACCAAATAAGCTTGTACGCCAATTTTTAAATATTCTATCATACATAACTATTATGTTTAAAATATTCCTTTACATTAAATCCTGGACAAATCTTATTAGCAAATTCGTTATGACCATGAATACTGACATTGGGAAATAAATATTTTAAATTATTCAATAATCCTTTTAGAGCCATAAATTGAGAATCATTAAACGCATCTGTTCCTATTAAACAAATTCCTATACTTGTTTTATTTTTTCCGTAACAATGAGCTCCCTGTTCATTTATAAATCGACCCATTTCAATCACCCCATCAACCCTTATGACATAATGATAACCGCAACATAATGAAAACCTACCAGATTTATTAAATCCTCTCTCCCTATGCCATCTGTCAATGTCCTTCAGATTAAAGCTTTTTCCATTGGGAGTAGCTGAACAATGAATTATTATTTTATCTATATTCCTCATGACTCTGTTTATTTAAAGCTATTTGTAATTCCATTCCCTTAAGTTTATCTTCATGTTGAACAAAACCCTTATCTAATTTTCTAAGATCACTTCTCAAACTTTTTATTTGCTCTCCCTGTAGGTCTGTTATCTTATCTGTTCTATTAAGCGTTTTAACAAGTTCGTCTAGTTTTATAAATACTTTCTCAAATTTTGTATTAGTTTCTATCGCTACATCTCTAACCTTTTCACTGAAACTAGCAATTGCTTTTTTTATAAAGTAAAGTAACAAAGCACTTAAGGACCCAAATAGACTTGTTATCATCCAAAAAATAAATTTTTCTTCCATTCTTTTATATTATTTCAAAAATCTAATTACAATAATTAACATATTGCATATTTTTTTTGTATCAAGAAGCTCATTCTTCATTCTAAATAATCTAAATCCAGAAGTAGATAAAAGAACTCGATTCCTTATTGTTTCTCAATGACAATACAAACATACAAGCTTTATTTGCTTATTCCCAATTTGTTTCCGAAAGTCGGACTCTTTCATTTTTTTATTCATATTGATTTTATTTTTTGATATTTTTTGACTATATAAATATTTTATACTTTATATTGTTAAGTGTTGGAATTATACATAATGATATTAAAACATATACGACTCAACAAAAGCAAATAAAGCCACAAAAAAAGGAGTTCTACCCCCTTTTCTCCTTAATTAATCTTTTGGCTGGAATATGTAAATACTCATAAAAAGTAGATCTACTTATATAAATATTCTTCTCTTCAAGCTCCCCAATTATTACTTTGTCAGGAATTCCTATTTTATTCCTCTCTAAATAATACTCTTGAACTACCAAAACTCTTTTTAAAAAATTATATGAATGATTCATTTTTTACTTCATTTTAAATTAGACAAAAACAGAACAGCTAAAACAAACTTGCACAAACGGTAAATTTCAGCAATCACACAAAGAACAATCAACTACAACTAGAATCCCCAAAATCAAAAAGATCTGTTTTGAAATCTTCAGGAAAAGGAACCGAGGAGAAATTTAATGAACATGCTTTCCAAATACCCAGTTCATCACGATATTCCAACTTTACAAAATAACTTGTCAAATAAGATTCATAAGCATTTTGAATTATCCTCACTCCATCCGCAAACTCATTATTATCAAGCTCATTAGCAAATCTTGTCAATTCCAGAATCCTACTTGCATCCATACTCATATTTCCATCCGATTTTAATAATGCTCTCAGACAAATCACTAACTCAGGCTTCAAATCATCCTTTATTAAGGAATCAATATATCTCTGACACTTAATCACTCCTGCATACATTGTGTCATCATGGCCTCCTATTTTATTTCGACCCAATTGAATTCTATAATTTTTCCCTGACAACTTATGACTCTTCTGGTTTTCCCCTCCAAACAAATCCAATTTCATCTTCACAATATCATCCAAATATTCATAAGTTTCTTTCTTTAGTCGCATCATCGAGTAATGCAACTCATAAAGCCTAGCCCCTATTAAATCAGTATTTTCCGATGCCAATTCCTTCCATGTCCGCCTGTCTCTATCGAGCTTATATCGCTCTTTTTCCCTTTTTTCTAGTTCTTGTTCGAAAATCTCTTTCCTTTGCTCCTCATTTAAGTTTATTATATTCATTTATAATATTTTATTTATGATTACTGTTTCTTTAAAAATAAAAATCCCGATTCGAATATTATCCACCTTAAAAACCAAACAAGCTTTATTGATTAAAATATTTATTATACCCAGCACGAGATTTAGTTTTTTATATTATTTTTTATATTTTCGCTAATTATCTCTACAAATATATACAGATTTTTCTGTATTTAACAAATACTATTATGAATAAAAATTCAGTAATTTCTGAAAGAATAGAATATATGATTAATATTCTGAAACTTAACAAAAATGAATTCGCTAAGAAACTTGGATACAAACGATCGCAATCTATTTATGATATATTAAACAACAAGTCTAAACCGAGCTACGACTTTTTCGAAAAACTATACAATTCAGAATTTTCTGAATTAATTAATGCTGATTGGTTGTTTACAGGTGAAGGAGATATTCTAAAAGAAAAAACAAACAATCAGGCACACCTGATCCCATTCTACGAAGGAGTTGCAGTAGGAGGAACTTCTATTATAGCAGATAATTCAGCCCAAACCATTCCTGCTGAATTAATTAATGCTGGAGACTGGTTTAGAGATGCAACAGCAGCAATGAGAATACATGGAGAAAGCATGGAACCATACTACAAAAACGGCAGTGTTGTTGCTCTAAAGGCTGTTTTTGACAAATCTTTAATTATTTATGGAAATGATTATGTGATCGAAACTTCAGAATATAGAGTTCTAAAAAGAATCCAACGATCAGACAAAAATAACTGTTGGTTATGCTGCTCAACCAATGAAGAAATATATAAGCATAGCGGTAGACTAATACACGAACCTTTTGATGTAGAAATAGATAAGGTATACAGGATATACCGGGTAGTCGGAACAGTAAACAGAACTGAAAGCAGCAGTATTATTGGGGCTATATGATAAAAACCACCCACGATACTCGCTTCAAAACTTTTTCCAAAAAAGCTACTATTCAAGACAAAAATAAATTCAAAAATTATTACAGTACAATAGATATATTTATTAATTTAACAGAATATATAAAACCAAAGACAAAACTACGATATTGTAAATACTGATTAATTCAAAAAATTAATCATAATATCAAGTAATTTATCTACATTCAAAAACAAACAGCATCCAATAATGATAAAAACTAAGAATTTAAAAAAGATATTTACAACAGATGAAGTCATAACAACCGCACTAAACAATGTTAACCTAGAAGTAAAAACAGGTGAATTTGTTGCCATAATGGGACCTTCTGGTTGTGGAAAATCGACTCTCCTAAATATCCTAGGTATGCTTGATGAAAGTAGCGAAGGAGAAATCTATTTCAACGAAAAAAGAGTAGATGGCTTTTCTGAAAAACAAAGAACAATACTTCGAAAAGAAAATATAGGCTTTATTTTCCAAAGTTTCAACTTGATTGACGAACTAAGCGTATATGAAAATATAGAACTTCCATTACTCTATCTGAAAGTTGGAAGAAAAGAAAGAAAACGAAGAGTTATGGAATGTATGGAAAAAGTTAACATAGCCCATAGAGCTAATCATTTCCCTCAACAATTATCAGGAGGTCAACAACAAAGAGTGGCAATTGCGAGAGCAGTAATTTCACAACCTAAATTAATTCTTGCTGATGAACCAACAGGGAATCTCGATTCTAAAAATGGAGACAAGATAATGAATCTATTAAGCGAACTTAACGAATCAGGAACCACTATCATCATGGTAACACACTCAGCTACAGATGCAGACCGAAGTCATAGAATCATACAGCTTTTTGATGGACATATAGTAACAGATAATATGCACCAAATATTCTAATCATAATACAATCACCTAAAACTCTGAATAAAGTATTTTAAAAATATGTTGATAAACTTTCTAACTGTATTCTATAGATCTCTGGCACGAAATAAAGTTCAAAGCATGTTGAACATATTAGGATTATCAATAGGTTTAACTTGCTGTATTTTATCAACACTTTACCTATACGATGAGTTTACATATGATAAGTTCAACGATAATTATGATGATATAGTTAGATTAGAAACTGATCTTAATGTAAATAATAAAAAAGAACTTGTACCAACATCATCGGTTCTATCTGGACCAATATTGAAGGATGAGTCTAATCACGTTCTTGATTTCGTTAGGATATTAGAGGCTGATGATTTTCAAGTTCAAACCAACTATAATTCTGATATTGAAACCAATATAGCATTCTCAGAATCGAGCCTTTTCAATATTTTTTCAATAAAGACATTATACGGAGACCCCAAGACTGCTCTTGATAGCATTGGCAGAGTGGTAATAGATACAGAATTAGCCCTCAAATATTTCGGTAAACACGACTGTATTGGAGATAGCCTAAAAATAAACGAAGAAGATTTTTATATAGTATCCGCTGTTATTGAACCTATTCCCGAAAATAGTTCTATTAAATTTTCAGCTTTTGTTTCTATTAATACGCTAAATAGAGAAAACACAAATATTATTTTTGACAGAAATAAAACAATTGGCTTTTGGAATTTCAACACATACACATACCTTCTACTTGACTCAACAAAACACATAGAGGAAATCAGAAAAAGTTTCAATATCATCTATAATAAACATATGGCAGAATTGTCAGATGTAATTGGGGCTAATTTTAATGCTATATTTAAGAAACTAAAAGACATTCATCTTAACAATAACAATGACTGGGAATACAATACTAGCGACAAAAAATACCTAAACTCGCTTATAATAATTATTATCATAATACTATCTATTGCTTCTATAAACTACATGACAATAGTTAGCTCTAGGTATTCTCCTCGTACCAAAGAAGTTGGAATAAGAAAAACTATAGGTGCTAGCAAATCATATTTAATCAAACAATTTCTTTTCGAAAGTATTGCAATTAGTTTTATAGCTTTGTTTTTTGCTCTTATCATTTCTGAGTTATGTTTAGATTCATTCGCTGGTATGATTAACAAAAAACTTAGTCTTAATTTTATTGATAAACCCCAAATTCTACTTATACTTATAAGTATAACCCTTGGACTAGGAACAATTTCTGGCTTGTATCCGGCATACTATTTATCTTCATATAATCCTATTGATATATTCAGAAATAATCTAAAAAGAAGAAATATCAATGCAAATGCAAGAAAATTGATGGTCATAATACAAGTTGGTTTTGCTTCTTTAATTGTAAGTGGAACCATTATTATTACCTCTCAATTAAATTATCTTCAAAATAAAAACCTAGGATTCAATGATAAGAACATAATAATACTAAAGGATGTTGATGAAATACTAATGTCTGATTATGATAACATAAGAACAAAACTTCTTCAAAAAAACTATATTAGCGACATTACATGTTCTTCTGGAATACAAAATGCTATTGATATAAAAGTTATTCACAAATATGAATCTGCTGAAGGAATGAAAGAAACGGTAATGCCATATAATATGATACCTCCAAATTATATCTCCTTCTTTGAGTTAAACATAACTGATTCATTAAGAATCAATAATCTTGAATCAAACATAGATTCATCTAACTTATTTTACGTTAATCAAGAAGCGGTAAAACGATTTAACTGGTCAGAACCTCTTGGGAAAAGTATACAAATGGGTATCGAACTCCCTGAAGAAATAACCAATCAAACAGGAGATAAACATGGTACTATAAAAGGTAAAATAGTAGGTATAGTTAATGATTTTCACTATCAAAATCTAAAATTTGAAATCGAAGCCTTTTGCTTTAAACTAACTAATGATACTGAAAGCATGCAGCAATTCTATGTTAAATACAAACCAGGATTTAAATCAAAATCAATAGACGAACTGCATAAGATATGGAACAAATACTATCCTAATAAAACATACAAACCACTAATAATGGAAGAACTTTGGGATAATCAGTTCAATACAGAAAAAAGTTTAACAAAAGCCTTTATTATTTTCTCTATACTAAGTGTTTTCATTTCTATTATTGGTCTTTTTGGACTTTCAACATTTATGACACAACAAAGAACGAAAGAGATTGGAATTAGAAAAACTCTTGGTGCAAGATTACACAACTTACTAGTTCGATTCAATATAGAATACTTCGGTCTACTAGTTTTTGCAAATATTATCGCTGCGCCTTTCGTTTATATTTATGTTAATAAATGGCTAAAATATTACCCCTATCACATAGAAACAAGCTGGATGATACACCTTGTAAGCTCTTTTATTTTATTAATTATTTTTTCAATGCTATTAATTTGGCAAGCTTGGTATCTTAACAAAATTAAAATCTCAAACTCATTACGTCACGAATAGTAATTAACCCTTTAAATTTTCACAATATGCAAAATAACATAAGTTTTACCATTATAAAACCAGATGCATTTGCAAATAATTTTTCTGGTAAAATTATAGATATGATTTTAAGTGCAGGTTTTAAGATAAAAGCTCTTAAAACACACAAATTAACGACAGAAGAAGCCTCTAAATTTTATGAAATCCACAAAGACAAAGGTTTTTTTGGAGAATTAATAGAGTTTATGACATCAGGTCCTATAATGGTTGCGATTGTTGAGAAAAACAATGCAGTGCTTGAATTTAGAAAACTAATCGGAAAAACAAACCCAAAAGATGCAGATGAAGGAACAATAAGAAAATGTTTTGCTGAATCGCTAACAAAAAATGCTATTCATGGATCAGATAGCGATGAGAATGCAATTATCGAATCTGGATTTTTTTTCTCAGAAATAGAAATTCTTTAGAATAAAAGCGGTACTAATTTGTTAATCAGTACCGCTTTTGGTTTAGATTGCTTCGAATCCTGTATATTTTTGTAGAGCCTCTGGAATTTTAATACCATCAGCTGTTTGGAAATTCTCTAATAAAGCAGCCATAATTCTCGGTAAAGCCAATGAACTACCATTCAATGTATGAGCTAATTGTGGTTTTTTTGAATTCTTGTCTTTAAATCTTAATTTCAATCTATTAGCTTGATAATTTTCGAAATTAGAAACAGAACTCACCTCCAACCACTTATCTTGAGCTGCAGAATACACTTCAAAATCATATGTTAATGCAGAAGTAAAACTAGTGTCTCCACCACATAATCTCAGAATTCTGTAAGGTAGCTCCAATTTCTGAATGATTTTTTCAACATGAGACACCATTTGATCCAGAATTTCGTACGATTTATCAGGATGAGCAACTTGGACAATCTCAACCTTATCGAATTGATGAAGTCTATTCAAGCCTCTCACATCCTTACCATACGAACCAGCTTCTCTTCTAAAACAAGCCGAATAAGCAGTATTCATTACAGGTAAATCCTCGGCATTTAATATTACATCTCTATAAATATTAGTAACAGGAACCTCTGCAGTTGGAATTAGATACAAATTGTCCTCTGTAATATGATACATTTGCCCCTCTTTATCAGGTAGCTGACCAGTACCATATCCACTATCTTCATTCACAACCAACGGAGGTATCACCTCCTCATATCCAGCATTTCGATTTTCGTCAAGAAAGAAATTAATTAATGCTCTTTGCAAAGCAGCACCTTTACCTCTAAAAACAGGAAATCCAGCACCACTAATTTTATTTCCTAATTCAAAATCAATAAGATTGTATTTTTTAGCTAAATCCCAATGAGGCAAATTATTATCTCCTAAATTTGGCATTTCTCCTTGTTCCTTTATAACAACATTATCCTCTTCTCCTTTTCCTGGAGGTACAATACTATTAGGGATATTTGGAACATTAAGAAGCTCGTCATTTAAGTCTTTTAATATCTCATTATGTTTAGCATTATATTCAGAAATATTCTTTTTAAGTTCTGCAGTTTCAGCCTTTGCTTTATTAGCCTCTTCAGCTTTTCCTTGTTTAAATAATAAACCTATTTCTTTAGAAATACTATTCATTCTAGCCTGAGCCTCATCTTGTTTTCCTTGTATTTCCTTTCTTTCCGAATCTAGATTTATTATTTTTTCAAAGATTTCCTCTGCATCGAAATTTTTAATTTTTAAAGCCTTGATAGCTTCATCTTTATTTTCTTGTATATATTTTACACTTAACATATTGCGAAATATTTATTGTTTTCTCTTGAATAATTTGCGAGCTGACAAATTAATAATATTTATATGAAAAATAAAATCTCTTAGTTCATTTTAATTTTTATGACAACAGGTCCAATCTTGCAAAAATATTAATCTTCCCTATATCATAAAAAAAAATCTCCTGAACAATAAGAACAGGAGATTTCAATTTCTTTAAACCTATCCTAATTATGAAATAGGCTCTACAGAAACATATGATTTGTTGTTTCTTTTCTTTTGGAAAACAACTTTTCCGTCGATCAATGCGTATAATGTGTGATCTTTTCCACATCCAACATTGTTACCAGGATTGTGCTTGGTTCCACGTTGACGTACGATAATGTTACCTGCAGTTACTGCTTGTCCGCCATAAATTTTGATACCTAATCGTTTACTTTCCGATTCTCTACCATTCTTCGAACTACCAACTCCTTTTTTATGTGCCATTTCTAAATGTTTTTAGGGATTAAGCTTTAATTTCTTCAATTTGAATTTGAGACAAATACTGACGATGTCCGTTTAATTTTTTGTATCCTTTTCTTCTTTTCTTCTTGAATACTAAAACTTTATCGCCTTTCATGTGGCTCAATACTTTAGCGCTTACTTTAGCACCCTCTACAGTTGGAGCACCAACAGTAACCTGTCCTTCGTTGTCAAGCAATAACACTTTGTCAAATTCAACAGTGCTACCTTCTTCGTTGCTTAATCTGTGAACAAAAATCGTTTGATCTTTTTCTACTTTGAATTGCTGACCTGCAATTTCTACAATAGCGTAGTACATTGTCTATAAACTATTTATATTATATCCAGAAGGTGAAGATTTTGAATCCTCTTTATACAGAACCTTCGAAGATTTATTTTTCAGTCGGCAAATATAAGATATTTAGATTTTAAATAAAAAAAGATAAGGCTTTTTTTTTACTTTTATAACAATATAAAATTCAATGTACTAAACAAATAATTTAGACAAATAGGTAAAACTTCTCCTTGAATCTGTTTCGACTAACACAAAACACCATAAGTGTAATCGGCTCAGCCTAGTATACTATGGTATATTTCTAATACCATATCTTACTGCTTTTATAATCTTTCACAATTATTAAAGCAGTATTTAGGCTAAAATAAAATATTAGTTCTTAATTTTGTAAATTGTAAGTATTTACAGAAAAAATTAAAGGATTGAATTATAATACTGAAAATATATAAATATGATAACAAATGCTGAATTTGTAATATCTAATACAGATGTAAACAAATGCCCAAAAGATAAGAAACCAGAATACGCATTTATTGGAAGATCAAATGTTGGCAAATCATCTCTGATTAACATGCTAACAAACAATAAACACTTAGCCAAAACATCAAGTAAGCCAGGTAAAACGCAGCTAATTAATCATTTTATCATTAACAACGAATGGTATCTTGTTGACTTACCTGGATACGGCTATGCTAAGACTTCTAAAACACTCAGAGCTGGATTCAGTAAAATAATACAAGACTATATTCAAAAGAGAGAGGAACTAACATCTCTATTTGTTCTTGTCGATTCAAGACATGAACCTCAAAAGATTGATCTTGAATTTATGGAATGGCTTGGAGAAAACGGAATTCCTTTTTCGATAATTTTTACCAAAATGGATAAATTAAACAAAACCAAGAGAACTGAAAATATTGAAAACTACAAAACAAAACTTTTTGAAACATGGGAACAACTTCCTCCTTTGTTCTTAACATCATCCGCAAAAGCAGAAGGCAAAACGGAACTTGTGAACTACATAGAAGAAATAAATAAGAGTTTGTAGTAAAATATATTTTTAATTTAAGTTCTTAAAAGAACAATAACAAAATATAATTATCCATTAAAATATGAGAAAAGAGATTTACACTGTTTCTGAAATAGCTAATATAACTAAGGCAAAAATATTTGGTAATAAGGAAAATAAGATTAATAAAATTAGTACTGACAGCAGAACTATATTTTCCTCTGAGCTCCTACTATTTGTTGCAATAGAAGGTGAAAATCTCGATGGACACAAATACATAAACACAGCTATAAAAAAAGGGTGTAAGTCATTTCTTATAAACAAATTGGATAGTATTTCAAATTTTAGAGACAATTCCGAATTAAGTTTTCTACTCGTTAATAATAGTATTGAAGCAGTCCAACTATTTGCAAGACACAAACGATTAAAAACAAAGATCCCAATAGTTGGAATAACAGGAAGTAACGGCAAAACAATTGTTAAAGAATGGCTATATCAACTTCTTTCAAAAAATATTAATATCTGTAGAAGTCCCAAAAGCTATAATTCTCAAATAGGAGTTCCTCTATCTGTTTTACAAATTGGAGAGAATAACGAACTTGGAATTTTTGAAGCTGGTATCTCGAAAAAAAAAGAAATGCAAAAGCTAAAAAAAATAATAGAACCTAAAATTGGTATATTCACATGTCTCAGCAATGCACACAGCGAGAACTTCGAAAATGACATAATAAAACTTAATGAAAAATTAGATCTATTTATAGATTGCGAATGTATATTTTACAACGAAGATGAAAAAGATGTTGCCAGAGAAATAAAAAAACGATTCAAATCAAAAGAATTATACTCATGGTCAAGAATAGATAACAAATCAAAATTATATATTCTAGAAGAAAAAATACAGGCAAACAAAACTAGTATTTCTGCTATTTTCAATAATTCCAAAATAAATATAGAAATACCTTTTACGGATATTGCTTCAAGAAATAACGCCATAACTTCTTGGCTGTTTTGTCTTGTTAAATTTCCAAATATCAGTCTTGATTTTGGAAAGCTTGAGCAAATCGCAATGAGACTTGAAAGGAAACAAGGAAAAAACAATTCAATTATAATTAATGATTATTACAATTCGGATTTACTCTCATTGGAGATAGGTTTGGACTGGATGCTAATGCAACAAACCGACTTAAAAAAAACATTGATACTTTCTGACTTTTCTCAAATTTCTAATTCTGATAAAAACATTTTCTCTAAAGTAAACAACTTATTAGAAGCAAAAGGAATAGATAAATTAGTCGGAATTGGCAAAAATATCTCTCAGAACTCTAGAATATTTAAGAATTTAAAAGAATCTATATTCTACAAAGACATTGATGAATTCATACTTAAGCACAACCTAGATGATTTCAGCAAAGAAATAATTTTATTAAAAGCTGCAAGAAAGTTCAAATTCGAAAAAATTTCAAACCTCCTTGAGGAAAGCAATCATAATACTGTACTTGAAATTAATCTCAACTCTATTATTCACAACCTGAATTGCTTCAGATCAAAACTTGATAATTCTGTTAAAACCATGGTTATGGTAAAAGCATTTTCATATGGATTGGGTGCTAAACAAATTGCGGGAATATTAAAACATCATAGAGTAGATTATCTAGCAGTTGCTATTACTGATGAAGCTGTGGAATTAAGAAAAGCAGGAATTGATTTACCTATAATGGTTCTAAATCCGCAATTAAGTAATTTTCAAACGATAATTGACTACTCACTAGAACCTGAGATTTATAATTTTCACATACTTGAAAATTTCAATTCTTTCCTAGAAAGAAATTGTATTGACTCATACCCTATACATATTAAACTAGACACAGGCATGAGCAGGCTAGGCTTCTTAAGCGAGGATATTGATAAATTAATCACCTATCTTAAATTAAATACTAATTGTTTTATTAAATCTATTTTCTCACATCTCGCAGCCGCAGACGAAAAACAACATGATGAATTTACTTTTAATCAAATTGAGAACTTTGATCAGCTAAGTAAAAAAATAATAAATTCATTCAACTACAATATAATAAGGCACATTCTCAATTCAGCTGGCATTGAACGATTTCCTGACAAACAGTTTGATATGGTTAGATTGGGGATTGGACTATATGGTGTTTCAAACTATTCAAAAACGAAAGTTCAAAAAGTTGTTAGTTTAAAAAGCAAAATTATACATATAAAAAATATCCAACACGACCAATCCGTGGGATATGGAAGAAAAGGAAGTATAAAAGCTGGCGGCAAGATTGCAACCATACCCATTGGCTATGCAGATGGCTTAAGTAGAGGCTTAAGCAATGGAGTCGGAGAAATACTGGTAGAAGATAAACTTTGCCCAATAATAGGCAATATTTGTATGGATATGTGTATGATTGATATTAGTGGTTTAGATTCTAATATTGGAGATGAAGTCGTCCTATTTGGAGAAAACCCTAGTATTGAAAGCATTGCGAAAAAACTAAACACTATCCCTTACGAAATCTTAACTTCTATCTCACAAAGAGTAAAAAGGATTTATTTTCAAGACTAAAGAATATTAACAAACACACACAATTAAATTATCATAATTACGTTATTTTTTCACCACAAAAAAAGAACATAATGAACAAATTACTATTCTTCATTTTACTTATATCTAGCTTCAACATTAAAGCTCAGAATAATTGCACCATCCATGGATTAGCTAAAGACTATGCTAACAAAAAACTATACATAAAAAAAAATTGTGATTTTATATCAAAACACAATCAAATAATAGATAGTACAATAGTTTCAGAGAATGGTAAATTTGAATTTAAGATAAAAAATATCAAATCAAGCTATTTAGCATACATAGATCTCAAGTTTTGCCATGCATTCATATATGTATCCCCAAACTCGGATTATGAAGTAATACTACCAAGATATAGATCCTTAGATTTCAACATAACAAATAGCGTTTATTTTAAACCTGACGAACTAATAGTCGCCATAAAAAATCTTCAGGACAATGACATAAACAAGCAGATAATTGATATTGACAACAAAATAGACGACTTTATAAGCGAGAATTATCTGAGGATTTACAAAAAGAAACAAAATCCTTTATTAATAAAATTCATAAAAGAACTAGAAAAAGAAAAGTCTGATATAAAATTTGCAAACAAATATTTAGAATACAGTATCGCAGGTTTAGAATACATTAGCAACCCAACAAATTTTGATAACTTAGAGACAAAGTATTTTAAAAATAAAAACTTAGAATTAAATAACCCTGCCTACACAAGTCTTTTCAGAAAGCTATACAGAAATTTTTTCTATAACAGAAAAATGTTTAAACACAAAAACAAAATCGAAAGAATCAAGGACAATAAATACAGCTATAAAGAATTATCAAATTTATTATTGAAAGAAGAGAATTATACTGATAAAAATTTTCGAGATTTGATAATAATAATCGGAGCATACGATGCATTTAATTCTAAGTTGTTTTCAAAAACATGCTATAAAAAAGTATTAAAAGAAATAAGTTTAACAAGTCGAAACAAATCCATAAAAAACATCTGTATTAACCTATTAAGAAATTACAATAAACTACAGAATAACAGTCCTGCTCCTGAAATATCAATTGGTGATTTCCAATTATCAAAATTAAAACCAAAGTATATTTACCTAAGTTTTATAAGTATGAAAACTAGAAATTCAATATCAGAACTCAACCAAATATCTAGAGTTCATAGAAGTTTTGGTAAGGATATTGAATTTGTTAGTATAGTGTGCGACACAGAAAAAAAACTTATGGATGAAATCATCAAAAAGAATAAATACAGTTGGAAAATTCTAAATCTCGAAAACAACAAAAAAATACTAAATAATTATAATATAAAAAGCTTCCCTAGCTACCTAATAATAGACAATAAAGGAAATATAAAACAAAATAATGCGATGGGACCTAGAGAAAACATCGAGCTTGAAATGATACGAATAGTAAGAAAGATAAGACAAGAAAAATACAAATGATAATTGTATTTCTGAGCTAAATATTTATTACAATCATGTATTATCAAACTTAAAAGAGTACTAACAAAATCAAAATATATAAAAATCTACACTAAACACTTCATATTTTTAAAATTCTATTACAAAAGAGAGTCAATTCAAAGATAATTTTACTATTTCCGATGAAAAAACAGAGATAATTATAGTTTAAATTCATAACAAAGCACTAATTGACAATAAATTTGCAATAAAATTCTATCTTTGCAGTAAAATTAATTATATATACAGTAAAATGAGTAATCTGGAACTTAGTGAACAAGAGATAATCAGAAGAAATTCTCTAAAGGAAATGCAGGCTTTAGGTATCAACCCTTTTCCTGCAAATGAGTATAAAGTAGATATATATTCAACAGAAATCAAGGAGAAGTTTGATGATGAAAAGAAAAACTTGCAAGACATATGTATCGCAGGTAGAATCATGAGTCGAAGAATCATGGGTAAAGCTTCTTTTATTGAACTTCAAGATGCTAAAGGCAGAATTCAGGTTTATATTTCACGCGATGACATTTGTCCTGATGAAGATAAAACCCTTTACAATACTGTATTTAAGAAGCTTTTGGATATTGGTGATTTTATTGGTGTTAAAGGTTACGTTTTTAGAACTAAAGTTGGTGAGATTTCTGTTCACGTAACTGAATTAACAGTTCTTTCGAAATCAATTAAAGTTCTTCCAATTGTAAAAGAAAAAGATGGAAAAGTTTACGATTCGTTTTCTGATCCAGAATTAAGATATAGACAGCGCTATGTAGATTTGGTAGTGAACCCTCAAGTTAAAGACACCTTTATTAAACGCACACAGATAATAAATTCTATGCGTCAACTATTTAACAGTAAAGGTTATCTAGAGGTTGAAACACCTATTTTACAGGCTATACCTGGAGGTGCTTCTGCTCGTCCATTTGAAACTCATCACAATGCATTAGATATTCCTTTATATATGAGAATTGCTAATGAGTTATACCTAAAAAGACTTATCGTTGGTGGATTTGATGGTGTATATGAGTTTGCAAAAGACTTCAGAAATGAAGGTATGGACAGAACTCACAATCCTGAATTTACGGTAATGGAAATCTATGTTGCATACAAAGATTACAACTGGATGATGGATTTCACTGAGGAAATGATTGAAAAAGTTGCACTTGATCTTCATGGAACAACAGAGGTAAAAGTTGGTGAAAATACTATTAACTTCAAGAGACCATTCAAAAGAATTTCGATGATTGATTCTATTAAAGAATTTACAGGAATCGATATTTCTGGAATGAACGAAGAACAACTTAGAGAAGTTTGTCAAAAACTTGAGATTGAAATAGATGAGAGTATGGGTAAAGGCAAACTTATCGATGAAATTTTCGGTGAGAAATGTGAAGGAAACTATATCCAACCTACTTTTATAACTGACTACCCTATCGAAATGTCTCCTCTTTGTAAAAAACACAGAGACAATGACGAATTAACTGAAAGATTCGAACTAATGGTTAATGGCAAGGAGCTTTGTAATGCATACTCGGAGCTTAACGACCCTATCGATCAGCTAGAAAGATTTCAGGAACAAATGAAATTAAGTGAAAAAGGAGATGACGAAGCTATGTTTATAGACATGGACTTTGTTCGCGCATTAGAATATGGTATGCCTCCTACTTCTGGTATGGGTATTGGTATCGATCGATTAACAATGTTGATGACAAACTCTAACTCAATTCAAGATGTATTATTCTTCCCTCAGATGAGACCTGAAAAGAAAGCAGATAGAGACTCTGATGAAAAATTTGAAGAATTAGGAATTGCAAAAGAATGGATTGATGTAATTCGTAAAAACGGAATAAATACAGTAGCTGCACTAAAAGATGTGAAAGCTACGAAACTACATCAAGATATTTGCGGATTGAATAAAAAAATGAAATTAGGTCTAAAAAATCCAAGTGTAGATGATGTAAAATCATGGTGCGCTTAAAAGAATAAAATACACACAATAGTATTTTTTCAAATCATTTATAATCCTTGAATCATATAGATTCAAGGATTATAAATTTTAGACATAATATAAGACAATAATTACACCACTAATTAGATTTACAATCCCAATATAAAATCTAGGAAAACTATTTAACAAATAGAGAATAAAACTCGAATTAAAATCTCTCAAATAAGTTTAACTTATATGGCAGTTTTATTAGAGGATTAATTTTAAGTATATTATCATTTGTTTAAATTTTTTCTTTATTTTGTTAATAATTTATCAACAAAGTCTTAAAACGACAATCAAAAAGCAATGATTCTACATTTATTATTCAAAAAATGTACAATTATTTCCTTTTTTATTAATAACACTATTTACTATTCGATATATATGCTTGCTATCAAAAACCAGTCTTGAATATATATACCGAATGGGTTATGCTTTTATATAAGCTAATTTTTTCAATATGGATGAATCATCAAGAATTGCTATAATTGGAGGTGGCAGTTGGGCTACAGCAATAGCTAAAATGCTACAAGAAAATAATTTGGAATTGAACTGGTATATGCGAAATGTTGAAAGCATCGCAGATTTTAAAAATACTGGACATAATCCTAGATACCTTACAGGTGTTGAATTTAATACCGAAAAGATTACTTTCTATAGCAATATCAATAAAATTGTAAAAAATTCAGATATTTTAATTTTTGCTATTCCATCCGCATTCCTAAAAAATGCATTAAAAAAACTAAAACAACCTCTAGAAGATAAAGTTATTGTATCTGCAATAAAGGGTATTGTTCCCGAAGATAACCTAATAATAGGAGCTTTTTTTAATGAAAAATACAATGTCCCAATTGAAAATATTTGTATAATTTCGGGTCCTTGTCATGCAGAAGAGGTATCTATGGAAAGATTATCATACCTTACAGTTTCTTGTCAAGATACTAACAAAGCAAATAGTATTAGCAAAATGCTAAGCTGTGCATATATCAAAACGACAACATCTGACGATATTTATGGAACCGAATATGCTTCTGTATTGAAAAATGTTTTTGCTGTTGCTGCTGGAATATGTCATGGTCTTAGATATGGTGATAATTTTCAGGCAGTCCTAATTTCCAATGCGATACAGGAAATTAAAAGATTTGTTAACACGGTTCATCCTATCGACAGAGACATTAAAAGCTCTGCATACCTTGGAGACCTTCTTGTTACTGCATACTCTCAGTTTAGTAGAAATAGAACCTTTGGAACTATGATTGGTAAAGGTTATTCTGTTAGATCAGCACAACTTGAAATGTTGATGATTGCTGAAGGATATTACGCGGTAAAATGTATTAAGGAAATCAATGATAAATATAATGTGCATATGCCAATTACTATGGCTGTATATAATATTCTATATCAAAAGATTTCACCAATTATTGAGATTAAAATACTTACTGATGAACTAAAGTAAAAAAATAATGCGTACTATTTTTATAGTACGCATTATTTTTTTGAATCTAACTAATTTAGCTTCTAAGTTTTATTTTTAATTCTTGACCTATCTTTAGAGCTTTAGGATTATTTATTTTGTTTAATCTTATTATATCTTTATCACTGATTCCTGCAAATCTTTTTGCAATAGTGTAAAGATTATCTCCTCGTCTAATTTTATAAATTACATATTTTTTTCTATCAGCACTAGTTATTTTCTGAATATTCGACACACTTGCAGTCTTAACCGTGTTTCCAGACATAGCTCTTTTTTGAGAGTATGACATTTTTGCTATTCTCTTATAATGTGATAACTTAGATTTAGGAACATATACTACTAGTTTCTGACCAACTCTAATTCTATTTCTCCTTATATTATTCCAATATCTTAAATCCGATGTCCTTACATCAAACCAATCTGCAATAAGCCCAACTACATCATTTGATTTTACAGTATAAAATAATTTTGCCTTATTTTTTGGAGTAACATGTGCATATCTTTGATATCTATCCCTAGGGCTTACAACCTTATCCTTCAAATTAAAATAATAGTCACTTTTATAAGCATACATCTGATCCTGCATATCTATAAAACTTAATACTTTATTAGCAGGTAAAACAACCGAATAAGTTGAATTGTATGCTGGAATAATATCAGCTCTATATTGAGGGTTTAGACGTCTTAATTGCTCCTTATCGATATTTAAATATTGACATATTTGATCGAAATGTAGTGGCTTTTTTAAATTAACAGTATCAACAGCAATAGGTAATTCACATTTCTTGGCGTCAATACCGTGTTGTTTAGCATAGTAAAAACTATAAACAGCTGCAATAAAAGAAGGCACATATCCTCTAGTTTCTTTTGGTAATCTATAATATATATCCCAATAATTACGCTTATTTCCAGTTCTCCTAATTGCTCTATTTACATTTCCTGGACCACAATTATATGCAGCAATAACCAATTGCCAATCCCCATAAATATTATATAAATCTTTTAGAAATTTTACAGCAGCATAAGTTGATTTCACAGGATCCATTCGCTCATCTACAAATGAATTAACCTTTAAGCCATACATTCTTCCTGTAGAATACATAAACTGCCATAGACCAGCTGCACCTGCTCGTGAAAATGCTTTTGGATTCAGAGCGGATTCTATAATAGGTAGAAACTTAAGTTCTTGAGGCAAACCTTCCTTGTCTAAAATCTCTTCAAATAAGGGAAAATACAATTCACTAGTTCCCATCATTGTTCCAACTTGGTTCTTTTTCTTTACAGCATATAGGTTTATAAATCTTTTTACTATATCATTATATGATAAATTTAACAGTGATGGTATTCTTGATAATCTATCAATATAAACAGAATCAGCTAGTTCGTTACCTCTATAATCATCTTCAAAATCTCTATAGTCTTTAGAGATCCAATTATTTCTAATTAACAGTTCATTATACATGGAATCAACAGAGCTAACATAAGCTTCAAAACCTGCTTGATCATAGAAATTTTTCCTCACATCTATTTTTTTTCTATAGATCTCTTTTTCTATACTAATCTCCGGTTTTGGCTCAGCAGCCTTTGTGCTTACAGTGTCTTTATTAACCACGCTACTCGGGTTATTTGTTTGTTTTCCCTCAATTTCTTTATTAGAATCGAGCTGTTTCTTCTGCACTGAACATGAAACAGAAATCATCAAAACACAAAGTAAACTTATACAAATCTTCACTCTATTCGTCCCCATATTATTTTTTCTTATTTCTCTTTATTTTTATTTGGTTTTAGGTTTCCAAAGCTATTCTACATTAAAAAATAAATTCCAATAGTATTATCAGTATTGGAATTATCATTTTTCCCATTTTTATGAATTCAAATGGCTATATTATATTTAAACTAAATTATTCAATTTTATAGTATTAATCTATAAAAATATATTTATTTATAAGTCACGGACCTATCGAATAAATATTAGATTGTGAAAATCAGGACATTTAAGTTTTAATTTTTTTCCATTTATGCTAATAAAATTTTCCTTTATTTAAATAAAAATTAAAACTCACTACAATTTCCAATTAGAAATTAATTGTACAAGTAAGACCAATAGTGTTTCCTGAGATAAAGCTTCTTTTAATAGTCGGATTAACATTCACCGTTAAATCTTCACTAATATTAAAATCATTAAAATGAGCATCTATTGCGGCATCTACAAGATTTAAAACATATACACCAACAAGAATAATATAACTTAAATCTCTATCGTGTTTATATGAATCTTTTTTATTTTGGAGCTGTGTTTTAAACCATGAATCAAAGCTTTCAGAACTTTCATCGAAATTAGTAGTATATAATTTTTCATAGCTTGTTCCAGTTGGCTTTTCCAGGGTAGAATCTTCTGGTCTATACTTATATTCCATAAATAAAGTAAAATCCTTATAACCGTTTTTATATTTGTTATAATTTTTTGTATTCCAATTTATAGCATATATAGTAGCACCTATCCCAGCATATAATATTGGAAGTTTCCAATATTTTTTGTTATAAATTTGACCCAAACCAGGCAATACAAGAGAATACATAGTAGCCTTATGTGGAGAATGTTTTCTCTCAACTATAGATATACTATCTTTTTTTACTTTTCGTTTTGCGTAGGTATTATTTGTAATAAGCAAGCAAGCTGTAAACACAAGGCTCACAGTAATCCAAAATCTCAATATTCTCACAACTTTCAATCTCTATTTTTACGAATTCATTTGGTCCAATATTCCTAATATTCTTTCTAAATCATCATCTGAAATAAAAGGAATAATGATTTTACCTTTTCCATTTTTAGATCTCTTCATATCAACTTTAGCACTAAAGAAATTTGACAAGTGATTCTTTAGTCCTACGTATTCTTCAGACAAGCCAGTTTTAGAATCTTTTGCCTTATCTGCATCAGCATTATTAAGAGACCTAACAATCTCCTCAACTTTCCTTACAGAATAATCATTCTGAATGGTTTTATTGTATATATCAATCTGTTTTTCAGCATCCTCAACATTAACAATTGCTCTAGCATGTCCCATACTAACTTGCTTGTTTCTTAAACCCAATTGTATTTCGGCAGGTAATTTCAGTAATCTAAGGTAATTAGAAATAGTCGAACGCTTCTTACCAACTCTTTCAGAAAGATTTTCATGAGTTAAACTACACTCCTCAATCAAACGCTGATAACTTATTGCAATTTCAATAGAATCGAGGTCTTCACGCTGAATATTTTCTACCAAAGCTAATTCAAGCATTGCATCGTCATTAGCCTCTCTTATATAAGCAGGCACTTTTTCAAGACCAGCAAGTTTTGATGCTTTTACACGACGTTCCCCAGCTATTAATTGATATTTATCATTAGATATTTTTCTAAGTGTAACAGGCTGTACTATACCCAAAAGTCGAATTGATTGAGCCAGTTCCTCTATTGATTCTTGATTAAATCTTGTTCTAGGCTGAAATGGATTTGATTCTATTTTTGAAAGATCAATCTCTTTGGTTAAATCTGTATTTTTATTTTTAGCTTTTAGTTCAGCACCATCCTCTATTAAAGCACCCAATCCTCGTCCTAATGCACTTTTTTTCGCCATTTTTTTATTAGCTTGATATTGTTTATTTTGTTTGATTTTTCTCTAATTAAATGGTCATAATTATTTATGACTTTTTTATTAATTCTCTAGCAAGATTTAGATAATTAATTGCACCTGTAGATTCTGCATCGTACAGTATTGCGGGCTTTCCATAACTTGGAGCTTCACCTAATTTAATATTTCGCTGAATCATGGTTTCAAAAACCATATCCTGAAAATGCTTTCTCACCTCACTAACAACTTGATTTGAGAGCCTTAATCGACTATCATACATAGTTAGTAAAAATCCTTCAATTTTCAATTCTGGATTTAATCTCCCTTGAATTATTTTAATAGTATTTAATAATTTACCCAAGCCTTCTAATGCAAAATACTCGCATTGAACAGGAATAATTACAGAATCAGCTGCTGTCAAAGCATTTACAGTAATAAGCCCCAATGACGGCGAACAATCTATAAGAATATAATCATATCTCTCCTTCATTGGTTCCAAAATTTTTGATAGTATCAGCTCTCTTTCATTTAGATTAAGCATTTCTATCTCAGCACCAACAAGGTCTATGTGAGAGGGTAAAATATCAAATCCTTTTATCTCACTATTTAGTATTGCATTATCGGGATCAACATTGTCAATAATACATTCATAAATACTATTCTCAATAGTTCTAACATCAAAGCCTATTCCGGATGTTGAGTTTGCTTGTGGATCTGCATCTACTATCAGAACTCTTTTTTCAAGTACTGCTAAACTTGATGCCAAGTTTATAGCTGTAGTAGTTTTTCCTACTCCTCCTTTTTGATTTGCCAGAGCTATTATTTTACTCATAAATGTTTAGGTTTTGATTTATAAGACATTTTGTATTTATCGTTATTTAAACATTGTCTTTGCTGTAAGAAGCTAACAATTAACATTTTAACTGTTTTTACTTTACATAAACAAAAACGGTTTTTAAACAACTAGGTAAAGTTAATATTTTAAGTGACAATTTAAATTCTGTTTCAACTTAAATTTCAAAAAACTTATCAACAATTAACAATATAAAATATCTAATTTTCATATATTTCGATACATTCGGTCTGAAGTTTGTTCTTATCTATTGGAACAACCACAGGAACCTCACATACAATACCCCCTGCTCTATTTGATATTTCTGCTATATGTTTCATTGATAAATTTGCTGCTAAACATAAGGAAGCAACACTAATCACCGTATCTCCTGCTCCCGAAACGTCTGAAATCTTCCTTAAAACTGCAGGAATATGCTCATACCCTTTACTATTAGATACGAGCACCCCATTTTCCGATAATGTAACCAATAATGATTTAATATTATAATCAGACATAAATTTCAATGCTTGATTATGTATGGATTCATTATCGGATTTATCTAACTTAATATTCAAACCTTCTGTAAACTCCTTAAAGTTAGGTTTAAATAAATCAACATTTTTATATTCAAAGAAATTCTTCTTCTTTGGATCTACCAATATAGGTATAGAATTACTTTTACACATATCCGTAACTTTACCTATAAGACCTGAAGTTAAAACACCTTTATCATAATCCTGAAAAACAAGAGCATCGATCTTCTTTTCTTGTATTATGTTATAAATCTTTCCTAGCATTTCATTCTCAATGTCTTTCGATATATCAAAAACATCCTCTTCATCGACACGTATCATATGCTGGCTACCACTAACAAAACGAGTTTTTACTGTTGTCCTCCTTTCATTAGTCTCTACAAGACCTTCTATCATAAAGGAATTATCATTCATCAACGACTTAACCTTCACTCCACTTTCATCATTACCTATTACCGAACATAAGATTGGTGTAGCCCCCATTGATTTTACATTTAATGCTACATTGGCTGCTCCTCCCAATCTATCCTCCCTATCAGTGCAGGACAAGACTGGAACTGGCGCTTCTGGTGATATTCGATCTACTTTTCCCCAAACATAGGAGTCCAACATCACATCTCCTACTATTAATATATTTAATGTATTGAATTCTGAAAATAACTTCTTTATATCTAATTTTCCCAAGACTGTTCTATTTTTTCTTTTAGTGATAAGGAATCACTGTAAAACTTAAATATCATAACGAAAAAACTAAAAGTAATATTTCTAAGATTAGAAAAATTTTTAATTTTTTTCAAAGATAATAGTTAAATTCTTTTTCTTAGTTAAGAAAATATAATTTTCCACTAGCTTAAACAATGGTTTAATTATAAAACAATAAGATTTCATTATTTATATCCTACACCCAAAAACATACACATAAGCTTTATATCTTTAGCTCATTCGGATATGAGAAATTTATTATACTTTTAATCTTTTATAAAGTTATAGATAATCTAACATAAAAAAAATAGTATTTTTGATTAATGTAAACTTAATTAATTCAAAAAATATGAAACACAGCATAATTCTATGTATAATATTATGCATTGCATCTTCGACCAGTTATTCGACAATTAAAATAAATCAAAACAAGATATTCAAAAAGAGTATTAAATCTGTATGCCTTTTCAATTCCGAGAACAAAACAAGTTTTCCAATCATTGATTTAAATTCCAATGAAGAATTGTGCTTATCTTTTGATGATTTAACTGATGAAAACAAAACATATAATTATCGTTTTTTTCACTGTAAGTCAAATTGGGAAAAATCAAACCTTTCTGAATTCGATTACCTTGAAGGTTTTTCAAACAATGAAATACTAGATTATGACTTCTCTTTTAATACAATTGTAAGCTATGTTCATTATTCCTTTAAATTTCCGAACAAGGATATTAAATTTAAAATATCGGGAAATTATATTATAGAAGTTTACGATGATTTTGAATGTGAAAACATAGTTTTCCGAAGAAGATTTATGATAAAAGAAAATCTTGTCAATATATCGGGAAAAATAAAAAAACCAATAAATTTTAAAACTAGAGAAACAGATCAACAAATTAGCATCATTGTTGACCACCCTAATTTTAATATATCAAATGCTTTATCTGAAATTAAATTAAAGATATGCCAAAATTATAGATTTGACGAAAGTTCCAAATTCTTAAAACCTGATTTTATCAAAAACAAAAAATTAGTTTACGACAATCCAGAGATAAGATTTTCTGGGGCTAATGAATTTTTTAGATTTAATACTCGAAGTTACAAATATATAGATAGACATATTTTCAAAATAGAGAAAGAACAGGACAAAATACATGCATTGCTCAATCCCATATCACCAAACAATACAGACAACTATTTCTATGAAAAAGATGCAAACGGCATGTTCTTGCATGATACTGACTTTGGGGATGACCCTAATATCGAATCTGATTATATATATGTTACTTTCGCATACAAGTCAGATATAAAAGACTCCGATATCTATATTGCTGGTTATTTTAACAGTTATGATAAATCATCCGAAAATAAGATGATTTATGACTCCGACAATAAGGTGTATATTAAAACTATGCTTTTAAAACAAGGTTACTACGAATACATGCTTCATAGTAATAGTAGGGGCTCAGCAATAGGATCTAGTTTTTGGCAAACACAAAACCTATATAATATTTTCTTATACTACTACGACTATCAACTAAATACGGATAGACTGATAGGATATCAAAATATCGATTCTAGTAGCTTTTTATATTAAAAACAAAAAAGCTATTTATATTTGACATAAATAGCTTTTTTATTCTTTTTTAGAAAAGTTTCAACATTCTAATTTCTTCCTCAGTTAAGAATCTCCACTTACCTCTTGGCAGATTTCTTTTGGTTAAACCTGCAAAATAAACTCTATCTAACTTCACAACCTGATATCCAAAATGTTTAAACATTCTACGTACAATATGTTTCTTTCCTGAATGAATTTCAACACCAACTTGTTTCTTATCAGATTCAACATAACTAATTTCATCAGGTTGAATGAATCCATCTTCTAACTCGATACCAGATTTTAGTTTATTGAAGTCTACTTTCAAAAATGGCTTATCAAGAAAAACATGATATATTTTCTTTTTTTCGTATCTAGGGTGAGTCAGGCGCTTTGTCATTTCTCCATCATTTGTTAACAATAGCAAACCTGTGGTTGCTCTATCCAATCTACCTACTGGATATATTCTTTCAGAGCAAGCATTTTTAACAAGATCAAGAACTATTTTTCTTCCTTCTGGATCATCTGATGTAGTAACATAATCCTTTGGTTTGTTTAATAAAATATATTTCTTCTCTTCAAAGAAAACCTGTTTACCGTTTACCTCTACCTTATCTTTATAATGAACCTTTGTACCAACATCGGTAATGGTTTTACCATTCAGCTTCACCTTTCCTGCACTTATCATACTATCAGCAACTCTTCTTGAACATTCTCCTGAGTTTGATATGTATTTATTTAATCTTATCATTCCATCAGTTGGCAAATTAGTTTTGGCATGCTTAAGTTGTTTCTTTTTACTATAATGCTTTTTTCTTAGTTCATCTTTTTTTTCTTCTGTCAAGGGCTTAGAATATTTTCTAGAATCGTCTTTGTCTGACTGTTTTCTATCATCATTTCTTCTTTTATAAGAATTTTCATTATAATCCTTATCATTCGACTTCGTGTATCGTCTTTTCTTATCAAAATTTCTTCTTCGATTATTCATAATAACGTAATTCTTATAAATTTACAAATAGTATATTCTATTTATCTGTTTGACAGTATAATTTAAATTAATCTGCAAATATAATATCTGTTTTTTAAATACTTATCCTTTTCGGAACTTTGTTTCTAAACTTTAGTTTTTTTTATAAAAAAAACACAGACATGGAAAGCTCACCAAACAGTTACACACAGAGGGGTTTAATATTTGTTAATCATAATGCGATTTTGTAGTTGGCTATTTTTTACAAAATTTCACTTATTTTAATATAGAAATAATTTTACATTAACAATTAGATTCATTATTTTTATAGGAGAATCGAATTTTTAACCCTTCAACCCTTTTCATAATATGTGCTTCAAAATATTTTATATTCGAATTTACCCCATTACAGATTAATCTGTATTATTCGAATATATTTTTCTTAATTCATTGAAACACCATCTTATACAAAGGGTTCTAAAAACTAATAGTGTATGACTAAAACAATAACATTTAATGAATTAAGGAGGATTAAAGACAGTCTGCCTAATGGAAGTATGCAAAGAATAGCTTCCGATCTTGATTTAGAAATCGAAACAGTTCGCAACTATTTTGGTGGGTGTAATTACGAAAAAGGAAAAAGTGTTGGTGTACACACCGAACCAGGTCCAAATGGTGGAATAGTAACTTTATCCGACACAAAAATATTGGATTATGCACTTAATTTAATAAAACCCAAGGTTCATAGCTAATTGAATGCAAAAGAAATAAAAAGTAGATTATGCTGTAATCTACTTTTTATTTTATAGTACCAATGGTGAATATCTTTTAAGCTCTTGTTCTAATTCATCCAAATCGGGACAATATTCTTTTAATAGATTTCTAAAAGCAGAGGAATGATTTTTCACTATAGTGTGACACAACTCATGAAGTATTACCATCTCCAATAACCTATCTGGTAATCTAATCAAATGCAGGCTTAAATTTATATTATTATTATATGAACATGACCCCCACCTTGTAGTAGCATTTGTAACTTTTACTTCTCGTATACGAAAATCATGCTTCTTCGCTAACTCAATTGTTTTGGGAATTAAATATTGCTTAGCTTCGATTTTCAAATATTTTACAATAGCAGTTTTTACAGCTTTCTGAAATGACTCTTCCTTAAATCTTTCTTCCGTATCATAGTAAATAATTGCAGTATCTCCTTCCCTCCCTATTGTTCTAAACTTATCGGGATTATACCTAAACACAAAGCTTAAAAATCTAGTTTTATATATAGAGCTAGGTGTAAATACGGATGATAATATTTTATTCCTTTTTGCAGCTTTCTGTTTCAGCCTATTATACGAATCCTTAATTTTTTCCCTACTATCATTAAGTATTCGCATTGCCTCCTCATTAGACATATACATTGGTACATTAGCCCACACTCCTTTGTCTAGGCTAACATTTATAGAAAATTTCTTAATTCGTCTATCACTCCGGATTTTTATTTCAAATTCATCACTCATTTTAACTCTCCATTTAAGCATTTATTGAAACTACATATATATATATAAATAAAGCTCTTGCAAAATAGCAAAAGCTTTATTTTTTATTTGATTATATAATTGCCAAATACTATTCGTTCTCTTGCAAGAATCTTTCAACCTCTAAGGCAGCTTTACATCCAGCAGCAGCTGAAGTAATTGCTTGTCTATATACAGGATCCATTACATCACCAGCAGCAAACACACCATCAATATTGGTACTTTGTCTTCCTGGGACAGTTTTAATATAACCTTCTGGATCTGTATCAATATATTTAGAAAACACCTCTGAATTTGGATGGTGACCAATAGCTAAAAAGAATCCGTGAATTGGAATTTCAACATCCTCTTCCTCAGGAGTTCCAAGTTTTTTAGTTAAAACAACTCCATCAACACCGTCCGAACCTATAACTTCCTTGGTAGTATGCTCAAAAAGAATTTCGATATTTGGTGTTTTAAACACTCTTTCTTGCATAGCTTTTGAAGCTTTTAAGAAATTCTTACGAACGACTAGATATACCTTATTACAGATTCCAGATAAATAGGTAGCTTCTTCACATGCAGTATCACCACCACCTACAACAGCAACATCTTTACCACGATAGAAGAAACCATCACAAGTTGCACAAGCAGATACTCCAGCACCCATGAATTTCTTTTCACTTTCAAGACCTAAATACTTTGCCGATGCACCAGTTGCAATAACTACGGTTTCTGCTTCAATTTTATCTCTATCATCTATTGTTACTATAAAAGGTCTTTTATCAAAGTTAACATCTGTAACTATCCCCCAGCGACATTCACATCCAAAACGTTCAGCCTGCTTTTTAAGGTCACCCATCATTACTGGTCCTGTAACTCCTTCTGGATATCCAGGGAAATTATCAATTTCAGTAGTAATAGTTAACTGACCTCCAGGTTGAATTCCCTCATAAATAACAGGTCGAAGATTTGCTCTAGATGCATAAATTCCAGTTGTAAATCCAGCTGGTCCTGAGCCGATAATAAGACATTTTACTCTTTCCAATTTTTCAGTATTTTCCATTATATCTATAATTCTTTTTCAGTTTATGTTAGGATCTTTTTTTAAGTTTATCAAGCATGGTTTTTAGAATAACTTCATCAGTTATTTCCATACCTTCGGTTGCTAGTCTACCAATATTTCTGATTGTAGCTTCAACATCATCATCGATGATTCCGTTCATACCATTTAGTGATTTTGAACTTAATGCTAATAAGGATGATTGAAATGCTGCACTAACACTCGCAGATATTTTGTGTGAACATCCGTATTTTGCACCATCGCAAATCATACCAGTAACACTACCTGTCATATTATTAATAGTCATAGCCAATTGTTTGTAGTCACCACCCATAAGATATGTTATACCACAAGCTGCACCACTTGTTGATAACAATACACCACATAGAGCAGATAATTGTCCAACAAATGATTTCATATATATTGATGTCAATAATGCTAAAGCTAACGCCCTTAACATTTTATCTCTATCAGCATTTAAGCTTTCTGCAGTCATAACCACAGGCAAGGTTACACTAACGCCCTGATTACCACTCCCACAATTAGACATTACAGGCATTGTACTACCTGCCATTCTAGCATCTGATGCTGCTGCTGCATACATCATTGAGCGATTCATTACATCATCAGCTAGCAAATTTTTATTTATATTGATTAGCATTGACTTTCCAACCTGAAGCCCATACTCTCCTTTTAAACCTTCTTCGGCTATAGCCTTATTCAGACTAATTCCTTTCTCTATAAATTCGATTTCTTCAAGTTCAACTTCTTGAATAAAATTATAGATTCCCTCAAAACTCCAATCCTCAAGATTATTTGCATTATTATCTTCATCAGAACTATCTGCTTTGAAAATAACTTTCCCATTTCTTTCGACAAGAATTACATTCGTATGTCTATCCTGGATTATAACTCTAGCTTCGTTTTCACCCTTTTTGCAAACACACTCAATATAAAGTTTTGCTACATCATACTTTACATCAACCTTAACATTTTCACTTGATGCAAAAGATTTAGCCTTCTCCATTATTTCGGAGTCTATATTATTGAGCACTTCTAAACCAGCCTCTGCATTTCCTCCAATTGCACCTAAAGCTCCAGCTATGTTCAATCCAACCATTCCTGAACCAGGAATTCCAACGCCCATACCATTTTTAAAGATATTTCCACTAACATGGAATTCCAGATTATCTGGAATATCATTCAAAACCTCGCGCGCTTTTGCTGCTGCAAATGCAACGGCCACCGGCTCTGTACATCCAAGAGCTGGTATAAATTCTTCCTTTAATTTCTTTAAATATGTATTCTTCATCTTTTAAAGCTATTTCTTTTGTACTATTTGGTCTTTATATAGCAGAAAACTAATATAACAAGTGGGCATGGGTAAACACCCACTTGCTTTTATATTTTTCCCAAATTTATTTCTTTGGTGTCATTATTACTTCTACGACATCCATATCTTTAAAGATTTTCTTGGCGAATTTCTTTATCATTTTTGGGTTTATAGATTCTATTTCTTTTTTGTAATCTTCTAAATTAGTATACTTTGATCCATTTTTAAGATTTGCAGTAATTACATTCATCCAGAATCCGTTTTTCTCTTCAACTTCTTCTCTGCTTTTAATTAAATTACCTTTGATTTTTTCTAAATCTTCAACTACAGGACCTTTTTTTATTAGTTTAGCTATTTCATCTCTTACAATTTGTCTCAATTTTTCTTGTTTCGCAGGATCACAGTCAAAACTAATTGTGAAACTAGCCTCACCAGATGGACGTCTACTAATAGAACCTTGAACTCCTACACCGTATGTTCCACCCTCTTCTTCTCTAATTGACTCATGATATCTCTTTCCTAATAAGTCAGCTAATATATATGCTAATCTTGCAGATTTTCTATCATATTTAACAGCTTTTGAGTAATTGAAGTATACTGTCGATTTAGGAGTTGGCATTTCACGCACCACATTACGGAATGTATGTCCGTCAGCTGGCTTGATATTATTATTTACATATGTTTCTACTCTGTTTGAAGATGGGATATTACCAATATATTTTTGAATCATTGGTAAATGTTTCGCTTCATCGATATTACCTACAAAAACAAATGTAAAGTCTGACGCATCCGAAATTCTGTCTAAGTATATCTTTTTTGCTTTATCAAAAGATATTGCGTCAACAAATTTCTTATTAAACAACCATGCTCTTTCGCTATAGTTCGAAGATACTAAAGTTACAGTATCCTTAAACGCTTTTTTGTTATTTTTTTCAGAATTTATTAAAGAATTTCTCATTCCTGCCATTTGTGCTTCAAAAGCAGCTTTGTCGAAACGAGGAGAAACAAATTTCAAATATGTTAATTGCATTAAAGTTTCGAAATCATCTGGAGATGCAGCACCTGAAACATTCTCACTTAATCCTCCAATTGAAACGTTTACACTTGCAATTTTACCAGCTAATTTCTTTCTTAACTGATCAGCATTGTAGTTTCCAAGTCCTGACAAGCTTGCAATACCTGTTGCTAAATTAGCCGATGGGATATCCGAAGCAGGAAGAATAGATGTTCCACCCCAACTATAAGCAGACATTGAAATATTATCTTTTTCGTAATCAGTAGGATAAACAACAACAGTAGCGCCGTTTTCTAAAACATATTTTTTAGCTGCTATACCCTCTAATTCTGAACTCTCTGCAATTTTAACCGCCTCAAGTTTTTTATCAATTAATGGTTTATTATCTACCTCTTCTTTATATGGATTGATTTTTTCATTTTTCATATTAGCCAATACACCAACTAATTGCTCTTTAGTTGGGAAATTTGCTTTTTTTGTATCAGATCCAGAGATTGTAATAGTACTGTTATCAAAATTCATATAGTTTTTAATAGCCATATTAACTTCTTCAACAGTAAGCTGAGGAATAATTTTATTTGCGAATTCAACTTCCCATTCAACAGCTGGAACTGGCTCCGCTTTCAAGAAATGTGCATATAAATTCTGTGCCCAATCTTCATTCGAAATTTTTTCTTTGTTTTTCAAATAAGAATCATAACTGCGCAAAACATTTAGTTTAGATCTTTCCAATTCTGATTCAGTTACTCCAAAACGAGCAGCTCTTTCGAATTCCTTAGCAAATACTTTAAATGCATCAAGCTCTTTTCCGTCTTTGGGAGTAATAGCCCAATAAGCAGCAGCTTTAGTTCTCACTAAATTGAATGTTGCCATTTGCATTCCTAACGCAGGACATTCAGGCTTTCTAGTGATTTCTCTTAGGCGCTGATTCATTATAGAATTAAAAATTTGCTCCGCTAAATCATTACGATACCATTTTTCATCTTTCAATTTTTTTGCAGGTAATCTAAATATCCAAGCCATAGAAGTAGTTTGAGCCTCAGGATCTGTAGCAGCTACATAATTCAATGCTTTCGTGTCTTCTATTTCAAAATATTTTCTTTCGGCTGCATTTGCTGGCATTTTGATTCTAGAGAATAATGTTTTCACCTTTTTCTCCATATTATCAACATCAACATCACCTACAATAACCACAGCTTGCTGATCTGGACGATACCATTTTTTGTAATATGCTCTCAGTTCGTCATATTTAAAATTATTGATAACATCTAAAGATCCTATAACATCTCTCACTGCATATTTAGAGTGATTGAACATGTATGGATTTGTTTGATCCGATAATCTTTTACGAACATTTCGCCTAGTTCTCCACTCTTCGCGAATAACTCCCCTTTCAGCATCAATTTCGCTTTCTTCTAGCAATAATCCACCTGACCAATCATGCAGTACTAAAAGACAAGAATCCATTAAGCCTTCTCTTGTTACAGGAATATTACTAATATTATAAACTGTTTCGTCATGAGCAGTAAAAGCATTGATATCTCTTCCAAATTTTATTCTATTCTTTTCAAGATAAGTTATCATTTCCTTACCCTTAAAATGCTCAAGTCCATTGAACGCCATATGTTCAAGAAAGTGAGCTAATCCATTTTGTGAATCCTCTTCAAGAATAGCTCCCACATTCTGTGCAAAATAAAAGCTTACCCTCTGTTTTGGTTCTTCATTATGTAGAATATAATAAGTTAATCCATTAGATAATTTTCCATATCTAACCTCAGGGTTAAGTTTAATAGTGGTCTGGTTTTGTGCATAACTCACCACTCCTAAGAATTGCATTATACTCAATATGAGTACCGATAAAACTTTGTTCATGTTAGGTTTAATTTTTAATTATGTAATTAATTTCTTTTGGCTAACAAAAATAAAATTCTCCATATACATCTCAAATGAAAAACTTTATGATTGATGGTTTTTAATGTTTTTTACAATTAATTAGTGGTAAGTGTTAAAAAATGTCATAGAGCGACATAAAATTTAACAAAGTGAAAATTTTTATCGCTCCATTCCACTCTTAGTATTTGTTGTTTAGTTTTTTTTAAATAATAGAGAATCGACAAGTTGAATAAGTAGTTTTAGAAAGATGACAGACAACAATAAAGTCGTCTGAACATCTTTTCCAATATGATTTTCATCTCTCTAAAAATGAAAATCTACTAACTAATTCACCCAAAAAAAGTGCAATACAACACTTTATATTTTTAATTATTCTTTTTAAATTCTTTTATTCCGTTTTCAAGAAATTGAATAAATGCATCTACGTCTAAATCATAAGCTCTTGGCTCAACCATATCTTTTCCTTCGTTGTCAATCAAACAATAATATGGCTGTGCATTTGTTTTATATCTTTCTATCTGAAAATCTGCGTTTTGTTTACCTAAAGTTTTCTTTTTCTTTCCATCTACTTTTGAAACATACCAATCTTCTTTAGGTAATTTTAATTTATCATCTACATATAATGCTATAATAACATATTCCTCATTCAAGATTTTAAGAACTCGTGGATCAGACCACACATTTGCCTCCATTTCACGACAATTAACGCATCCATGCCCCGTAAAATCTATAAATACAGGCTTATTCTCAGCTTTGGCTGCTGCAATTCCTTCTTCATAATCGAAATATCCTTGCAAGCCGTGAGGTAATTCTAATATATCCGAATATTTTACATCTTTTGTCTTTTTAACCGCTGTACCTCCTGAATTTTCGCGAACTATGCTGATTAAATCAAAATCGTGACCTTTCATTGGTGGCAAATAACCAGAAAGAGCTTTCAAGGGTGCTCCAAACATACCTGGTATTAAGTATACAACAAAACTAAAGGTAGCAATAGCCAACATTAATCTTGGTACAGAAACAAACTTAACATCACTATCGTGTGAGAATTTAATTTTTCCAAGAAAATATAATCCCATTAATGTTGCAACTACAATCCAAATAGCAATATATATCTCACGATCTAAAATACCTAAATGATATGTCTGATCTACAATACTTAAAAATTTAAGACCTAATCCCAGTTCTATAAAACCAAGTGTTACTTTTACTGAATTTAACCATCCACCTGATTTTGGTAAACCATTCAACCATGAAGGGAAAATTGCAAATAAGGTAAAAGGCAAAGCAAATGCTAATGAAAAACCAAGCATACCGACTATTGGCATCAGTATTTCACCTTGTGTTGACTGCACTAATATAGCTCCTACAATGGGACCCGTACATGAAAATGAAACTAAAACAAGTGTAAAAGCCATAAATACAGAACCTAATACACCGCTTCTTTCCTCATTTTTGACTGATGCATTCACCCAAGAGTTAGGCATTCTAAGTTCGAACATACCGAAAAATGAAGCTGCAAAAATCATGAAAATCAAAAAGAACATTGTATTTGGAACCCAATGCGTACTCAACCAATTAGCAAAACTAGCCCCGAAAACTACCGACACTACAGTACCAATTATAGTATATATAAGTATTATTGACAATCCATAAATCATGGCATTCATTTTTGCCTTTAATTTATTTTCATCACTATGCATAAAGAATGTTACGGTCATTGGAACCATAGGAAATACGCATGGTGTCAATATAGCCAACAAACCTCCTAAAAATGCTAATATGAAAAGCGTAATCAATGAAGACTTAGAACTTTTAGAATCCTTATTATCTTTTAGACCAGGATTTTCTTTTTTTGCAGAAACTTTTTTGCCTAATTTAAAATCATAATCTCCCAATACACATTGACCTTCGTTACATCCTTGATATTCCAATGTACCTTCTATGTATAATGGTAATGATTTTATTTTAATTTTTTGTCTTAGCTCAGCACTAGTTTCAAAATATGTAATATCCGCATTCCACATTTTATCAAACTCCTTGTGAGCATTAATAGGTTTAACACCTCCTACTAATTCATATGAATCATTAGTAATAAATTCAAAACTTACTTGAACAGGACCTGCATTTGGATCAAAATCATTTGAGTAAACATGCCATCCAGCCTGAATCTGCGCTTTAAAAATGACTTCAATCTCATCTCCAACACTTAAGTCTTTTTTTGAAAGCTCTGCTCCCCAGATTGCAGGATTTTGCACCTGCGCTTTGCTTACAAAACTAAATAAAGCCATTAAAATGGCTAAAAATGTAAATCTAACTTTCATTTGGTTATACTTTTAATAGATTTAGAAACATTTTATCAGTTGAAGCAATAACTAAAACTGATTAAATTTGAGTTAACATTTCTTTAGAGTGGTTATCATCTTTAAGACATCCAAAAATACTAAGCTGACTAAAAAAATAAAACTGTTTTTTGTTAATCATTATTAAAAACTAGCTATTTAGAACGAAGTAATTTAACACTATTGCGTTTTTTATGTTTATTTCTAAATAAGGAAATCCTCTGATTATCTATGCAAAAAGATTTTTTTTTATATCTAGATTAGTTAAAAATAAAACTAGTCAAAAAAAATAAGCTTTTTTTAAATTTTTATTTAAATCCCAAAGTCATAAATCTTATAATGAATACTTTATATCCTTAATTTAAATATAAGCCTAATCTTTCAATAAAACATAATATAACATCAAAACTCTTATATATACCTACTATAGCTTATTTATTTAGATTAAAAAAAGACAATAAATATAACATAATATATATCACCATTCTTAGGTAGGCTAAAGTATGATTTTTATCAGCTTTAACTGTTATTTTTTTCCTAAAAGATAGTTTTTATACCAAGTTTAGTATTTCCATAAATTATCACGTACCTACTAATAGGTATTTTTTTATAACATTTAACAAACAAATCACACAAATTTAAACCAGAAGTATAATCATTTTAGTTTAATATTATTATCTTTTAAGAGGAAGATAGAATATATAAAAATATGACAACACAAAGAAAAATTCACACTCCAATAATCCTTTATGTTTATAAACAAAAAACCAACAAACAAAACATGTTTCGATGTTCTATTTATTTTTTCATATAAAATTTATGTACGATTCAGTTTTTACTAAAAAAAAAGAGACATCTATATAGATGTCTCCTATAAAGCATAATAAAGTTATTTATTATTCTAATTTTTTTCTTATGGCATCAAAAGCCAAACTTGCGGCATGCTCAAAACTTTCAGATGATTTCTGCACAAATACTCCATCTCCTCCAATTGGTGAATTAATTAAAACCTTAACTTCTTTGTTTGTCTTCTCTGGTGAGTTAACTACTGATAATGTAACCTGTGCACTTGAAATATGAGAATGCTGTTTATACATTTTATCGAATTTCTCTTCAATATGTTCTTTAAGATCTTCTCTAGGTGTAATACCCTCAAATTGACATCTAATACTCATAAATCCTCCTTTTTTTAATCGAAAAATTATTCATAAATAAATCATTCTCTGATTTATTTTTCCTTCTTTGAACCCGTCAACAACTGAATAATATTTCGAAATGAATAAGTAAATTTTAGAATGTAAATAATACCAAAAGTCTATAACTGTTGTATCATTTACATAGGTTGAATTTAATAAAAATATTTGAAAATCAAAAATACAGACAGCCTTTTTATGTTAATATTTACATTAAATATTATAGTTTTTATTAATCTCTATTTTGGAAGCATTTTTTTGGGTTTAACTAATAAAAAAAATAGCTTGCAGATTTTCAAAACAATAAAAAAAGAATACAGATGTCAACTTATAATAACAAGTTTAGAAATTATCTTTTAAATTACACTACTAGTATTTTAAATTAAAACTTTAAACTGTTTAATACATTTAACAATAGATAATCCACTTAACAATACTATCGTTAAGAATTAATACCACACCGACTTACATGCAAAAAAAATAGAGCAAGCAACGATGCTCACTCTATTTTAATAGATTATAATATATTTAGTATTTTATCTTAATTGTTTCCTAAAATCAGAGGAAGTCCATCTGAACCAGAACCAATTACAACTACTTTAGAGTTTTGAGATTCTGATAATTTAATAGTAGCCTCTATTCCACGCATTTTAAGCAAAGAAGATGTTAAACTATTATTAATGATTTTATTTGCAGCAGCCTCACCCTCAGCAGCGATTCTTTTTCTTTCAGCCTCACTTTTTTCTTTATCAAGCTTAAATTGATATGCCAAAGCTTCCTGTTCTTGCTGAAGTTTATTTTCAATAGCTACCTTTATTTTTTCAGGAAGATTTATTGAACGAATCAAAAGAGTCTGCATCTTTATATTATTGTTTTTAAGAATATCTGTAGTTTCTTTGATTATTGCATTTTCGACTTCTTTTCTCTTTGTCGAGTATATTTCTTCAGCAGTATATCTACCAGCAACTTGTCTAACTGAAGATCGCACCTCTGGAACAACTAATTGATTCACATAGTTTTTCCCAAAAATTTCATGTAAAAATCCAATTTTATTGTATATAGGGTTGAAACGAACAGAAACATCTAATTTAATAGAAAGACCATTCTTATCAAGAATATCCATTGTCTCTTCGCTTTTTTGCTCCCTTACATCATATACATATATTTCATTCCAAGGAGCAATAACAGTAAACCCAGGAAGTATAACGTTATCCTTATCCAGACCGCCCGTAAATTTTCTAAATATAACTCCACGTTCTCCTGGCTTCAAAGTATAGAACATACTAGAACTTGAAATAACAAGCACTGCTCCTATAAAGATTAATACAAGTAAAAAATATGGTTTTTGTTTCATAGTCGTAAATTCAAATGTTTTGTAATTCGTATAAAAAAACAAAATGCATTTTTATTCTCTTCTTTATTTATAATTTCATAAATACTATAATGCACTTTGAATATTAATAGACTTAGTAAATATAATATTTTAGATTAGATAAACAATGTAATTAGACATAAAAATTTATTCTGCCTAAAGGATTATTGATTCTATAAAACTAGCACAAAGAATAAATACAAAACATATTTTATTAATATTGTACCAATTAAAAATCGAATTTAAAAAAGCATAAAACATGAATAAAAGCATATTAAGACTTGCTTTGCCAAATATAATAAGCAATATAACAGTACCACTACTGGGAGCTGTTGATATTGCTCTTATGGGACATCTCGGCAATGTTGATTTTATAGGAGGTATAGCTTTAGCTGGAACCATATTTAACTTTATCTATTGGTCATTTGCATTTTTAAGAATGGGAACAACCGGAATCACCGCACAATCATATGGTGAAAAAGATAGGTCTGAACAAATCAACACACTTATTAGAGGACTAAGCATCGCAATATTGGCAGGTTTTTTAATTATTCTACTCCAAAAACCAATAGAACTACTAAGTTTCTATCTTTTTGAAAGTGAACAAAATGTAGAAAACATTGCTCGTCAATATTTTTACATAAGAATTTGGGCAGCTCCAGCCACCATATCTCTTTACGCTCTAAATGGTTGGTTTATAGGAATGCAGAATGCCAAAATCCCGATGATAGTTGCAATTTGTGGTAATCTTATAAATATTAGCTTATCTTTCATTTTTGTATATTTCTTTGACATGGAAGCAAAAGGAGTTGCATTAGGAACACTGATAACACAGTATATCTCATGTTCGATATTTGTAATTACTGTATTAAGAAAACATTCTGATTTGTTAATATCTATTACACTAAACTCATTAATACGGATAGATAAGCTGAAGAAATTCATGTCAATTAATAGCGATATTTTCATAAGAACCTTCTGCATAATTATTGTTTTTTCATTTTTCACAGCAGAATCTGCCGGCCTTAATAAAGACATACTTGCTGCAAATACAATTTTACTACAATTTCTTTTTATTTTTTCTTATTTTATGGATGGTTTTGCCTATGCTGCTGAAGCTCTTGTAGGGAAATTCTATGGCGCTAAAGAAAAAAATGCATTAAACAAATTAGTACGATATTTATTTATTTGGGGAATAGGATTAAGTCTGTTATTTACAATTTTATATATCCTTGGTGCTCGGAATATACTTTCGATTTTTACAAACTCAAACGAAACTATTGAGCTTGCAATGACTTATATCCAATGGCTATATCTACTACCTATTCTGAGTTTTGCATCATTTATTTTCGATGGCATATATATCGGGTTAACTGCAGCTAAACTTATGCGAAACACTATGATTATAGCTTGTTTTGGATTCTTCTTTCCGTGCTTTTATCTTTTAAAAAACATATTAAATAATAATGCCCTTTGGATAGCCATGTTATCATTTATGTTAGCGAGAGCTGTTTTTCAAGCCATTTTCTACAAAAAAGCATTAAACACCAACAGCTTATAAAAATACATCTCTAACAGTATTAACAAAAACAAAACAAACATGCAAGTCTATTTTGTATTTATAAAATTACACTCATATAGATTTATTATAACCAACATTTAAAAACATAAAAAAAATAATATTTCAATATAAATGTTCGTTTTCGTGCATTTTTTTATTAAATTTGGTAACGATTTTTTAAACTAAATATGTTCACTACTATAAGGCTAAGCAAAATAGTAGGAGAACAATCCTATATCAATTACACCAAAATTATAGGATAAGGGAAACACTTTTAAAATTTGCTAATATTATGACTAACCAAAAAAAGGGTAAAATTTTAGTAGTTGATGACAATGAAGATATTTTATTTTCGATCAAACTATTATTAAAACAACATGTTGAGCTGATTCACACAAAATCAGACCCTAATGAAATTCCAAAAATGATGAAGCAAAACAACTATGATGTTATTTTGTTAGATATGAATTTCACCAAGGATGCTATTAGTGGTCAAGAGGGGTATTTTTGGTTAAACAAGATATTGGAAATAGATGAAAAGGCTGTTGTTTTATTTATAACTGCATACGGAGATATTGAAAAATCAGTAAAAGCGATAAAAGCAGGTGCGACTGATTTTATCTTAAAACCATGGCAAAATGAAAAATTATTAGCTACCATTTCTTCAGCAATTAATTTAAGAAAATCGAAAGAAGAAGTGGATCAACTAAAATCCAAGCAAAAAGAATTAAGTGCCGAGTTAAGTAGGCCCTTTAACGATTTTATTGGCGAATCAGAGGAAATGCAAAACGTTTTTTCGGTGATTTCAAAAGTTGCAAAAACAGACGCGAATATCTTGATTCTCGGGGAAAATGGAACAGGTAAAGAATTAGTTGCAAGAGCTCTACATCGCAACTCATCTCGAGCAGATGAAATTTTTGTAAGTGTTGACTTAGGCTCTATCAACGAAAACTTGTTTGAAAGTGAACTATTTGGTCATGTAAAAGGAGCATTTACAGATGCTAAAGCCGACAGACCTGGGAGATTCGAATTAGCATCAGGAGGAACATTATTTCTTGACGAAATTGGTAACCTAAGCCTTCCAATGCAAGCAAAACTTCTTACTGTTTTGGAGAGAAGAGAAGTTACACGAGTGGGCTCAAACAAACCTATACAGATTGATATACGATTAATTTGCGCTACAAATATGCCACTAAAAGAAATGGCAATGGAGGATAAGTACAGACAAGATTTAATTTACCGTATGAATACCGTTGAAATTAACCTACCTGCACTTAGAGATAGATTAGATGACATACCTGCACTTTCTGAACATTTTTTGGATATTTATACAAAAAAATATAAGAAGAAAATTAATAAATTATCAAAGCCATGTATAAATAGATTACAAGAATATAATTGGCCTGGAAATGTCAGAGAACTACAGCATTTAATTGAAAGAGCTGTAATTATGGCTGACGATAAAAATCTAGGTCCAGAAGATTTTCAATTATCAAACATAAGACCCAACAATACAGATAATGAATTCGATTCATACAATCTGGAGGAAGTAGAAAAAAATATCATTCAAAAAGTACTTAAAACCAACAAAGGAAATATATCGAAAGCGGCGGGTGAACTTGGTTTAACAAGAACTTCACTTTATAGAAGACTAGAAAAATATGGTTTATAAAAGCTTTAGAATTAATTTCGTAATTAGAATTGTAGTTCTGTCGATTACAATATTTTTATTATTTTATCTTGGTACATATAAAAAGCTATACTTTACGGCTGGATTATGCCTAATAGCAATAGTGTTTCAAATATATGAAATATTAAAATATGTAGAAAAAACTAACAGGCTACTTCGGAACTTTCTTGAATCGATAAGATATTCGGATTTCACTAGAAATTTTCAGGTTTCTGGACTTGGCAGCTCATTTGATAAACTTCAGGAGTCTTTCAATGAAGTTATATCTGATTTTCAGAAAATCAGAGCCGAAAAAGAACAACACTATTTCTATCTGCAAACTGTAATTCAACATATCGGAATTAGTTTAATAGCCTTTTATAAAAACGGAAAAGTTGAAATGATTAATAATGCATCAAAAAAACTCTTCCAAATAAATAGTTTAAAGAGAATACAAGATCTGGATGAATTTAGTTCGGATCTTGTAGATGCTTTATTGAAATTAAAACATGGAGAAAACACCCTGGTAAAAGTTAACAATGGTGATGATATTCTTCAATTATCTGTTTATGCAACTGAATTCAAGGTTAATAACAGACAAGTAACTTTGGTTTCAATAAAAAACATTCAGTATGAATTAGAAGAGCAAGAAATAGAATCGTGGCAAAAACTAATAAGAGTTCTAACTCATGAGATAATGAATTCAATCACTCCTATTTCATCCCTTTCAACTACATTGACAACTATACTGGATGACTTTGGGGATAATAATGAGAATAAATTCTCGGATGATGATATCGAAACCCTAGACGAGGTAAAGATGGCATTAAAAACAATTCACAAAAGAAGTTCGGGATTATTACATTTTGTTGACACTTATCGTAATTTAACAAAAATACCTAAACCAAATTTTTCAATATTTACAGTTGAATCATTATTAAATAATATCTATAAACTACTTGAAATGGATATTAAAAAGAATAATATAAAATGTAAAATTGACATAAATCCAATAAGTTTAGAATTATGGGCTGACGAACAACTTATAGAACAGGTTATTATAAACTTGATGACTAATTCAATACATGCACTTACAAAAACAGAGAATGCAGAATTAAACATAAGTGCTTATTTAAATGCACGAGGAAGGATTTGTATCAGAGTTTGTGACAATGGACAAGGTATAATTAAAGAGGTATTGGATAAGATATTTATTCCATTTTTTACTACCAAGCCTACAGGCTCAGGTATAGGTTTAAGCCTGTCAAAGCAAATTTTAAGATTACATGGAGGCACTATAACTGCTCAATCAGAGCCCGATATTAAGACATGTTTTACTTTAACATTCTAAAACGAATAAAATCAATTCAATATCTAGTTTTTAAAAATCTATATATTAAATTGATTTTATTATAGAATAATTGATTTATTCTTTATCGAAACTTTGCTTTATTTTATTTACTAATTTATCAATATCTCCAGCTCCTAAACTTAATAATACATCAAACTCCAAACTATGAAGATGATCAATTAAATCATCCTTAGGTACAATTCGTACAGGTTTTTTTATATTTTTCATAATTATTTCAGAACTAACACCAGGTATAGGTTCCTCTCTTGCTGGATATATATCCAAAAGCACAAGTTCGTCTAATAGGTTCAAAGATTCAGCAAATTCGTTTGCAAAATCCCTAGTTCGTGAATACAGATGTGGCTGAAAAATACCACATATTTTCTTATCTGGATACATTTTTTTCACCGAATTTATACATGCATCAAGCTCTGTTGGATGGTGTGCGTAATCATCTATATAAACTAATTCATCTGATTTAATTTGATAATCGAATCTCCTATAAACTCCTTGAAAATTTGCTAAAGCTTCGTTCAGTTCTATCTCATTCACTCCTGATAATATAGCAATTGCTGATGCTGCAATTGCGTTTTCAACATTAACCAGACCAGGATATGAAAAGTGTAAATTTTTGAATTCTCCATTTGGGTATACCAAATCAAATATATAATTGCCATCATCTAGACTTATATTCTTAGCATAAAAATCTGCTTTTGAATCATCAAGACTATAGGAGTATGATTTCTGAGAAGTCTTAAGCTTCAATCCTTTTTTATATATAAGAAGGCCATTTGGTTTTAAGCAATTAACATATTCTTGAAAATTCTGCTCCAAGCATTTTTTATTATTATAAATATCCAAATGGTCTGCATCCATCGAGCTAACTAATGCAATTTCTGGGTTTAAATTTAAAAATGATCTATCAAATTCATCAGCCTCCAATATCATAAAATCACTATTAGGCGAAAAGAGAAAATTTGAATTATAATTCCTTGCAATTCCCCCAATAAATGCGGAGCAATCTAGCTGTGAGCTTTTAAATATATGAGAAGTAATCGTCGAAATTGTAGTTTTTCCATGAGTTCCGGCGATTCCGATAGATCTTTTATATTTCGATAACAAACCCAAAACTTTTGCTCTTTTAAGCATTGTAAATTTATTTTTTCTAAAGAAAACGTATTGAGCATTATTTTCAGGAACGGCTGGGGTATAAACTATTAAACAATTTTCTGGGTTTCTAAATTCTTTTGGAATAGCCCACTCCTGATCGATAAAATTAATTCTAATATTCTCTGCCCCAAGTGCATTTGTCACATGTGACTGAGTTCGGTCATAACCTGCTACATTCTTTGATATCAATTTGAAATATCGTGCTATAGCACTCATACCAATACCACCAATACCAATAAAATATATATTATCAAATTTACTTAAGTCCATCTCTGTTAAATATTTCATTTAAATTAAAAATGATTGCTGTTTAATGTAATTAAAATACAAAATTAATTATTTACATAAATATAACTAATCGAAATCATTCTTGTATAAAATGATATAAACTTAGGATTTATTAATTAGTTTTTGGTTTTTATAAATAAAACCGAGAATTATATTATATCCTCGGTTTTTTGTTAACAATAATAAATTCAGGTAATAATATTTTTATTGTTCCTATATTCTTCTGCAAGTTTAATAACTTCCTTGGCTATCAAGTTTGACGCATCTGGTTTTGCTAATTTGTAGATACTATTGGATAAGTCAATCAATTTTTCATCATCCTTAACTATACTAAGGGCTGTTTCAACAAGTTTTTCCTCTGCTTCCCAATCTTTAATTAATATTGCTGAATTTTTATCAACTAACTGTTGCGCATTTTTAGTTTGATGATCCTCTGACACATTTGGTGATGGAACAAGAATACATGATTTTTTTGCTACACTTAACTCAGAAATGGTTCCTGCTCCAGCCCTCGAAACAACAAGATCTGCGACAGAATATGCAAAATCCATCCTTGATATAAATTCTAGAATTTTTATATTCGGACTTTCTTTCTCCCTTAAATCCTCTTTTATTTTCTTATAATAATACTTACCTGTTTGCCATATTAACTGAACATCAGCTCCTAGCAGTTTATCATAATTTGCTAATATACTATTATTTAATGTCCTAGCACCTAGGCTTCCCCCTACGACTAAAATTGTTTTTTTACTAGAATCTATATCTAGATATCTATATGCTTCTTCCCTTAAGTCTTCCAATTCGTGCAAATCTTTCCTTATAGGATTTCCCGTATATTTTATTTTCGATGAGTCAAAAAACTTATCCATTCCATCGTATGCAACACATATGGAATTAGCTTTTTTTGCTAATATTTTGTTTGTCAATCCAGCATATGAATTCTGCTCTTGAACTAGTATGGGAATCTTATTTTTGGACGCTGCATACAAAAGAGGTCCGCTTGCATAACCTCCTACGCCAACAGCTACATGCGGACTAAAATCTTTTATTATTTTCTTAGCTTTACTTACTGATGAAATCAACTTTGGCAAAAACATTAAGTTTCTCTTAGTCAAACTTCTTTGCAAGCCTTGTATCGGTAAACCAATAATTTTATAACCAGCATTTGGAACTTTTTCCATTTCCATTTTTCCTATAGCTCCTACAAATAGAATCTCTATTTTCGAATCAATCGATTTCAACTCATTAGCAATAGAAATAGCAGGGAATATATGTCCTCCTGTTCCTCCTCCACTTATTATTACTCTTAAATTATCTTCTCCCATTTCGTTTTTTTTATAAAAGTATCAAACATAAATCAGAAAATCTTAAAAATCATATTTTTTTTAATCAGGACATAGGTAAAATTTTCAAAATCAAATTGCAATCAAATAAATACAATCCTAAAGCTCCTCTATATCCGATTCCGAAAGTTTGGTTAAGTGAATTATCTCTAATTTAGATTTTCCTTGGAGTTTTAATATCCTAGCTAATTCAAACATACTTTTTCGCATTTCCTGAAGTTCGGTATCTTTCTCCTTCAATTCTGAATCTTTCTTCTTCAACTCTGACTCCTTCTCCAATCTCAGTTTCTGCTCTTCATCCAGTTTGTTTTCAAGAAAATCAATCTGATTATTCTTTTGTATGATTTCTTTTAAATAATCATCCTCTACTTCCATTTGATTTTCAATATCTTTATTTTCAATAAATGCAGATCGCAACCTTTTTATTATACGCTCAAGAAATTG
>JAOARN010000070.1 GCA_025210485.1 Marinifilaceae bacterium | reverse complement strand
CTTCAAGAAAAAGCATGAAAAATATTTTTCATACAAATTTAATCACTTGAAAAGACAACAACACATCTAAAATCAATCATATAAGAAAAGAGGAGTATTGAAAAATACAGGGTAATTTCTTTATAAGTTTTGCATAGGCTAGTAAGCAGCCTTTTAGATATGTAATTTCATTTAATAGCCATATTAGATACAATTTTGAAAAATGGTATAAGAATTGATATAAATACTTTGTTTAAACTATAAGCTTATGAAATATTTTATATTATTAATATGGTATCTAGGACTATTAAATATTCCAGAAAATAAATCATTATCTAATGATGAAGACAGTATATTTTTAATATCTGAAAAACACAATAAATATTCCTCAAACAGGAGGGAAGACTTGAGATATAAATCAAAAAATGAGCTTAATCATATCTTTAGTTTTATTAATTCATACTCTCAAATAACCAGATGGGAAAGAATAACTAGCGGAAAAATTCCAATAGGATCAATTGTTATAGGGCATACAAAAAAAGGGATGCCTAAATTTGCCACTCGGTCAAGTTTGAACAATGATTATATTTTTGGATATATTACACATAAACACATTAGAGAAGGCTTAACAAATAAAAAAAAATTAACAGATATTGAAGATTTAGAAATATTAATTATCAATAGTGATTTATTAAATTTATTAGAAAATAAAACACCGTTTGAAATAATATCACAGAAAGACAATAATAATAAAACCGTTTATTATAATAAATTGAATCATTCCTGTTGTAATCCAAACAATAATAATATCAGGTCTATATTCTCTAAATCAGAAACTTCATTTAATACGGATTTATTATTTATTAATAAAAAAATAGATGAAGAAAGCTTTGATTTTACCATTCCAAAAAACAGCATATTATTAAAATATTCAAATCATCAACCAGTGTATTCCAGTAATATTATATCAAATATCTTTACTCTCAAAGATACTACTGATTAATTGCATTAAATTATTCAAATTTATTTTTACACAAAGAGCTATAAATTTCGTTTCACGTGAAACGAAATTTATAGCTCTTTGCATTATGCTTTCTTGAAAATATATTTAACAATAAATAGTTTGAAAAAAGTATTCAATTAGACACCATGATATTTCGCAAACTATCAATAATTGAGCTTGAACATTGATAAATATTCATTCTACCATTCTCATATGTTTTACTCAAATTTCTCATATACTTTAAACTTCTTCTCTTTTCTATATTAGGCTGTATATTAGCCGAAAAATAAAGTGTTTTTTTATTAGGAGATAAGAAAATACTATTAGCATACGATCCCTCAAAATTAACTTTAGATCCCATATTAATCAAATCTGTCCATTCATTTTGCTCTGATTTAAAACTAATATAATAATCAGTCATCCCTATAACATTTCCTTCTATTCTAGTGCATATTATGATAAAACTTTCGTCAGCTGCAATATATGAATTATAAACATTGTCATTTATATTTACTTTATCTGATAGTTTAACAGGAGCGCTAAATGAATTTCCTTTTATATGAGTCCTGTATATTCCTCGTTTTCCATCGCTAGAAGAGGTAAAATACAAATTATTATTATTACTAATGCTAGGATAATAATTTGCCTCTCCAAAATTAACAATCTTTCCAAGTTTTTTTGGTTTCAGCCATTCTCCAGAATCTGATCTTTCACTCATCCAAATATTTTCATTTACCCATCCTGATAATTGCTTTTGTCCAGTCTCTGCTCTCGTTGACATGAAGTAAAGTTTACTTCCATCAAAACTTAAACATGGTTCTAGATCAAAATAATTGAGATTACCTGAAATATTAAGAAAATCTGGATAAGTCCATTTATTATCCTTCTTTTTTGAATATGCAATATGACAATAATTCCCACCCATCACAGTAAAAAATAATTCTGTTTCATCGGAATTCATAATTAGGTCTCTTTCTGAACTATTATCTGATACTAAGCCCGGGAGAAAAATATTTGGCATATCTTGTTTTTGACTACAAGAATTAAAAAATACAATTAAAATTGTATAAAATAAGAATCGTTTCATAAATATAAATTTTAGGTTTATGTGAAGTAAACCATAAAGTTTTATGAACACAATTATCTAAATTGTTTTTTTATTATGTATTCTAACTTTACTATTATTATCAGTACTTTAAACTTGAATAAATGAAAATTATTCCTCTTATTAAAGTTATACTTTAAAGATTTTGTTTAATTATTATTTAAAATCTCTAATTTCTAAAACATCTAAAATAAAGATATTTCCATACTCCATTTTTGAGCTTTTGTACTTAAGTATATGCTAAACAGTATGGAAACTTTATATAATTTAAAGCCTAAAATGTCAAGAAGAAAACATATAGATGTAATATGTTTTAAATTCAATTTTTTAATATTTCTTTTGTAAAATAGTTAAACCAAATAAAAATACAAATGAAAAAAATCACTCTAATTTACCTACTTAAGATCATTATCCTTTTAAATTTAACATCATGTTCGGATGATTCTGATAATGATGAACAAATAATAAAAGATCCTATAGAAGAAAAAATACCTGAAGGGATAACCAGAATAAAAGGAAACTTTGATATCAGTACATTAAAAAGAACCAAATCTGAACAGTCAAATAATAAGTCTGAAAATCTTAAAATTGTAGCTGTTTATACAAAAAGATTTATACCGGATAATATAATTGCTGGTTTTGAATATAAGGAATTTGAAATGAATGCCGATGGAAATTTTTCTATTGATATTAATAATGATAAAAACTTTATGTTATTTCTAGTTAATTCTAAACTTGAGTATAAAGTTTGTGGAATTATTGGTATTAAAACTACTGATAATAATTATTGGGAAGATATCGATCCTAAATTAATAAAAAACAATATCCATCTAGGAAAACTAGAATTTGATGCAACAAAAATGCTTTTCAAATCAGATATAGATATTTCAGAGGTTGCAGCATCTTCAGACTCAAAAACAAAAATAAATAATCTATCCAAAATTGATGACAACATAAATACTTATGCTAATCTTGTGGCTAATGATTATAAAAATATGGCAACTCCTAGCTACACTTTTAGCTCTTACATAGAGGAAGAAAATAATTGGGGCGACGCAACCAAAGTTGAATATGCAGGATACAAAATAAATGTTTTAGGAACTAATGTGGATGATAATTTAAAACTATATCCTCCTTCAAATCTAATTGCCAATTCTAATACATACAATGATCAAATCGGAGTAGAAGGTGGTGGTGTAAAAATAAACAATCCAGATAGCGCACCGGATTTCTGGTTTATTGAATTTTTCTTTGGAGAGACAAGAAATGAATTACCACAGAATGCTCCTTTAAATGGTATTTGGAAAGCGAAAAAAGGGGAGGAACTTTTAGGAAAATATATACTATGCACGACTCCACCAATTAATAATAATAATCCAAAGGACATAAATATTCCTATTCCATTGGTAAAAATTACTACCAATAATTCAAATGAAATAACAAATCTGGATCTAAAATGGAAGTACAATACAGGTGCTGACTTATCAGATACTGATTATAATTTATTAGCTGATAAACTAACAATGACGGGATATGAGCTAATTTCAAGAGCAAATAATGATATGGAACAAGAACAACATCAAATTGATGAGCTCAGTAAATCAATCAAAATTGAGAACAAGTGGGCTTTCGGAAATGTTGCAAATCACAAGAGATTGGATCAAATAGTTATCTCATATCGTGTCGATTGCGTTGAATATAAATCTATGTTTTTAGTTAACTATAAATAATTTGGAACCTAGTTCAGACTAAGATAATTTTATAATTACATCAATATTAAGAGCTATTGGGGATATAATTATTTGTATTTAAATAGCTCTTTTTTAACATATTAACTTATATAAAAGATAATTCCAGTATTCTAAAGTCATTTACAATCAATTATTTAAATTTTTATTGTAAATCGTACACAAATATTAAAAGCTAATACAATTTAAAACAGCTAATTTGTGAACATTTTAAGAAAAAATGAAATTTTAATAATCCCTACGACCAAAAAGATAGACTTAAATATATATCTCCTTTTTGGTGAGATTGACAATCCTCATGCTTAAATAAGGAGAATATAAATATAGATTATCAATTCGTCCTTTAAGAATCTTTTCGTATAAATTATACCAAGAAGAATATAAATATTCTAAAAAATACTACAAGCCAAAAAAAATGTATGTGTTTTCAGAGCTCCAAGCTTATAAAGAACTAGGCTAAAAAAATAGATTAGAATATAATCTTTATATATTCAGATTTCAAAACGAAAATATAAAAATATAGATTATTAGAAAGCTGTTCATATCTAATCCAAAATTTATAACAAAAATACTATAGTCTTTTGGACCTAATTATTATGTTGTTTATTTATTCAATATTTTTTATAAAAATTAAAAATATTGAAAAACAACAGATATAAATACTCCAAATAAAATTATTTCAGCTCCCCTTTAAAACAATTAATTAATCAATATTAGTATCGAAATATTATCCGAATATGTAAAATAAAATTGATTATTTTACATATGAAAAAAAATTTATTCGTAACTTACTTCAAACACAGCGTTTAATTTCTTTAATTTATCATTATCCTTTTAGAAATAAAAGACAAGATATAAATACCCATTTTGATATAGATAATTCAAGAATAATAAATTGTAACAATCTTGTAATCAATTTGTAAAATCTGCTTAACCTTATCTTAACACAATAATAACTTTTACACAACACCTGCGGTAAAATGATGAATTAGATTTGCCGCAAATTACAAATAACAAGTTTATGGATAACATGTATTTATTAATCGTCGTAATGCTATTTGCTTTAGCCATTTCGGACTTGATTGTTGGTGTAAGCAACGACGCGGTGAATTTTTTAAATTCAGCATTCGGATCAAAAGCATCATCTAGAAAGGTGATAATGATTATCGCAAGTATTGGAATTCTGGTAGGAGCAACATTCTCAAGCGGTATGATGGAGGTAGCACGGAAAAGTATTTTTGTGCCTGACAATTTCTATTTTTCGGAAATCATGATAATTTTTGTTGCAGTAATGCTCACAGATATAATACTTCTTGATTTCTACAATACTGTTGGGCTTCCCACATCAACAACAGTTTCAATTGTTTTTGAATTATTAGGAGCAGCTGTTGCAGTAGCAACGGTTAAGATACTAAATTCAGATAGTCAATCATTAGCAAATTTAGGTGAGTACATCAATACAGCAAAAGCATTGGCAATCATAACTGGAATCCTACTTAGTGTTGTTGTGGCATTTATTTCTGGATCAATAATTCAGTATATTTCAAGATTCATCTTTACATATCAATACGATAGAAAATTTAAATACTATGGTGCTTTATTCGGTGGTATAGCAATTTCATCTATTATCTATTTTATACTAATTAAAGGAGCAAAAGGATCTTCTTTTATCGATAAAGAAACACTTATCTGGATAAAGTCAAACACTTTAACAATATTGGGAGCTTGTTTTATTAGTTCAACAATATTACTCCAATTACTTGTATGGTTTTTTAGAGCTAATATTCTTAAAATAATAGTATTAGTAGGAACCTTTGCTTTAGCTATGGCTTTTGCAGGAAACGATTTAGTAAACTTCATCGGGGTGCCACTTGCTGGCTTTAAATCATTCCAAGCTTTTGTTGGAAATCCAGGGGCAGATCCTAATACGATGACAATGGAAATTCTGAGTGGTAAAGTTCACACAGAAACCTATCTTCTGTTAATTGCAGGTATAATTATGACAATAACCTTATGGTTTTCTAAAAAAGCTAAAACGGTTACCGAGACAGAAATTGGTCTAAGTAATCAGAATGAAGGAAATGAAAAATTTGGTTCTTCAATGTTTGCTAGAGCGATTGTCCGAAGAAGTATTGCATTTAATAATAGACTAAAATCAGTATTGCCTTCCTCTGTTCAAAAATCATTGGAAAAAAGATTTGAAGATCTAAACAAGTCTGTTGATAAAAAAGATAAACCTGCTTTTGACATGATACGAGCTTCAGTTAATTTAACAGTAGCAAGTATTCTAATATCAATAGGTACTTCATTACATTTACCTTTATCAACAACCTATGTTACTTTTATGGTTGCTATGGGAACATCCCTTTCGGACAGAGCCTGGGGAAGAGATTCTGCTGTTTATAGAATTACAGGAGTAATTACTGTGATTGGTGGTTGGTTTTTTACTGCATTTATAGCTTTCACTGTAGCGTTCATTTTTGCCATGCTAATAAATGCTGTAGGTGGTATTGCAATTATCGGCTTATTAACATTAGCAATCATTTTTGTTGTTAAATCACATTTACTACATAAAAAAAGATCAAAAGAAAATGTATCAAGAGAAGAAACAGAAGATAGTTTAGATTTAAAGGCAGAGAATTTTGAACAACTAGGAGGAGATATTATAAACTTGTCTAAAAAAATACCAAAATTATATGGAAAGATAATAAATGGACTAGCATTTGAAGAAAGATCAAAATTAAAAGAATGCTTGAAAAAAGTCAAGAAATTAGAAAAAGAATCTAAAGTATTAAAAGATAATTCACCCTTGCTGGTTAAGCAATTGTCAAATGAAAATATTTATTCGGGACCTTATTATGTTCAACTATTAGACTATTTAAGAGAAATCGGACATTGTCTTCATTTCATTGCTGAACCAGCTTATGAATATGTTTCTAATAATCATAAGACATTAATCAGGGAACAGGTAGATAATCTAAATCTTTTACAAAGCCTATTTGCAGATTTCATGGGTACACTTAATAATGTGCTTCAACATAACAATTACTCAGAAGAGGCAATCGAAGAGGTTATCAACAAACAAGAAAGCTTACTTAATGGAATAAATAAAATAAGAAAAGAACAGATAAAACGTATAAAACAAGAGAAAGTAGGAACTCGTAATTCTGTTTTATTCTTAGGAATACTAAATGAGACTAAAAACTTAAGTCTATTCTGCGGGAATCTATTGAAATCTTCACGTGACTTTTCTCAAGGTACAGATTTATAGAATTTTGTTTGGATTATAATATTAGATTAATCTAAAAAGCCTTTGTCTTGAATATAGACAAAGGCTTTCTTATTTTTTTAAATATCAGAACTAGCTATAGCAACAACACTTACAAGGCTTCCTATATTTGTTAATTCAATTGAACAAGAACATAGTGTAGCGCCTGTCGTTATAACATCATCAACCAATAATATGTGTTTCCCATTTAAATCAGCATTATTATCCAAACTAAATACTGACTTTACATTCTTCCAACGATGCTCACGTGACATACTAGTTTGGGTCTTTGTATTACTATTCCTATATACAATATCTTCTCTTAAAGGCTTATTCAGTACATTACTTATCCCTTTAGCTATCATTGACGATTGATTAAAACCTCTCAGTTTAAACTTCTTCCTATGCAATGGAATTGGAATGATATAATCAATATTAGTAAACCTTCCAGATTTTTTTATTTCATGACCCAATAATTCGCCAAGAAATACTCCAAATTTGGATTTTCCCCTGTATTTAAGGGCAAACAATAGGTTTTGTATAGAATTACCCTTATTGTAAATAAACATTGTACCTGCTTGCTCTATCTTAGCTAATCCCCAAAATTTTTGCTCTATCAAATTATCTGCTTTTGGCAAATTATTTGACTTTGGAATATCATATAGGCAATGCAAGCAAATATAATACTCTGATTCAAGCAATGCTTTCGAACAATTAATGCAAAGTCTAGGATAAAAAAGATTTAATACTGCTGATAATAATTCCTTAAATATAGTCGACATTTTATCAATTTGATGAATGTTTTGTTAATATTAAAATATATAACTAGCATTAAACCAATTTACGCAAAAAGGATTATTTAATAGCAACTATTTCTTGAATAATCCTCTTCTAAGATATTTATTATTGTTAAACTTTACTGTTAAATCAAGAATAGGTGTAAGTATGTATTGTGTTCCAAATTGACAATCTAAATAATTAAACTTATAGCCTGCTGCCACTGCATAGGTATGATTAATATTCCAAATAGCTTTCCCCATAGATTCTATAGCAAAATCACTATCCATTTTATAATAATCCGCATTAATACTGAAATTAAATTGGTGATATATATTTCCATCTAAATTTAGCCCCGCAAATAAAGTCTTTTTAGATTCTCTGTAGGTATAGCTACGGTTATACAAAAAATAATAAGTTAAATATGGCACAATATCTCCTTTACCTATTGCAGAAAACTCTATCCCCATCCTCAAGCTTAGAATCAAATCAGGAATTTTAGAATTACATTTTACCTTTTCCTTGTTCAAAATGTAGGATCCAATTAGTTGATTATTAAAAGTGAAAATATTTGGAATATCATAATATTTAGAAACTTGATCCTTAAAACCTGTATTTTGCATAAACTTTAAGCCTGGTGTGGGATAATAGATCGAGTGCTGACTAGAAAAATAAAAATTTCCCTTATACCAAATATGTTTAAACCCAATATTAGGAGCAAAGGCAATTAAGCTAAGATCAGTCAATAATTCTGTGTTTGGGAAATTACCATAACGAGATTTTGATATCAAACTTAAATTTAACTCTTTATAATCTACTACCATCGCACTTCGGTCGGAATGAGATGGATAATAATCTATTCTCGGAACAGGGATTGGGCCTTGAGATTTTGCAATGACAGCATAAAAAAACAAGCTAATAAATAGTACTTTTTTTAACATATAAGTTTAATATCACGTTTTTAGAAGAAAGGTCTGTTTAATTTAACGTCTAAAATAATCAAATATTGCAATTAATATCCTGATAGCTTTTAAAACGGAATCATTTAAACCAATATGAAATCTAAATTTTTAGATAGCGTAAATTAATGGAGACTAAAGTCTATACTATTCTTATAATTAATTAATGAATAAATTTATGATTATTATTTCAAATAATTTTTTCGAAATAATTGAACATTGCTCCTTAATTATGCTATTTCAAGCCTCGATCAAGTAGAATTATTCATTATTTTTCCAATTAAACGGACTTATCCCATTATAATAGTTAGCCAGCCGAATTTTTGTAACATTCAGTGCTCCTTGATCACTCCATATTCCAATATTTATTCTTTGATTAGTTGTTCTCATTGAACGTTCTGTTTTTGTAGTAAATACATTTGTATTCCCCTCTGTTTCATAAGTATAAAAACCATTCATTGCAGATTTCAAATATGTTACAGTATGATTGCATCCATTAACTGTAAGCGTTTGAATAACACTATTTAATATCTTTAAACGTTTATCTGAAGAAAATTGGGTAAGTATCATTGTGATTTTATAAACAAGCTTTATCACATTACCCCTTTTTTCTTTAGCTACTTTGTCTTTCCATAAATAATATTTCATCTGATGAAAAACATGCCATATATCTTTTTGGATTTTAACTTTAGCATCTATTTCTGTTGCTGTATCTGTTATTGAGGTATCTCCATCTGATGATAGAACTATTTTATCAAATCTTTTCAATACTTCTTTTATAGGAGTTGATAATATTGATTTCCAGTCTGTTTTATCTTTATATTTACCTATTGTAATACCTACCAATT
>JAOARN010000069.1 GCA_025210485.1 Marinifilaceae bacterium | reverse complement strand
TGCATTTTGAATTTTTCACCTTTGTTTTGTAGTGAACTCAAAGATAGTGAATTACATTCAAAAAGCAGCATTTTTTTTAGTTTATTTAGAAACTTTATCTTCAGATAATCAGCGTTTTAAACTCCTCAGAAACTTCAGTTAGATAAAAGAACAAGTCTTAGGATTCATCTGTTTATTGTAATAATTAGTGTGGCTTTTCAAATGATTTGATAACATTTTCGAAATTTCTTCCCTAAATGCTTGTTTATTAAAAAATTCATAATAATCTTTTGTATTAGTCTTATGTTTCTGTACTATTTCAAATATTTTGGGAAATAGATCAACACCATGCTTTTCTATTACACTTAATACATATTGCGAATTTACGATACATGTTTTTTCATCTATATCTTTTATTTTCATAGTCCTAAGAAAAGCAAGTAGCTCCATAGGATCATACAATACAAAAGATATATTAGAAATATCTTTTAGACTTGATGCAGCATACATTTTCCTTAACAAATACCCTAATTCAGATGTGGTTATCGTTTTTTGAATATAAGCTATGTTATTGAATTCCTTATATGCTTTCTTTTTATCAAACAGATAGTCAAACAAATTACTCTGTTTATCTTTACCTTTGTTTTTAACAAAATCCTCATATTTCTCTGGTTCTTTGTACTTCTTTTCTGTTTTTAAAGAAGAAAAGACATTTTTCTTATCCTGTTCATTAAAACTTGCAGATTCTGAAAACAAAGAGAATTCAATTTTCACTTTATTTTCATTTAAAAAATCAATACTTAATTTACAAAGTTTACCAATAAGATATTCAGAAAACAGCGTATTCAATTCCTTAATTAAATCGGGGGACAATTTATTTATTTCATATATAATAGCATTTATATTTCCTTTTTCATAAAGATTATATAAACATATAATTACAGGAATAATCTTTTCAATATCTTTTGTACCTACTCTATAATCCCTTCTTAAATGTTTGTAAATAAATTTGTTTAATTTACCTTTTTCTATTTGTTTTTTTATTGTTTCAAATATATTAAGTTTTGAAATATTTGAAACAATATAATCCGACCAACAAAAAGCAATCACCTCTTCATCAATCATTTTATTGTTCTTAAGATGTCTACTTACTTGTTTACCATTACTGATTTGAATATTTTCAGACACTACTCTTGGTTTATTATATTTCAAACAAATAGACTTCACATAATTAGCACAAAAATTATCCGTATAAGTTTCTTTAATTTCTTCTTTAGCTAGGATTTGCATCATCATACTATTGAAATCATCAGCTTCTAAATGATTATGTACAAAAGTGCCCCGAGCATCTTTAATCAGCTTTCTAATATCTGAACTCATATTTATTGATTCAAATTCATCAATATTGAGAACAAACTTAGATTTTAAAAAACGATTAACAACACTAGGAATTCTGAAACCATAGCTGAAGATTACAGAATCCTTATCCACTTTTTCTCCTAGCTTTTGAGTCTTTGCTTTTTCTTTTTTCTTGTTTAATTTACTTTTAAATTCTCGAATTTTATTAATTAAAATTACTTGCGAAAAAAAAGGATCTACTTTTTTTAAGTCTCCAATCTGTTTTAATAAAGCTTGTCTTGATTCACCTACTTCTTCACCCAATTCTATTAAATAGTTTTCTAATTGGTTTTGGTCTAATTGATTATCTTCCCTAATTTGATTTTCTTGACTTTCTAGATTTTCCATCTTTATTATAAAATTTAATATTTACATAAGAAATAATAATATGTATTCTAATTTGCGGTAAGTTTTAGATTTACAGAATCAAATTTGATAAAACAAACAAGAAGCCAAGTAATATTATGTAAATTTTTCATTTATCTTTAAGGGTTTCAAGATTGTTTCTCTCTTCATATGTATTTTCAAGAAGAAGTAGGTGAGATTCCAATAATTTAAATATTTCTGATCTAAAATCTTTCGATTCAAGTAAGTTTTTAAATGTAGTTACTACATTTTTTTTACTTTTTATAATATCTAAAATTTCACAAACTATATTTCTCAGTAATATTTCTGGTCTATAATCTTCATTCTTTCCTTCTATTGATAGAGGATCATAATAATTAATATTTATTTTATTAGAAACACTTATGGATGTCTCATTATCATTAATATAAAACAATATTTTCAATAAAGTTTTAAATTCTGATATAGTACAATACAGTTTTCCAACTTGTGAATCTTTGTTTCCTTTAAGATAATTAATCTTAGAATCAATTGTAGAAAAGAACTGAGTAGGCACATCAATATCTTTTCTAAAAAGACTGAAATTAAGCCCAATATATTCCTGAAAATAGGCAAATACAATACCAAGTTTACAAAGCTTTGATATAAAATATCTATAAAAAATACTATGGATAACATATATACTAACCCGACTATCTTCTATAAATAGTTTCTCTAAATCATCCCTATTAACTGATTTACCTTTAGCATCTATTCTAGCAAGAAATTTAACAATAACATTTAGCTCACCTGAGGTGGATTTACTGCCTTCTTTTTCCAATAAGTCAGAACAATATTTTAAAACAAAGTATTCTTGTTCTTCTTTTGGTCTATTTTTTCTTTTATTAAATGAATTAAAAAAATTGAGCTTTAATCTATTTTCTCGAATAAATAGATACCATTGTTTTACGAAAGGATATAAATTCTCATCTATCCTCTTATCTATAAAATTTAAATATTTATAAAATATTTTAAAGCTATCAACTGCTTTTAAAATCTTAAAATACATAATAATATCTTCCATTTCGCTGTTAGAATTAAGAAAAGATGACGTAAATATTTCATTTAATATATCAATAGTATTCAAATTGATATTAGTTCCCCTTTTTAAAATGTCATAGCTTGCCTTTCTATATTTTTCATATCCATACAACAAAGTAATGAGATTATTATTTTCGCCATTCAGACTTTGGTTTAAACATTTCCCTCCCGTATTTTTTATCTCTTCTTGCATATACTTCTAATTTAACAGTAATGCACAAAACAAATACAAAATATTTTCTGAATACTGCTATTATTATTTTGCATATCCAACAATATATACTCATAGATGATTGTATATCTGACATATATATAATCAGAAAAAACAACTAATCTTCATATACGATTAAAAATTTAGCTTATAAAATATTTAACATTTGATTTTTTTGTTTGATTAAAAACAAAAACATAGGAAACCCAATAATCAGATAGTTTAGTTTTTTTTAAGGAATCTTAAAAAAAAACTATACTTTCGCTTATTCACATTTTTATTCCGAGCATATAAGAATCAATCAAAACCGAATTCCAAATTCATTAATGAAAACTTTAGATAAAGAAATAACTGAAACATTTAATATATCTGTAGAAAAGGCATTTAGTCTTCTCTACAAGTATTATTATAATGAACTTTCTATCAAAGGTATTTCCATTATAGGTGAATATGCTGTTGTCGAGGATATTATTCAAAATATATTTCTTAAAATATATACAAAGAAACTCTACTTAAAAATTGAGGACTATTCTAACTATCTGAAATTTGCAGTCAGAAATGAATGTATAAACTACCTAAAGAAAAACAAACTCGAATTACTAGATCAGATTGAAGATTACACAGAAGAACACAGCGAAGAAAAACAAAATGTAACAGAGCTTAACAGTAAAATTGCAAAACTTCCTGTTAAGTGTAGAGAGATATTCGAACAAGTTGTTTTTCATGAATATACCTACCAAAGTGTTGCTGATGATAAAAAAATAAGTGTCAATACTGTAAAAACACAAATGAAGATAGCTTACAAAATTCTTAGAAATGGATCTGCTACTATTATTTTTATCATCACAAAACAATTTTTCTAAAAAGCTTTATTACAGTAAATTAGATTACAAATCTTTATTTTTCTAAAAAAAAACTTAATTTTTGTAAATTTCTTTTCACCCTATTTGATATTTGAACTTGTCTGAAGAAATGAAGAGCTATAGCAAGAAAAGGCAAAATGGCTAAATACAAAAATAAGCATGGAAAAATCACGTTTAATAGAGCTATATATAAAAGATCAAAAATTGGTTTTGAATAAATCGGAACATAAAGAATACGATTTACTCAAAAACAAACAGAATGATTATTATCAGTGGATACTAAAGCTAGCCAATGATGGAGAATTAAATTCCGAAATAATTAAAATCAATCAGGAAAAAGCACTTGCTAAGACATTAAGTAAACTAGCTATTCAAAAATCACATAAATTTAGTTTTGAAAGAATTAAAACAATTGCTATTAGATCCATATCAATTGCTGCAAGCATAAGTCTTTTGATATACCTTTCGTATCAACAATTCTCAGTAAACGATACGGTTGATAGTATAGTATTAAATAATCCTAGTAGAACGATAACTAATAGCGCAAAAATTATAACAAGTGATTCTGAGATTAAGTTAAATGAAAACAAGAAAACAAATATTGTAAAAAAGGATTACAAACTCGAAAAAACAAAAGATAACTATATAAAATACAAACAGACTTCTGATACAAATATATATCACACAATGAAGACTAATGTTTGTAATCAATATAAACTACAATTGGCTGATGGATCAATAATTCATTTAAATAGTAATACAAAAATAAAATACCCACTTGCTTTTGGAAAACAAAAGAGAGAAATATTTATAGAAGGCGAAGTATACTGCGAAATTGCCAAATCCAGGATTCCATTTATCGTAAATACGCTCAAAGGCGAGAAAATAAAAGTATTGGGAACTAAATTTAATGTGAGAGCATACAAAGCCGAAAACTATTCAGAAATAAGCCTTGTAGAAGGAAAAGTAAGGGTAGATAAGGATGATGAAAATTGCATACTCAGTCCAAACAAACAAGTTATAATCCGTGATGGCTTTAAAATAAAAAATGTTTATGCTAAAAATTATATGTCTTGGATTAAGGACGTATTCAAGTTTTACAAAATGAATATTGTTAGAATAAGCAATAGCTTGGAACAAATGTACGGAGTGAAAATCGAATTTGAAGATACAGAAATTGAGAGTATTGTGGTTGCTGGTGGTTTCGATAAGACCAAACCCATCACATATAATCTTAACTTATTATGCGAAATATGTAATCTTCAATTTGAGATGACAGCAAAAAACAAATTTATAATAAAAAAGAACCAATAAGCTTCTTGGCGGGCGCTTAAAGGTTCTTCAAAATCTATTTAATTAAAGAATAAATCTAAGTTCAAAATTATGAAAAATTTTCGAGCATATCGATATTATTTGCAACTAGTTTTGTTGCTTTTATTGTCGGTAAAAGGTTTTGCTAATTTTCAAAACGAAAAAATTAGCCTTAATGCTAAAAACATGAGTATGTTTGAAGCATTTAGTATACTTGAATCAAAATACTCATTTATTGTCGCATACGATCAAACGAAAGTAAATGATAAACTTAAGCTAAATGTCAGCATACATGATTTGAGTATTGAAAAAGCAATGAGCAAATTGCTAGAAAAGACTAATTACGACGCTAAAATTGTAGATAATCAGATAATTATCAAAATTAAAGCAAAACCAACAAAAGCTCAAACTACTGCTAAAGAAGAGAAAAAAAAGTTCACAGGAACTATTTTGGATGACAAAGGAAAACCCGTTCCTTTCTGTAATGTGGTTGTTGAAAATACTACCATAGGTGTGGTTGCAGATCTAAATGGTAAGTATAGTCTTGAATACAAAGGTAAAATGCCTATCAATATTATATTCTCATGCATGGGATATAAGAAAAAAGTAATCAAGGTAACTAAAGCAGGAACTTATGATGCGAAGTTAATGGAAGAAGGACTTAAGGTAGATGAAGTTGTTGTAACTGGATATCAAAAAATTGACAGAAAATTATTTACAGGTTCTGCATCTATTGTAAAAGCGGTTGAAACCAAGGTAGACGGTGTGGCTGATGTATCAAGAATGCTTGAAGGTAAAGTTGCTGGTGTTAGTGTGCAGAATGTTTCAGGAACCTTTGGTGCAGCTCCAAAAATTAGAGTTCGTGGTGCTTCTTCAATTTATGGTGATACAAAACCGCTTTGGGTGGTCGATGGTGTTGTACTTGAGGATGTAGTAGACGTATCTCCAGACGAATTATCATCGGGTGATGCTGAAACACTTATTAGTAGTTCGGTTGCTGGTCTTAATGCAGAAGATATAGAAAACTACCAAATCCTTAAAGATGCTTCAGCTACAGCACTATATGGTGCAAGAGCTATGAATGGTGTTATTGTAATTACGACTAAAAAAGGTAAAGCAGGTAGACTTAATGTAAATATTAGCAGTGAGACTACCATCAAACAAAAACCTTCATATAACAATTATGATATTTTGAATTCGAAAGAACAAATGTCTGTATTTCAAGAATTGGAACGTAAAGGATGGTTAAATTATATGGATACTCAAATTGCATCGAATGGTGGAGTGTATTATAAAATGAACAATGCTATTGCAACCTATGATCCTAAAGCTGGGGCTTTTATGCTTCCTAATACCGAAGCAGCTAAGATAGATTTCCTACGAAAATATGAACTTCAAAATACAGATTGGTTTGATGAACTTTTCAAAAATGGCGTAACACAAAATACAGCTGTAAGTTTAAATGGAGGTAGTGAAAAAGCAAGCTTCTACGCATCGGCATCATACCTAAACGACTCAGGATGGAGTGTTGCAGACAAGGTAGATAGATATACATTAAGAATGCGTGGTGATTTTAAATTAAACAAAAAATTATCGGTTTCATTACTCTCAAATATGTCTATTCGTGAACAAAGGGTTCCTGGTGCTTTTGGACAATCTGTAAATTACCTTACAGGTAAAACCTCAAGAGATTTTGATATCAATCCTTTTTCATATGCATTGAATACCTCAAGAACATTGACTCCATACAACGAAAAGGGTGAGTATGACTATTTTCGACTTAATTATGCTGATTTCAATATAATTGAAGAGTTGAAAAATAACTATATGGATATCGAACTTATAGATGTAAATGCACAAATCAAATTCAAATATAAGCTAAACAAATATTGGAATTTCGATTTTGATTACTCTATGCGTAAGGTATACAATGAAAATACTCACAAAATACATGAGAATTCAAATGTTGCAAAATCATACAAATCTGATGGTAATGCTACAGTTAGAATGCTAAACAAATTCTTGTACCAAGATCCAGATAATCCCAACTCGGAAAAACAAACCGTACACCCATATGGTGGTTTCTTTCTACAAGATAATAACAAGTTGAAAAATCATTATGCTAAATTCTTGGTAAATTTCAACAAAACATTTAACGAGGTTCATAGTGTAAACTTCCTTGGAGGTGCTGAAATGAAATCGGTAGTAAGAGAAAACACCTACTTCAACGGTTATGGTTTTCTTTATAGCAAAGGAGGAACTGTATTTACAGATTATAAGATAATGAAACAATTAATCGAAGCAAATTTCGATTATTATGGCAACTATGTTTCAAAACAAAGACATGCCGCAGCTTTCGCTAATGCTGGTTATGGATATAAAGGAAAATGGATTGTAAACGGAACAGTTCGTGTTGATGGTAGTAATCAGCTTGGGAAATCGAAAAGCTCAAGGTACCTTCCTACCTGGAATCTTTCTGGTAAATATAATATTTCGGAAGAGGATTATTTTCAATCAGGTATAATTTCACAATTATCAGTAAGAGGTACTTATGGGCTAACTGCAATTATGGGTCCTGCTCCTAACTCAACTGCTATTCTTAAAAATCAAATTGCTATTAGACAGCATTCGTCAGACAAAGAACCAGAAATGAAGCTTCATGCTGTGGCAAATGATGAACTAACTTGGGAAAAACAGTACGAAACAAATATTGGCTTTGATCTTGGCCTTTTCAACAACAGAATTAGTCTATCTTCAGATATTTATTTCAGAAAAGGCTTTGACTTGATAGCATATATAAAAACATCGGCTGTAGGTGGACAATACTGGAAAACAGCAAACTATGCTGATATGAAAAGTAATGGTATTGAATTTAGTTTAAATTCTAAAAACATTCAATACGATGATTTCTCATGGAATACGAATCTGACATTTGCATATATGAACAGTGAAATTACTAATATCAAAAACCGTCCATTGGTTTATGATTTAGTAAGAAGTCAGGGTGGTCCATCATTAGGTCATTCTCAACGCTCACTTTTCTCGATTCCATTTGCAGGACTAACCGATCAGGGTATTCCAACATATCATGGTGAGGATGGAAAAATCACCACAGGCGATATTAGTTTTCAGAGTAGTAATGTTGATTATTTAAAATACGAAGGTCCTGTTGATCCAACAATAACAGGTGGTTTAAATAATACATTCAAGTACAAAAACTTTAGATTAAAATTATTCACTAGTTATAGTTTTGGTAATAAAATCAGATTGAACCCAACATTCTCAGCTGTTCACAACGATTGGAAATCAATGACCAAAGACATGAAAAATCGTTGGTTACTTCCTGGAGATGAGAAAAGAACTAATATACCTGTAATTCCAAGTAAGTATCAATATAAAACCATACAGAATTTGGGCGTAGGTTATAGTGCATACAACTTCTCGGATCAAAGAGTAGCAAAAGGAGATTTTGTTAGATTAAAAGAAGTAAGTCTATCATACCAAATGCCAAAAAAACTATGTGCTAAATTGGGCGTAAGTTCAATACTTTTAAAAGGTCAGGCAACCAATGTATGGTTGATGTACAGTGATAAAAAATTAAATGGACAGGATCCAGAATTCTTCGGAGCTGGAGGTGTAGCAATGCCAATTCCAAAACAATATACATTTACTTTAAAGCTAAGCATTTAGTAAAATAGAATTAAAATTATGAGACAAATAAATAAAATCATATTAATATTTGTAGCAGTCTTTAGTTTTGCTGCATGTGATAGTTTTTTGGATGAAATTCCGGATAATAGAGTTGAATTAAGTCTAGAAAGATCAACTATTGAAAGTTTACTTGCAAGTGCACTGCCTGATGCATCCTACTATTCGTTTGCACATGCGATGAGTGATAATGCAGGTGATGGTGGAAAATCAGGAACTATTATACAGCTATACGAGGAAGCTTATAAATTTATTGATTCAAATACAGAAGGTCAGGATACTCCACTATTTTATTGGATTTCGTGTTATGAGGCAATAGCTATGTGTAATCATGCTATAGAGCAAATAGAAGCTGTTGAAGATGACACTGATAAATTCGAAGAATTTCAGGATTTGTATGGTGAAGCTTTGGTTGCAAGAGCATATAATCACTTTATGCTTTTGAATATTTATTCTATGCATTACGATCCTGCAACAGCTGATACAGACTTAGGTATACCATATATCACAAAACCTGAAACTAAGGTTATTGTTAAGTACGAAAGATCAACAGTTGCCGAAACTTATAAAAAAATAGAAGCCGATTTAGAAAAAGGTCTAAGATATATCCCAAGTGAGAGACAGAATCCAAAATTCCATTTCACAAAAAAATCGGCTCATGCCTTTGCTTCTCGCCTGTACTTATTCAAAGGAGAATGGCAGAAAGTAATAGACCATGCAAAAGCTGTGATTGGATCAGACGTAATAGGTAACCTAAGAGATTGGACTAGCGAATATTCAAATCTTACCTCTACCGAACTGGCAGCTAGATATGGAAGTAGTCAGGAAAATGCCAACTTACTAATCAGAACAGGAATGTCAAGTTTTGGATATTATGGTAGATTTCAGAGATACGGAATGACCAAGGGTATACAGGAGGATATATATGTAAAACAAGATCTTGCATGTAAAGGACAGTACGAATATGAATTTGGAACATACGATGCTCCTGACAGAATGTTTCTTTACAAATATTACGACATATTTAAAAGAACAGATGTAAATGCAAATCAAGGATATAGATATATTAACAATATCTTATTTTCATTCGAAGAGGTTCTTTTCAATTATGTAGAGGCAAAAGTAATGACAGAGAAATACACTACTGCTATTAATAATCTGGATGATTTCTTTAGCAAAAGAATTTCGAACGGTATTGCAGAATACGATCCAAGCCATAATAAAATAACTAATGATAGAGTTCATGAAACTTTTGGTAATGGTGAAAATATAAATCCATTTTACCCTGTAAATACCAAGCAAAAAGAATATTTAAGATTGTTATCGCATGCACGCCGTGCTGAATTTATGATGGAAGGTATAAGATGGTTTGATATCAAACGATTTAACTTGAAAGTATTGCACCGCGATGCAGAAAGAAACTTATACACTCTTACAGAAAAGGATCAAAGAAAAGCTGTTCAAATTCCACAAAGTGCAATAGCATTAGGAATGCAAGCTAATCCGAGATAGTATTTTTACAAAAAAAGCTAATCTGATATTTGATTAATTTATCAGATATAACAGAAAACAACTAGCATAACATGCTATATATTAAAACAGAAAACAATGAAAAGAATATTGCCAATATTTTTCCTTATTCTGGGATTATTTTCATGTAACAAAGAAGATGATTTAGGAGAAAGTGGACTTCTACCATCAAATGTAGAACAAAACGAGCTGGACAAATATATATACGAAAACTTCACCAAGGATTATAATATCAAAATTCAGTATAAATGGTCACCAAACGAGGTAGAAATGGGTAAAGAATTGCTACCTATTCAGCTTGATAGAGTAAAACCATTTTGCGAATTATTGAAAACTCTTTGGTTAGAGCCATACCTAATTCATGGCGGAAAAGAATTTGTGCAAACAGTATTTCCAAAACAAATAGTTTTGGTAGGATCACTAAACGTAGATGCTAGTGGCTCGGGCGATACAAAAGGAGTTACCGAAGGTGGTAAAAAAGTAACACTATTTGCTTTGAATGTGTACGACTTTAAAGACAAGGAACAAATGCGTAATTTATTCCTTACCATTCACCACGAGTTTGGTCACGTGATGCACCAAACCAAAAATTATAACGAAAGTTTTAAAACCATAACTCCAGATAGGGTAGCAAACTGGTATCTATACAAAGAGGAAGATGCTCATAAAAAAGGATTTGTTTCCGCATACTCAATGGAAAGCCCAGATGAAGATTTTTGTGAAACACTTGGACACAGAATCACAAACAGTGACGAAACATGGAAGTCTAAAATTCAATATCTTGATGATAAAGGCGAACTAATTAAAATTGAGCAAATAACTAAAAAAGTTAATAATATCTCTGATTATATGAGAGAAAAATGGTCGATAGAACTTGAAAAAATCAGAACAGAATTTCAAACTAGACACCAGAAATTATAAACAGAATTTTCAATTATGAAAAATATATTAGTATTCTTAATCGCAATTTGCTTATTTTCAGCTTGCGATAATGACAATTTCGAAGACGCATTTGATAAAACACCAAATGAACGTCTACAGGAAAAAATAACTGAATATTCAACAGCTCTTAAATCTTCAGAATATGGATGGAAACTACCATATTATATTAATGATCAAGTAATGGGAGCTCTGCATTTTATGATGCAATTCAAAGAGAACAATCTTGTTGATATGCGATTCGAACTATCGGACAATACTATCGAATCAACCTATAAGGTAAATGCACAAGAGGAAATCATATTGTCATTTGACACATATAATTTCTTATCGGTTTTGTCTGATCCAAAAACTACAGAGGATTATCAAAGTTTTGGTGGGGAATTCGAATTTGCTATACGTAGTGCAAACACAGATAGTATAGTAATGTTATCGAAAAAAAATCGCAGAAGAGTGGTTCTCTATAAAGCTGAAAAATACGATTGGGAGAACAAATTTGCAGATATCAAAAAGATGCAAACCGAACTTTTAGATGCAGATATGCCAGTTGTAACTGGAGATAATTATTTAATTCGCAAGATTAAATTTAACTCAGGCTTATCGGCAAGCGAAACAGTTGATATTGTATATAATAAGGGAGCAAGACGATTAAAAATTGCACATAAAAACAAGGATGGAGAAATTCAGGTTTATAATAAATCTATTGAATTTTTAAATACTGGTTTTAAACTGCATACTCCATTGCAAATAAATGATATCAGTCTTAAAGAATTTGTATTCAATGATGCCACAAAATTATTTGAATCAAAAGAAAAAACTTGCTCAATCGATTATGAAAAGAACGCAGAAGCTTTGATTGGAAACACTGCAAATCTATGGGAACACACATGGCACTTCACCAAAGACTGGGAAACAAGTGCTGCTCTAAAACCATATGTAGATGAAGTGGTTAAAGTAATCAACGATGATGCTAATGATGGAATTTTCCTTTTTCTGCATAATAATGCCTTAATCAAATGGTCATTCAGATATCCTTCACCTGTAGCTGGTGTAAGATGGGCTGATTTTAATTTACGTCAACTTTTTATTGATGATTTAAGTAATATATGTTTCTTAATGAGGGATGAAGAGGAATTGAAGTATGATCACGATGACGAAATGAGCGTGAAATTATATGAAAACAAAACTACACGTGAGTTTATAGAATTATTGCATGATGAAAAAGGATGGTTAGTAATCGAACTTGAAAAAGAAAAAAGATACAGATTTATCTCTAAAAAAGATAGCAAATATTGGTTTGTAGTTGAAGAGGGATATGTAATCAAATAAAATCTATGAAATGAAAAGATTAAATTTACTGCTAATGCTCGGCATGTTCATCGGTTTCTTGGCCTGTAGCGATGACAATGGAGTCGAGTATGCAAAACCAGCATTTAAAATTGCTGCTGACGAAATTGTAATTGGCCAAGAAAAAACAATGAGTATTGATTGGAGCTCAACAAGCTTAGATAAACCTGAACTTGTATGGACTTCGGCTGACAAAAACATTGCTACAGTTAATAATTCAGGTGTAGTAAGAGCTATATCTGTTGGTAAAACAGATATTATTGCTACTAGCAAATCTGATAAAAATATCAGTGCTACAATTAACATTACTGTTAAAGCTGTTATGGCAGAAAGTATCAGTATAAATGAGACTATTCCTGCTGAAATTTATTTAAACAACACATTAAGTCTTACTACAAGTATTCTTCCAGCAAATACAACTAATACAAGAGTTGTTTGGACCAGCTCGAATACTGAGGTAGCCGATGTGGATGAAGGTATAGTAACGGCTCTAAAAGAAGGAACTGCTAAAATTACAGCTAAGATTGACGAAAAATCAGTTAGTGTAGATATAGTTGTTAAAAAGTATATTCCTGTTACTGAAATTATGCTTACTGCTCCTGCTAATGCAATTTCAAATGGCAATACACATCAGATGATTTTTAAAGTATTACCTGAAAATGCAACAAATCAAACTTTAACATGGACTTCAAGTAACGAAGCTATAATTACGGTTGATGATAAAGGAGTAATTACATCAAAAGGAAGTGGAAACTCAATGATAACTGCTAAATCAGCAGATGGAGTTTCAAAGACAGTGAAGGTATTTGGTTCTCCAACACCTCCTCCACCGCCACCACCACCTCCTCCAGGTCCAGTTCCTGGAGCATAATAATCTAAGTTTATCCTAAATCAACAACAAACCAATAATAACACAAAAGCGGCTTTTAAATTAGCCGCTTTTGTATTCTATAAACTATCTATATAGCTATAGAAATGTATGTGATGAGAGGAAAAATGCTAAATCATTTTTTTGTTTAGAAATAGTAATAGTCTACAAATTAAATCTCATATCTTACTATTGATAATCGTAAAACTAATTAGCTAATTCAGATTTAAAATCGTCGATTCTTAAATTTAATCCAAACAATAAAATTAGTTACAGTAGAATTTGAAAAATCTATATTTCTATTGAACTTATAAATTTAATTCGCTCGTTCAATATATTTAAAAATTTTTTTTGTGTCTGTTTCGTGCCGGTAGCTTTTCGTAAATAATCAGGATAAATATTCACTAGGTAAATTAAATTCCCTCTCTTATCAGGAAAATAGTCTATTTCATTATTTTTATAGCACTCAAACAAATTATTATCAACTAATATACCATTAAAGAAAAATTCGTATAAGTTTTTAAGCAAATCAGGTTTTTTTAGTATTTCTAACTCACTCAATAAACTATCAACATTCTCTATTTTGCCCCCATTATACGAATCCTTTAACAATTTACAGTCTTTTATTAAGCTCGAAAAATCATCTTCTGTTAGATTGTGGTACTCCCAAAAAAGCTTAATTATTTGTGTTTTTTCGTCGTAATCTAATTCAATTAGTTTAAGAAATTCACTATAATTTTCATTTGATAATTTATTCCCTTTAATAAGACCAACAAAACCTACATACTTTATAATGAAACCGCCTAGCAGTTTTATAATAAATCCTACTGTATTTTCATAGTCCCAATATTTAATACCCGATTCAATAGTTCTTACATATAAATGTTCAAATTCATTATCGCCATTTAATTCAAGTTTTTTAGAAGTTACACTGTCTCTAAAATAGCTAATTAATTCCCAAAATATTTTAAATTCTAATTCTTCAGAATCATTAGAATCATAATCCTGTTCCATCTGGTTATCTTTCTTTTTTTTGCGCTCTTCTTCTAAAGATGCAATATATTCAATAATATTAGGATACAAACCGTGGTCGTTTAGGAAATTTACAACAGTTGCCTTTGGCATTGAAGATATTTTATTAGTGTGTAAAAACTCATTTAATAATTCTTTTTCTTCATTATTGAAACCAAGCCCATTAGATCCTTCTTTAAGTTTACAATATTCAGATTTATAAGATTCAGATTTATAATATTTATTTTTGCACTTACTTGTAATGCCTATTACATATTTAAAATATTTTAAAATACACTCCACCTTTTCTCTAAGTTTTTTAAATTTATTATCAGCTGATTGAATAAGTGAATAGTATAACTCTATCATCTGCTTATAATAGAGTGCTAATCTTTGAGATTTCCAGTAATCAGAATCCATAAATGAATCTACAAATTGTGAAAGAGTTTTAATTAATTCATCATTTATTTCTTTATCATTGAAACCTAATCCTTTAACTAAATCTGGAATAGGATTATTCATACGGAGAAACATATTTACATTATACTCATTAGATTCTATAATATTAGAGAACAAATATGATTGTAATGATGTTAAAATAATATTATAAATTTCTTTATTTCTATGCCCCTCCCTTCTCTCATTTAATTTTTGAAAAATAATTGAATCTATATTTTTAACAATATTGCATCTCTTACAATATTCATGAAATACTGAATATAATATTGTTTTATCATCAAACATAGAAAATGTAGATAAGAGATCAAAAGGCTGATATTTCTCTTCATCTGTCAAACAGTATAAAGAGTATTTCTGCTCATATTCTTTATTGCCATAATATTTTTTATTAAAACAATCTAGATATTTTAGAATCATATTATATAATTCTTCTGAATCTTTAATACTATCCAATAGGTCAAAATTTAGTTTTTCTTTAACTCTGTTCCGCTCAGTATCATTCCTAGTATTATTATTAATCTCGTAAAATCTAGATCCCGTATGTTCTATCATTTGCTCCGGATCAAAATTCTCAGGATCATTGTTTATCTGAGAGTTATTTTTTTTTTCATTTTTTTGCATATCAATTTATTTTTATTGTTTTATATGAATAAATATACAAAGAGTAAATTAACATACTGTAAACCTGCTGAAAATGAAAATAAAAACATTTAAGCTAAATAAACTAGGGTTAAAAAAAAGATTGACATAAAAAAGCTATAGACTTATTAATCGGATGATTAACTCAAATTAGAAAACATAAAATAAAATCCTTTTTTTTTTAAGAGAAAGCATTTTTGTTTTAGAAAAATATAATAATCCAAACTAATATCTAATAGCTATATAGTTCATAAAATAGTTTACATTCATTTTAAATCATTATAAATAACATAAGATATTTATAAGAAACTTAGCATTGAAGAAATTAATTAGCTATTTTGTAAAAGATTTGTGTTTTCTATTATAAATTATGTTCTATATTTACACAAACAAAGCGAAGAAAAAACACACTGAATTATATTTTAAATACAAATTTAAAAGATAATTAAATCTTTATAAGATGCTTAATACGAAACGAGATATTATTTTATTAATTGGAATTAGTGATTATACAAATAAAAATCCAAAAATATTTAAGTTTGAAAAGATAGAAGATATCAATTTTGATAAAATTTTGATAAAATATAGACCTATATGCATTATTTGTAATGATTGCTTAGCAGCATCTATAAATTCTTATCTTAATAAGATAAAATACTATGGATTTGGTGAAATATATAAAGTAATCGCCGATTCGGAAGATAAAATAAATACGCTCAAACAATATAATATAAACTATATTAATACTTATGAATTGAATAGAGTAATTGAACAAGTACTAAATTCAAAGTCCCCTTATGTAAAACCTATTAATTTTGATGAATTATTCAAAAGAGTAGATAATAATAAACAATTCGTAGCTACAGTCATGGCAAGATTCTTTGAATTAAAAACTGAAAGAATACATTCTATAAAAGAACAATTAATTGTGAGAAATTACGATGAGGCGCATAATTTATCCCACAAATTAAAAGGAGTACTTGCAAATTTTTCGATGAATATTGCAAAAAATAAAATAATAGAGTTGGAAAATAATCTCAAATTTAAAAATTATAAACTTGCAGAAGAAAATCTAGAATCTCTCGATATACTAATAAATGATTGTGAAAGATACTTTAATGAATCATCTAGTATTTTTAGTTCGTAAGCAATAAGATTAAACTGAATAAAAAGATAAATAGGATTTGTTTATAAGCATATCATAAAAACAGATTTTATAATTTAAGTTCACATATTTCAGAAAAAAGACAGCCTAAGATTCCCCAATCCTTATCTTAATAACAAAAAATAAGTAAGAAGAGCCAGATAAACACTCAGTTTTAAATAGAACAACAAAACAAAATGGCTCTTTTCTAAATATTGGTTGTATCTTTCTTGTGTTTATAGAACCCTTGATTATTATAAAGTTTGTAACAGTTAGGATATTTAAATGTGATATTCCAAATAATTAATAAGACTAACTAATCTAATTACTCACACTAAACATATTACAGTAAACAATATGCAGCATGATAAAATCTAATAATCAACTATTAGAATAAAGCCAACAAAATTTATCAAAACCAAACAGCTTTATTCACAGGTACTAACCAACGATTCAGCGATAATTCCTTGATGTTATTAAAATTTCGTTATTTTAAATTTGGAATCGCTGTCACCGTTTAGGGTTGGTGACTTGATTGTCTTATTTTGGGATGCTTTTATGCATTTATTCTATGCTTTGATTGATTTAGTTTTGATTACGGAAATATTAAAATACTGATATAAATAATTCTTCAAGACATTTTTCAATTTTGATAATTCTATAGTTCCTAACAATTGGGTCTTGAATCTCACTATTAACTTAAGCATTGAGAATATATCGTAAGAATTCTCTATATTGAT
>JAOARN010000068.1 GCA_025210485.1 Marinifilaceae bacterium | reverse complement strand
AAATAAAGGATTTCAGATCTAGGTTAAGAGGGATTGCTGATACAGATTTCTTCCTCTTTAGATTAACAAAAATATACGCATGATAATTATCATAATTATAAACCTAAATTTAAATAAACCCAGAAATTGTCGGTGATCCAAAAAAAGCTGAACCTTTGTTAGCTATACTCAAGAAAATAGTTGCTAATATTAATAGTGGTGAAGTAACCAATAATGCTATTAATGCAACTGAAAAATCGACAAAACGTTTTAGGAATTGTTTATACATACTCTATATGAATTTTTTTAGAACAGACACTATTCTCTGTTTATCATCGGTAGTCATATTTGTATCTGAAGGCAAACACAAACCATCTTTAAATAGTTTTCCAGATGTTCCATCAACATATTTCACACAATCTTCAAAAATGGGTTGTAGATGCATAGGTTTCCATAGAGGACGTGCCTCTATATTCTCTTCTTCAAGAGCAAGTCTTAAATCCTCGCGAGAGAAACCTGTAACTGACTCTTCAATTACAATACTCGTTAACCATTGATTTGAATAAAAATCAGAATTAGGTTCATCTAAAAATCGAACTCCCTTAACACTCGAAAACAACTCCTTATACCATTCATAGATTGCTCTTTTTTGAGATACTCTTTTATCTAGGACTTTCATTTGACCTCTGCCTATTCCAGCTACTATATTACTCATTCTGTAATTAAATCCAATATGTGAGTGCTGATAGTGTGGGGCATTATCCCTTGCTTGAGTAGCTAAAAAACGTGATTTTTTTATAGCTTCATAGTCATTGGAAACCAAAGCTCCCCCCCCTGAAGTTGTAATTATTTTATTCCCATTAAAAGATAAAATCCCAAACTTTCCAAAAGTTCCCAAGGCTTGTCCTTTATACTTTGAACCTAGAGCCTCAGCGGCATCTTCAATTACAGGAATATCGTATTTATTTGCAATAGCCATCAATTCATCCATATTAGCTGGCATCCCATATAAATGGACCAAGATGATAGCTTTAGGTTTATTATTCTTTTTTGTTTCTTCAACAATTGCCTCCTCCAATAAGTCAGGTGACATATTCCAAGTTTCAGCTTCACTATCCACAAATATTGGGTTAGCCCCTACATAAGTAATTGGGTTAGCAGAAGCAGAAAAAGTAAAACTTGAACAAAGTACTGAATCACCAGCATTTATTCCTAATAAAACTAAGGATAGATGGATTGCGGCTGTCCCTGCACTTAAAACTGAAGCATCAGCAACTTTTAGATACTCTTTTAAATCTTCCTCGAAACCATTGACATTTGGGCCCAAAGGAGCTACCCAATTCTCCTCAAATGCTAGATTTACGTATTTTTGTTCTTCACCTCCCATATTAGGAGAGGATAGATATATTCTTTTATTCATGGTTTATTAATAATTTGTTCTAAATACAGTATTAAGAATAATCTTAATATCTCCGATAAAAGTTCTATTATAATAATAATTAAGATTAATTTTAACTTTATCAGGGAATATAACCTCGTCATTATATTTTATGGGGTCATCTGCATTAGCTAATAATTCTTCTTCATTTGAATATTTTAAAGATGCCTCTCCAGTAATACCAGGCCTCAATTCTAACACCTTTCTATTTTCTCCACTAAGTTTATCTGCATAACCAGGAACATCGGGTCTTGGCCCCACAAGACTCATATCTCCTTTTATAACATTCCATAACTCAGGCAGTTCATCAATTTTATATTTTCTTAACTTCCTACCTAAAGGAGTTATTCTGGTTTCTCCTGCTACCGATATTGAACTTCCAGAATGAACTGAGCTCATACTCCTAAATTTATGCATTGTAAATAGTCTTCCTTTTCGACCAACCCTCCTTTGCATAAAGATTGGTGAACCATCAGGCATTTTTACTCTAATAAAAATATAAACTATCACTAACACTGGGAATAAAAGTGCCAAGCCCAACAACGAAGCAAGCAAATCAAATGTTCTTTTCATTATTTAAATTCTTTTTAAGATAGCATTATATCCATAAAAAATAAAAGAATATAAAGACTTTAAAACTGACAACTGTTCCACTTCTCGATAAACTTTCCAAACTTCTTTAGCTGCTTTTAATTTATTTGATGTATTGGAGGTAGAAACGATTCTATAACTTGCTAAATTTTCATTTAATCCATGAGCAATAAATCCTCGCTTCATAATTAATAACCAAAGAGCCATATCATGACTACTTCGAATATTAGGCATTCTAAAATCACCTACTTGATTTTTATCTATAACAACCGTTAGACAGCCTATAATTGTATTTTTTAAATACTGATTATAGTTAATCATTTTAGGAACAGAAATAATTTTGTTTCTAAATTGACCTGCTTCATTTATAATATCATAAGCTGTATAAGTAAAGGCATATTGGTTTTTAGCCATAAATTCTATCTGCTTCATCAGTTTATTACTTTTCCATAAATCATCACTATCAAGAAAAGCAATATAGTTACCTTTTGCTATTTCTAACGCTTTATTCCTAGCTTCTGCAGCTCCTACGTTCTCCTTTAAAAAAATAGATTTTATTCGTGCATCTTTTTTCTGATAGAGAGATATTATCTCTCTACTTTTATCTGATGAAGAATCATCAACTATAATCATTTCCCAGTTTGTGTATGATTGGGTAATGACGGAGTCAATTGTTTGATTTATAAACTGAGCTGAATTATATGAGGGTGTTATTATTGAGATTAAATTGTTATTCATATTTTAAAAAATAAATGATCGAGTACTAGAAAATAAGAAAGTTGGAGACACAAGAATTACAATTAGAATTAATCGATATAGATACTTATAATTTGAATTTTTTTCTACTGCTAGAATTAAATAGGGTAAAATACACATAAACATAACTAGGCCAATCCTTTCCGCTCGCTCACCCAAAAAATAAAATGAAACCAAAACAATACTAAAGAAATATAATGATAGTACAATTTCGGGCTTATAGGATATTTTTAATTTTTTTATATATAGAAAAAATAAAAATATCAAAAAAGATATTATTGTATAAAACAATCCCATTGCATTACCTGTATTAAAGGATGATTTTAACCCTCCAGCAATTGGTATTGTTAAGAGTATTAATATATGAATTATACTTCCTAATTGCTTGAACAAATCTCTGTTTAATAATAAGAGAGGTAAAGGAAAAAAAAGAAATGTAGAGTTATGTATAAAAAAAGAAACAAAATATAAAAAATTAAACTTTTTATGAACATGAGTCAATGACAAAGCATATAGAAAAAATACTATCGATATATATTGCCTATATATATTTTGAAAACCAAATATAGATGGAAAAAAAATAATTATTAAAGGAAAAGCATAAGCTGGTAATTTGAAATTAACAACTATTCGATATAGTAAAATTAAAAGTAAGAAGTCAATGACTATAAACACAGCTATTTCTATATTAAAAATTGAATACAAAAATGATGTAGTAAACCAATATATAAATTCTTTGTAGTAATACGAATTACTTATCATTTCATTGACTGGTTTATGCATTGCATTTGCATATGTTAGTATATCGACATCAAAACTAGAAATTCTCATTCCAATAACATAAAAAATTGATAATATAATAATACACCAACTTTTAGGTGGCCTATTTCTAAAAGATAATAGTATTGCTTGAAACACTAAAATTAAATATGTTACTAATTCTATATTCATTTAAGTAAAAATTATTTGAAAAATTTATCAAATTAGATTGACTAAACACTCACTAAATATCTTTAGAATCTATGAGTTTAAAAATCAAAATGGGAAGTATTGTAGATAAAATTTAGTAATAAATAGTTTGATTGGCTTAGTTTTCTATAACTTATCCTTTTTATTTACTATACGTTTAATATAACTATCTCCAATTAAAAATTGCCTGAAATTATACAACCAACCTACATAACCATTGAACGATTTAATTGCGTCATAACTATTTTCATCTAACTCCTTTATTTCCATATAAACCTTAGAACTTACTTTAGTAAATTTTCTGTATTTCAGTCTTCGATATATATCCACTAATGGTTTCTTAAAAAAAGAGAAGTATTTGAAAACAAAATCAGCTAAATTTTTCAAGCTAAGAATTTTAGATCTTGTATTATCATCGTTAACTTTGTACATCCTTCTATGCGAGAAAAGTGGCATATTTAACATCTCTGCATTTATGAATCTAACTAATTTTGTCTGGAATACTCCTCCTTTAATAATACTTGCTGGAATATTCAAAATATGACTATGAATATATGGAGAAGAAAAGATAGGAAACGAATTCGTAAATTCATTCATCAAAACCAACATTCTAGAATCTTGATATCTTGCTGTATTCCATCGCAGTTTTTCAAAGTCATCCATAGAGACTTGCCCATTAATGATCTCAATTCCAGACTATTCTACAATCTCGATGAATTCTTTTATTACATATTTCCTGTAATCATCATAATTTTTTAAATACTCATTTTTTGCGCGTGGTTTTAAATAATAATTATCAACAAACTCGTTTAATGTAAAGAAATCTCTTCCCAGGTTCTCAGCCCACTCCCTTAATCTTAAACTCTCTAGAAAATAGCCATACTCAATAAAATCCGGGTAATTGGGGATTTTGCCTTCATATTCAGTAAAAATATTTCTATTTGCAGTATATAGGAGATTCTGAAATCCATATTTTTTAAATATCTTGTATTGGTGTTTATAATCAACACCCTCATTTATTTCAGGGTCAGTCCAATCCATTTCATAAAGAGGCATATTAAATTTCTCTGAAAGATGTTGCACCACTTTATAATCCTCCAAACACGTAGGAGCTAAAACACTATCTCCTTTCCCATATAATAGTCTCACATTATTATGCTCGTTAAGTACAGTTAACACTAGTCTAGAATCTAAACCACCTGTACAATTCAAATCTATTGATTTAAAATTAGCACTTATAATTTTTGAAATATCTAAAAGCTCTTTTTTTAGAAAATTCAAAGAATGCTCTTCTGATATAAATTCGTTACGAATTAGATAACTATCTCTATTGATTGTGTATTTTTTACAATCAGTTTGAGTTATTTTGAAATACTCATTTCCCTCTAACTTATATATTGAATGGTATGGAGTATTCTTATAAAAAGAGAACAAATCAAAACACTCTCTATAAACTTCAAATTGACAATGTTTTGTAATCGACCTTGATATAGCAACATTTGACAAATCATTTGTAAAAAAATAATCTTTACTATCTATGTTATAATAGACATCATAAACTGCATAGTAATCATTGAACAAAAATATTTCATTATTCTTTTTTATACAAATTGTATAAATTCCTAGACATTTTTTCTTGATATCTATTACATTGCCATCAAAGTCATCTAATAATAACTTCAAGGCATTAACCCCAGACTTCCTTTTATATATTATTGTTCCAACAACAACTACATAATCATTAGAATCGTTACTATAGAAATTCTCTTGTTGCTTTATTCTCTTGTTAAACACAGCTAATAATGCAGAAGAGTCATTTTGTAATTTAGATAACTTCAATTCAGCTTGTTCATATCTATAAATTGATGTATTAAAACTATCTGAATTATTTGTTAAAATTAGTTTTGACATTTTTAAATAAATTTATTAAGTTATTTCTAACGTATCCCCTCTTATAAAAGAAATATTCATCAAATGAATATAAAACAATAGCGAAAGTTAATATTGACAAAGTAATATAGATGTGTATTTCAACAAAATGATATAAATACTCAATTCCCAAACCAGCTATCATTATAACTAGTGAGGCTAAAATAAACTTATAAGAAAGTAAAAAGCCTCCCTTTTTGATACATACATTTCTTAGTACTAATACTGACAAATATGTACTAATTATAGTTCCTATTGCGGCTCCTACTATACCCAAATAATCAATTAAAAAGTAGCTCAAGAAAATATTTATAAACGCACCCACTAAAACTCCCAAAACCTTATACTTCATAAGTTTTTTTTCTAACGAAAGAAAATTAGTAAAATAAAAATATAAGGATATAGCTACACCATTATACAAGAAGTACGGAACCACTTTTAAAGATGAATGATAGTCTTGACTTAGAAATAGACCAAGAATAGGAAGTAAAATGCTTACAGATAGTGAAAATATATTTAATATAAATACTGTTAACTCCGAGTAGGCTTGTGTTTGGGGTATGAAATTAGACTTATCTTTTTCATAACTTTCAATGAAAAATGGAACATAGGCCATATTCAATACTGTAGCAAGTAAATAAACAACTTGTCCAATACTAGAGCCAAGTGAGTAGATACCCACATTTTCAATATCAATTTTATTTAAAACATATGTTCTATCAATTAAAGAATTCACTCTAGATATTAGTATAACAGGAAGATAGTAGATTGAATATGAAATAGCTTCGTAAAACCAAGTGGTATTAAAATTCCACTTCAGTACCTTATCTAACCTGTATATTGAGACTAAAGAAAAAATAAATACAAATATTAAATAAGTATAAAAGTAGTACTCAACTGATTTAAAAATCACAGCTATCAGTAGCAATACTAGAATTCGACCTATACAGTAAAGATTATAAAAAATTGCATAATTTTTTATATCTTTTTTAATCTGTAAATAAGCAAAATAAACTTTATTAACTGGATCTATTGAGGAGATTAAGATTGCTAATATAACATAAGGGTTAAATTGAATTCCGTCAAATACATATTCAAAAACAAAGCTTAATGGACCTATTAGTAATAAAGACATGAACAATAATATTACCAATAAATAGGATAACACACTACCCATAAATTCAGCTATTTTTCCCAAAGAACAATACTTATAATAATACCTTGTTACAGCCCCTTCTAATGATAGAGATACAATAGAAGTTAAAGACAATATTAATATGTTTGTTATTGAAATTAAACCATAGTCGTTCGAAGTAAATAAAGAACTCAAATAGATTAAGGAAAAATAATCAAATATCTTTTGGAATAAATTAACAAAACTATAACTGAATGATAATTTAAGAAACTCTTTCATTCATATAATTTTTTAATTCCAACTTAAACTCTTCAATATTTTTTAGGTATTTTGTATTTTTCAATTTAAAATCCTTATAATAATTTGAACCATAGTTTTTGTAGTCAAATATAAGATTCGGAACGTTAAAAAATTCTGCTTCTATGGCACAAGTTGAATTAACAGTAGAGTGTATATCTGCAATCATAAATAATTCATAAATATTAAATTGTTTAATGATTTTTAAATTATACTCTAATTCGTAATGAGTATAATCAATATTTAACTCTCTTGGTAAATAAATAAATTGCATATTTGGGAAATATAAAGCTACCTCATTCAATAATTTTATCGACTGCTCGTCAAAAATTGTTTGTCCAGAGAAGATTAGTATGTGCTTATTTTCCTCTCTTAACTTTTTTAATTCATCATTTAATTTGTATTCACTCTTGAATTTTTTAATAAAATAGTTACCTTTCACCAAAATATTCTTTGGAGATATATAATAATTGTTTTCATCAAAAACAGATAATTCTCTTTCGGAATAAACATGTAATTCGTCAGGTCTATGACAACAGCTCGTATTGAAAATACTATTATAAAAGTAATGTTCCTTATTTATCACACCATGTTGAAGCTCTGTAACTTTCACACGATTTTCCTTTAGGGCTTTTACATAACCTAAAGAAGTTGAAACAGAGACAAAAAATGCTTCCTTTATACTATAAAATTTAAGGAAGAGTTTCATAACTCTATATTGTCCTTCATACCTTTTTAATATAGAAAAGTAGTTAAAATCATGAACCTCATAATCAGACACTATTTGTTCTATTATTTCAATTCCTTTTGCCTTTTTTTTCTTATAATAAAATAGAGAAAGAATTATTGCTGCTAAGTAAAAAGGTGTTTGGCTAACTATAAACTGAGAATACAGTTTTCGTATAGGCTTATGCCCCTGATATAAAGGATTTTCTACGAACAAAATTCTTCCAGATTTACTATCTGAAATTTGATCTCCAACTCTATCGTAATATACACCATTTAATTCTCTTCTTCTCTCCGAAGCAGAAAAAACTAAATAGTCATATTTTTTGAATAAAGATTTGAAACCGTAAAAAAGGGATCTGGTAAATAAAAGGACAAGTGAAATCGAGAATTTAACTTTTCTACTTTTATCTAAATCTCTACTCAATATACTATCAAAAAGGTAGGGTTTTAGGACATACCAAATATTTTCATTATCATACTTAATCTTTGATATATCATACTCTGTTTCCAGATATCTTACTAAATCTAAATTTTTCATTTATAACACTATTCAACATCTTCCAAATTAAAACGGTCACCTAATTTAAAACTCTTTTTGAACTGTTTACCTAACACTTTAAAATAATTTCCAGGGTGTAAACTCATAGAAGGTCGTACTGATTTAATATTGTCTTTAGTTAAAACATCTCCTTTCTTAACATCTTTAGATATATATAGAGATCTACCATATTTTCTACTAGAAATTTGTTTTTTTGTTAGATTGTAGGATACATGGCCTAAAGAAAGTTCAGCATTTCTTACATCCTCTACCATTTGCTTAAATTCAGCTTCATCCATTGAGAAACTAGCATCTGGTCCACCTACTTTTTTATCTAATATGAAATGTTTTTCTATTACCTCTGCACCCATTGCAATAGACATCATGGGAACAATACTTCCCATTGTATGATCTGACAGCCCTACTTTTACATCAAAATCTTTTTTATATTGTTGAATCATACAAAGATTTGCTTGATCTATAGGAGCCGGATAGGATGAAGTACATTTTAAAAGAGTAATATCATTTACTCCTTCATCATTTATGGTTTTTAATGCCAACTCTATTTCTTCGCGTGTGGCAATTCCTGTTGAAATTATAATGGGTTTACCTTTAGAGGCGATATATTTTATTAAAGGAATATCATTAATTTCAAATGAGGCAATTTTATAAATGGGACAATCTAAGTTTTCTAACAAATCTACAGCCGTAAAATCAAAGGGCGTTGAAAATACGACTAAACCTTCATTTCTTGCTACTTCAAATAATTCTTTATGCCATTCCCAAGGAGTATAAGCTTCTTGATAAAGTTCAAATAAACTTCTACCATCCCAAATTGTGCCTCCTGAAACTTTAAAATCATCATTATTACAATCTAATGTAATTGTTTCGGGCTTGTAGGTTTGAAATTTTATTGCATCAGCACCAGCTCGTTTGGCTGCTCGTATTGTTTCTTTTGCAATTTCAATACTTTGACCATGATTCGCTGAGAGTTCAGCAACTATCATTACTTTATTATTCATAGTGAGTTCATTAAATTTTCGGTTAATTCGTTTAAACTTTCAATAGTTCTATCCGCTTCATAATCCGAAGATAACTGAAGATCAGCAAACATCCCCTGCTTTATTCGTATCGTTTTATATCCCTTCTTTTTGAGATTAACGAAGTCTTTATTAGGGTTATCTCCTATATAGATTAATTCAGTGGGTGAGATTTTCTCCCATTTACATATTAGGTCAAAACAATAAGTTGAAGGCTTAGATTTATTCCGACCGTAACTATGAGTAGCCATAGCTTTTTTAACATAATTTTCAACTCCGAGTGCTTTTATCTTAGCTTTCTGGACTATTTTATTGCCATCTGTCACAATATACAAAGGTTTTTCCTTAAACCTATTTAAGCAATGTATAGCATCAGAATTCATTACAATATTAGGCTCATGTGATCGATAAACCTGTAAACATTTTGCAACTTGAAATTTAGAATCGATTTCATATTCGGCAAGAACATCATTAAACACTCTTCCTCTCCCTTTAGCATCTAAATGCTCCACTAAAGCATTATAGATAAACTTAGCATTCTGACCAGTTATCGGTGCCAAGTACTCTGCTACTTCATGAAATCCACTTTTCACAAATGAAATTTCATTATACAAGGTATCATCAAGGTCAAAAACAATTACTTTTATCATCTTTTAAATATATAGTTATCTGCGTAACGTACTTGAGTCAAACTATATTCAAGATTAACATTTTGTGGGATAGATAATCCATTAGATTCAAGTAAAAACCATGTAAAGCTATCTAACCCACATGCAATAGATAGGGATGAAGCTCCTCCAAAACGAGGATTACATTCTATAATATGCACACCTTGTTCATTTAAGATCAACTGAATGACAATATGACCGTAGAAACAAAACTGTCTCACAAACTGCATTACTTTATTTTCAATATTCTTATTATGAAAAGCAGAAGTTATCACTGATTCCCCATTTTTTACATAACTCCTATATCTAGTCAAGCAATAAATTTCATTTGTTAATGATATATATAAGTCAACTGAAACTTCACTACCAGACATGTAAGGTTGGAAAATTGGAGAGTTAAAGGTTTGAGACTTTTCAATTGCTTTAGATTTAGATAAATTCACACCTATATCTAAAGATCCCGCTCCACTATTTTCTTTAACCACATAACTAGACGCACTAAAATTTTCTATATCATCGTATGTTGGTATGCATAATCCAGTGGCATCCTTCTCATAAAAAAGAAATTTGTTGTTACAGATTTCTATAACATTGGGATCTGAAACCATAACATGAATACCATGTTCTAACAAAAAAGACTTATGTTCAGCAAAATAACTTAATTCACCATCTCGTGTAGGAATAATGTACACAATATCATTATTATTACAATATTCTAACAAATCAACAACATTAAGTTGATTAAGACTAGGCATATTCCAAAACTGATCTACAAAATATTTTCCAGTAATATTAGTCGATGCATCAGCTCCAATTATTTTAACATCTGCTTTTAGAGATTCTATTGATTTTCTGAGATCCTTAATTAGGGGAATTTTATCAGAAATAGACGATACTAAAATATTTCCTTTTATATTCATTTCTATAATAATTGTTTGAATACCTCCAAAAGTTTTGCTGAATCAAACTTTATAGGTAATCTTTGATCAAATTTCAAATTTAAACTATTAACTTGCTTTAAATTTCCTAAACCTGCAATGTTTAATTGCGATGTGTAATAGTCATAAAGTTCCTTCTGATTATCTACAAACCATCCTGTCAAAAAAGGAATTCCGACTGCCAAAGCTTCAATGGAAACGGTACTCGAAGGTAAGATTGCAAAATCACTTTCCTGCATTAACTTTATTAACTCAACATCACTAAGGTTATTGTAAATGTTTATCTTCTTTGTATTGAGTTCTTCTTCCTTAAACTGATTAGTATATATAGATCCAACTCGCGAAACCAAATTAATTTTTTTTATTTGCTTATATTTAAATAGTAGTTTCACTAAATTAAAGCTTATATTATCTGGGTCGGAACCTCCGATACAAATCAGACAACTTTCCGCTTTAAAATTACATCGGTGAGAAAGATTAAAAAAAGGCTTTCTTAACAGCGCATAATCAAGGCCTAAACATAATCGAGTTGTGGGTAGCGCTTGATATTGCTCCTTAGTCACAGATGGTGAATGATTAATGACTACATCAGCAACGAAATATTGATCGTGTAAATCATCTATGCATACAAGTTTATGTACTCTTCTTTTTATTTCTATCTGATGTTCTGTTCTAAAAAAATAATTATCAAGAACTACAATATCCTGTGAGTTTAAAATTTTTAGGAAATCCTTTAAATGCTCATCAGACTGAGGTATTTGCACAATCTTTATTCCTTTTTTTAAATATTCCTGTATTAGTTTATTTGGATACCTTGTAATAAAAACACATTCAAAAAAGTCTATAAGAATCTCTGCTAACGCTAAAGATCTAACTACATGTCCTAAGCCTATTTCTGTATTTCCATCGGCCCTAAAAAGAATTCGCCTTTTATTCATTTAATAATTGAAATTTTAGTTCAGCTAATTTCCAGTCTGTTTCATTATCAATATCTTGACCTTCAATTTCTTTAACTTCAACATAGCCAGAATTATCAGTCCACAAAGATCTATAAGATTTAACATTTTTACTTTTAAAAAAATAAAACTGACCAGCATCATGAAAAACAGGTTGTAAATCTTGTGACCTTGAATTCAAATATTCGGGATGCTTCATCTTAATTTTAAGCTTATCATCCACAACCAAGCCTCTTTGAACAGGGTATCCAAACCTGATAACAGGAAAGATTGAATCAAAATTATGTTTCATAAGTAAGGAATGTGCATTAATTAACTTTTCTTCATTTATAAAAGGAGCTGTTGGATAAATACAACAGCATAAATTTATTTCTTCATTGTTCGATTCGTAACATTTTATAACTTCCTCTAAGACATCATATGTGGTTGCATAGTCATCCGAATTCTTAGAACTTCTCAGAAAAGGAACTTTAGCTCCATAATGTATAGCAATCTCCGCAATTTCTTTATCGTCTGTAGATACCATAACTTCATCGAAAAGCCCAGATTTAAGGGCAGCTTCAATAGAATAAGCAATAATTGGCTTACCGCAAAATTCTTTTATATTTTTTCTTGGTATTCTTTTACTTCCACCTCTAGCTGGAATGATCGCAATATTTTTCATTATCCTAAAAATTCTAACACTTTTTCGATTACATATTCTTGTTCTTCATCTCTTAGAGTTGGGAACATTGGCAATGCTAAGCATTTTTCATAGTATGCTTCTGCAATTGGAAAATCACCTTTTTTCCATCCCTGTTTTTTATAATAGGGCATATAATGAGCTGGAATATATAATACTTGAGAGAATATATTATGAACTCTTAGGTAATCAAATAATCCTTTTCTGTTTTCTATTTGTATTATATACAAATGAAAGGCATGCTCAATATTATCATCCCTATGGGGCGTTTTTATTTTAGAATGGTTGGCAAAAGCCTTATCGTATTTCTGAGCAATAGCATTACGTATTGTAATATTTTTTTCGGCTTTTTTCAATTGAGAAACCCCTAGAGCTGCTTGTATATCTGAAAGTCTGTAATTGTAGCCCAACTCATGCATTTCATAATACCATCCGCCATGATTCTCTTCTAATAATTCATGATCTTTTGTAATTCCATGCGTTCTATATAAACACAATTTTTTATATAAGTCTTCATTATTGGTACTAATCATACCTCCTTCACCTGTAGCAATATGTTTAACAGGGTGAAACGAAAAAACTGTTAAATCAGAAAAATTACCATTACCTGATCTTTGAATTTTACCTTCACTGTCCTTGAAATAAGCACCAGGAGCATGGCATGCATCTTCTACAATACGACATCCATAGGTTTTAGCTAATTGTTTAAGTTTTTCAGCATGAATTGGATAACCAGCAAAATCAACAGGGATTATAGCTTTATAATACCCTTTGGGGTGTTTCTTTAGCAAATCTTCTAATTTATCCAAATCCAATAAATAACTTTGGGGATCTATATCGCAAAATGTAATTTCAGCTCCACAATATCTAAAACCATTGGCACTAGCTACAAAAGTAATAGGAGTTGTGATTACTTTATCTCCTTCCTTTATATCTAATGCCATTGCACACAAGTGAAGAGCTGCTGTACCATTAGAAACGGCAACTGCATATTTTGCTTCGACATAGTCTGCAAAATTTTTCTCAAATTCCAAAACCTTTGGTCCTTGAGTTAAAAAATCAGATTTTAATATTTCCACCACACAATCAATATCTTCTAAAGTAATTGACTGTCTTCCATAAGGAATTACACTCATACTATATAAAAATTAAAGAATAGGTTCAAAATTTGGATCCACATAGGTCTTGATTAATTCTCTAAGTCCTTCTACTGTTTCCCATTCTGTATTGGTCCCTGAATTATATTTAAATCCACATTCAACATATTTGGCATTGTGGTGTTTTACAAAATCTTCTTTTTTATGATTAAACGATACAGAAGGCAATATTGCATAATACTGATCAAATTCGATGGTATTTAATGCATCGGTTTCTGTAATCATTTCTTCGTGAAGCTTTTCTCCTGGACGAATACCTACAATTTCGGTTTTACAGTTTGGAGCTATGGCTTTGGCAATATCTAAAATTCTATACGATGGAATTTTGGGTACAAATATTTCTCCACCCAAAGCATTTTCTATAGCAAACATAACCATTTCAACACCATCTTCTAGAGAAATATTGAATCGAGTCATCTCTTCATGGGTAATTGGCAATACACCTTCTTTGGCTTTGTTGATAAAAAATGGAATAACAGAGCCTCTTGATCCCATAACATTTCCATATCGAACCACAGAAAAACGAATGTCTTTAGAACCTTTGATATTATTAGCTGCAGTAAATAATTTATCGGAAGCTAACTTAGTTGCTCCGTATAAATTTATTGGTGCACAAGCTTTGTCTGTAGATAAAGCAACTACTTCTTGAACACCACAAGAAAGAGCTGCATTAATTACATTTTCAGCTCCATTGATATTGGTTCTGATACATTCTGTTGGATTGTATTCTGCTGTATCTACTTGTTTTATAGCAGCAGCATGTATAATTACATCAATTCCTTCACAGGCTTGTTTCAGTCTTTCACCATCTCTAATATCTCCAATAAAATATCTGATTTGAGGAAAATTCTGCTCAGACCATTTTTGTCTCATTTCAAACTGCTTAAGCTCATCTCTAGAATAGATGACCAAGCGTTTTACATCAGGGTATCTCCCTAAAATTGTTTCGACGAATTTTTCACCAAAGGAACCCGTTCCTCCTGTAATAAGTATAGATTTATTATTTAGCATGTAGTTAAATTATTATATTTTGTAAGTTGTACAAATAAAGATTTATTAATTTTACAATAATCATCTTCATTTAACAACTATCATTTTTGTACTATTATTCTCATATTTAAAATACGATTCTTTAATCCACGAAAATTATAATCGAATTAAATTTAAAATTTACAGATATTCGTCATCATCAGAATAGTCAATATAAAACCGTAGCTTTTACTAAGAATAATATATTATAAGATTAACCTTTGAACAATTTAGACCAGTTATTTGCCAATACCCTTTAAATCAAATCCTATTTTTATTAATTGTTCAGAATTCAAAATATTTCTTCCATCAAATAAGAATGCAGGTTTATACATTTGATTGTATGCTTTTTCCCAATCATAAGTTTTAAACTCATCCCACTCTGTAAGCACAGCTACAGCATGTGCATTAGTCATAGCTTCAAATGGATCCTTATAAACCTTAACTTTCGATTTAATTTCATCCATACTCATAAATCTTTCATCACTACTGGGGAATACTCTATTATATTGAAGATATTCTAAATCCGAATAAATTTGTTGTTCTGTTACTTTAGGATCATAAACATGAATTTCAGCTTCATTATGGAGTAATTCATCTGCTACATAAATGGCAGCCGATTCTCTAGTATCATTTGTGTCCTTTTTGAATGCCCATCCTAAGAAGCTAATCTTCTTACCTGAAACAGTATTGAAAAGAGATTTTATAATATTTTGAGCAAATCTATGTTTTTGGTAGTTATTTATCTTTATAACACCTTCCCAATAGTCTGCAACCTGATCTAAATTATAATATCTACATAAGTAAACTAAATTTAAGATATCTTTCTGAAAACAAGAACCACCAAAACCAACTGAGGTTTTCAAAAATTTAGAACCAATTCTTGTGTCTTTCCCAATAGCATTAGCGATTTCATCTACATCAGCTCCTGTTTGCTCACACAATGCTGAAAGAGAATTTATGGATGAAATTCTTTGAGCAAGAAAAGCATTAGCAGTCAATTTACTTAACTCAGAAGACCAAACATTAGTAGTTACAATCTTCTCTCTTGGAATCCAGTTGGCATATATATCAACTAAAGACTGAATAGCCTCTTTACCAGATTTTGTTTCATCTCCACCGATTAAAACTCTATCAGATTGAAATAAATCTTCAATAGCAGTTCCTTCAGCGAGGAATTCAGGGTTGGAAAGAATCTCAAAATTCACTCCATCCATATTGTTTGTTGTAAGTATAGTTTTAATCGCCTCTGCGGTTCTAACAGGCAAAGTTGATTTTTCGATCACAATCTTATCAGATTTTGACACTTCTGCAATTTGTTTTGCACAAAGTTCTATATATTTTAGGTCTGCAGCATAACCTTTTCCTTCTCCATACATTTTGGTTGGAGTATTGACAGACATAAAAATCATCTCTGATTCATCAATGGCCTTTTCTACTTCTGTTGTAAAAAATAAATTTTTTCCTCTTGCTTCAGCAACAACCTCTGCCAAACCAGGTTCATAAACAGGAAGTTTATCTAAGTCAGCGTCATTCCAAGCGTCTATTCTCTCTTGATTGATATCAACTACAGTTACCTTTATATGAGGACATTTTAGAGCTATTACTGACATTGTTGGACCTCCAACATAACCAGCACCTATACAGCATATATTTTTTATTGTCATTTTATTTTAGATTGTTCCAATACCACTCACAAGCCTCTTCTTATCGAGCTTTGAATGAGTATTGGGGTGAATAATTAAGGATATTATTAGATTTTTTTATATTTGCTAAAGAATGGGGAATATCACCTTCTCTATTAGGACCATACTTAATGGTAACATTTGCTATTTCTGAATCAAATTTTGTACTAAGCACATCTTTATAATCAACCAATACTGCACATTGATATCACATTACAGATTTTAATAGTTAGAAATTTTTCTTAGCTAGTGTTGTTTTTAAAGCTTTATATTTCTATCTAATACTTCAAATTCTGAATTATTACTTATATACTCAGGAATATTTTTTTTAAGGATTCCAACTATCTGATAGCTATCAAGTGTATAAATTTCTTTTTCAAGATATTCTAGACTTTTATATAATACTTGATATTTAAAATCTTGTACTTTTGCTATTTTTATTTTCGGATGAAAAGTTGGTATTGTATTTTCATGATTATTCAACAATTCCTCATAAAGTTTCTCACCTGGTCTTAGACCTATAAATTTTATTTTAATATCTTTATTTAACTCCAATCCTGATAATTGAATCATTTTCTTCGCAAGCTCAATTATCTTTACAGGTTTACCCATATCAAACACAAATATTTCGCCCCCATTACCGTTAACAGATGCCTGAAGAACAAGCTGACATGCTTCAGGTATAGTCATAAAATATCTTGTAATTTCAGAATGAGTTATGGTTATTGGTCCCCCATTTTCTATTTGTTTTGTAAAATAAGGAATAACCGATCCATTTGAACCCAAAACATTACCAAATCTGGTGATAATAAAATCTGTTGAAGAAATTCCATTTGAACCTTGAGTTATCATTTCTGCCATTCTTTTAGTAGCCCCCATTACATTTGTAGGCTTAACAGCCTTATCCGTAGAAATCATTATAAACTTTTTCACTCTATATTTGTCAGACACTTCAACTATATTCTTAGTCCCAAATACATTTGTCTTAACTGCCTCCTCTGGATTTAACTCCATTAATGGCACATGTTTATATGCTGCGGCATGAAAAACATAATCGATAGAAAATCTTTCAAATACTTTTAAAATTTGATTCTTATCTCTAATGTCGCCTATAACGAATTCTAGTTTTGGAAAAATATTATTTTTAGATAGTTCCATTTCAATATGAAACATTGGGGTTTCTGCCTGATCAAATAAAATAATAGTTTTTGCTCTAAATTTTATCAGCTGTCTGACTATTTCGGAGCCAATAGAACCTGCAGCTCCTGTAACTAAAATATTAGATTGCTTAATTTCCTGAGATATTATTTCTGTATTTATTTTAATTGGCTCCCTTCCAAGAAGATCTTCTATTTTTATTTTCCTTATCTGACCTACACTCAGTCTCCCATTTATCCAATCTGATATCTCAGGTACTTTACTTATTTCAATTTTGTTTCTTAAAGCATAGTCTATTAAATTATATTTTGAATCATTATAGTCGGATTTTGCTATTATAATTTTTGAAATCTTATTAGCTTTTATGTAAAATTTTATCTTAGTGATATCATATACAGGAATTCCTTCTATGTTTTTTCCTATTTTTGACCTTACTTCATCAATATAAGCTAATACCTTTAAATTAGAATTAGTATCTACTTCGATAGCTCTTCGAGCTGTTATAGCGAAATCACTTGAACCAATTATTATTGTATTTTTTTCTGATTCATAATTGTGTTTTAAACTAAAAAAAAACCTAACCAAAACTCTAAATGCAAATAATAAAAAACAAGAAATAAAAAAATCTATTATTATTAAACTATTAGTAAACTGCAATTTTAAATTATTTGTCTCTGAGCCTACACTTAACATAAATAGGACAACAGAACTAAGGGTCATTACAAATATTAACTGCTCCACATCTTTTATACTAGTATATCTTACAACATTGCAGTGTATATTAAAAATAAAATATGTTATAAGTTTTATTACTATTAGCAGTGTTAATGAAAATAAAAACGAGGAATTTATTATTAAATTCATAATCTCGCCATTAACAATAAATGATGCAGTTAAAAATGACACCATAATTAAGAGCAAATCAATAATTATAATTGTAATTTTAGGTCTAAATTTGTCTAGCATTTTTTTAATTTTATCCATACAGCTTCGCCACCTCAGTCCCATTAAACAGAACGAGTAATAAAATTTTGTATATATATTAGTATTTCCCTACAATTAGAATTAATTGTAAGATTTTATATGTGATTTTTTGATATAATTAAAACTTATATCAAAAGAGTATTTTGTACTTATTTCGGATATAATAGCTATTGGTTTGCTATTATAAAATCTAATTATTTGGTTTGTTATTGGGAATTATTTTTAGAGCTCTCCCAAGCAAGCTAAATCAATATCAAAACTTAGGGCAATATTCAATGATTTTATATTGACAATGCCTTTTTTCTCTGCCTTTATTTTACTTAGATATACTATATTTCCCTTTAACGGTCCATGAATAACTCTATACTCTTTTGATTGAGTAAATTGTTTATAGGATATCTCAGGATTATAACTAATAGAGGATAATATATTTTTCATTATATTCATCTGCACATCCGGAATTATGGCATATTTAGCCATATCTCTTACAAAGCTTACTACCGAATTTGTAGCCAATATTTGATTATATTTTGTTTTATTTGTCTTTACAAAAACATATGAATTTATAAATACAGATTCTACCCATTTTTTTCTATCGCTCCATTGTTTTAACTCTCGCTTTATAGGTATATATGTTTCGATATTTTTATTTCTGAGCATTTCGGCAACTTTTTTCTCGTGTCGAGGTTTTACATATATCGCGTGCCAATAGTTTTTCACCATACTTGTTTTTATTAATTATTTAATTCTCTTTTCTCAGCTATTACTTCTCTAATTTTATTCCAAAACATTAGCATTAATATATATCCTATACCGAAAACAAGCCCAATAAAAACAGATAGCATAATTATTGTAGATCTTTGCGGTTTAGATTTTTCTTTTGGTATTGACACTGGTTTAATTATTGTAAATACAGGTGTATCTTCCTTGACTTGTAGTTTTTGTGCCTCAAGCTGGCTCGAAAGAGATGAATATATTTTATATATTAGATCATATTCCGATTTTATATTTTTAATTTCTTGTTGATTATAAGCTTTAGATACATGTTTATGTTTATCTAAATAGCTTGATAATTTATTTTGAATTATTTCAAATTCATGTTTCTTTTCCGTATACCTATCATTTATATATTCAAGTTTATTTTCTGCTTTCTCTATTTTTATTTTTGTAATTTCAGTCTGTAATTGTATACGAATAGCCTCCGCTAATTCAGCTGCAGCTATTGGATCGGGCATAAAAGTTTTTATCAATATATCCCCTTGTTTTGAATTAACTTCCAAGCTAAATTTATCTTTCAAATTCTTTAATAGCTTATATTCAGTTTGAGAAAGAAATATATGTCCTGAATTATTTTTTTTGTCATCTTCTTCGCTTTTTTTACTTTTTATAGCACTTAAGATAGTACCAAAGATTCCTATACTGTATTTTTTTATATAAGATAAAACGCTAGGCTTATGATAGTTTGAATAATAATCGATTAAACTTATTTTCTTTTTGTATTTTTCAAAATACAGCTTTTTGTGTATTAAGGATTTTCTAAATGTTACTGATTCCAAAATCTGCGGATAAACCTGTGGAGGTACTCCAGAGCCAGTTGATTCTGCAAAGCTTGACAAGTCAATCCCTGCCATAGATGCCAAACTTCCATATTTAGAAGCAAGTCCTGATTTGGATGAATTTATATTTGGTATAAAACTTAAATCAGCAGTATATTCCACTGGAGAGAAAATAGCTGTAAGAATACCTAAACTCACAGTAATTATTAGGGAAATGTATATTACTTTTCTTTTATTCCAAATTTTTAAAATTAGTTCAATAATATTTATTTCTTCTTCCTCTACTAGTTCTGTTTTTTCTTTAGTGATATTGTTTTGCATACTTGCTTGAAAAAAATTAATAATTATGTTCTGTTTTCTTAACTGTATGCTAAATTATATATGATGACTTAAACTTCAAAATAACCAGCTAAAAAGCCCTATAAAAAGCTTTTTTAATAAGTTTTATTAAAGTATTTTTAATAAATTATTTACAGCTAATTTTAAAAAAATAAAACAAACTAATATTATTATGTAATATTAAACCTAGGCTTTATTTAAATGTATCAGGAGGTGAAATAAAATGAAATTAGTATAATTGCAAGCTGATTTAATTGAAAAAATTATTTATTAATGCTTATTTCAGGCTTACAGCCTTTTTATTTATAAATCTTTTTTTTGCCCAATGCAATGTGCATTGGGCTCTGTTGTATATGCCTTTCAGGCAAGATAAATTAATTCTCAATAATACATGTATCCGACTGTGTTCTTATGCCTTTTTATATGTGTAATTTTATGTAGTCCACCTATTATTTAAACGTACTTATAAAATGCAGAAATTTGTGTATCTGAGATAAAACAGAAAAAATATCATTCTGATATCGAGGAACAAGCAGAAGAATATAACAGGATTAAAAGATTATACACGATTCACAAGATTTTTAAATTAGTAGATTTCTAAATCCCAACACAAAAGTCATCCCCTGAGAGGTAAAAAAAATTTAATCTCACAATGCGGTATGACTTTATAAATCATTAATTTACAGCTGATATACACTAAGCAATCGTCTTTTTACAGATTCAGAAACTAAAACTAAAATAATGAATAGATTCTTTTATTAATTAAATTCAAAAACAAATGAATATCAATACGTTACCAAAACACTTTATTGATAGCAAGAAGGAACAAAAGATATCATATATTTTAATTGAATCAGCTTTTGATATAAAAGTTGCTTCGTGCCTATGCATGACGCTACACCAGACTTGTTCACCTCTCAAATCGTCATCTTGAAGCGAGGCACGAGCGAAAGATCTCATACATTTAAGACTAAGCTTTTGATATAAAAGTTGCTTCGTGCCTATGCAAGTAGCCTATGCAAAATATAGCTTGTTTTTTCTTTTAAATTATTTATATATCTAGAAAATATACGAGCATGAAGAATCTCATAATTTATATAACCGACTCATTGAATTATAGTAGATGTTTCGCAAGCTCAACAGGACGTTCCCTCTTCCTACTATCGCTACTACTATTCGTCATCTTGAAGCGAGACACGAGCGAAAGATCTCATATATTTAAAAGACTAGACTTTTGATATAAAAGTTGCCGTGCCCCAGCAGGACTAATTATTGGCTTTATATTTAGCGATCAGAGTTTATCACATTTTTTGTCGATATATTCAAATAGTATTTTCTTCAAATAATTTAATTCATTTATTCGATTATCAATATCATTAATTCGATTAATGATTAATTCTCTTTGGTAGTTTTGATCAAATTCGTTTGCTTCTATCTTGTCAAGTAATAACTTACACTCTTTTAATTTCAAGCCAAACTTTTTCATTAATTGAATATATTCCAATCTCTTAATATTCTCCTCTCCATAATCTTTATAATTATTATATTCATTATTTTGGCTAATATTCAATAGCAAACCCATTTTTTCATAATATCTTATTGTATCTCTTGACAAGCCTGTCTTTTTGGAAAGTATACCTATTTTCATAATTATAATTTTTCTTTTTTTAAGTCTCAAACTTGCTAAAAACTTATTTTAAAACAAGCTCCTTTATTAGGAATAGAACTAACCGAAATATTGCCCGTATGCATTCGTAAAATCTGCCTCGATAGACTTAATCCTATACCAGTACCATTTTTTTTGGTAGAATAAAATGGTGTAAATATATTATCTATCTCGTCTTTTTCAATTCCTATACCATTGTCCGATACAAGAATAATATTACTTGATTTCTCTCTATACATTTCTATTTCTATAATACCATTGTCATTATTTTTTAATGCATGGAAGGAGTTTTTCAACAAATTTATTATTACCAAAGAAAGCAAACTTTCATCTGCCTTAAAATAAAATTTCTGAAGCTTGGATTTAATCTTATTATCTGAAATATCTTTATCATTATTCATTAAGACAAGAATAGAACTTATAAACTCCACAGAATCTAATTCCTGAAATTTAGGCTGTGGAATATTAGTCAGCTTTTTGTAATTTTCAGTAAAATCTAATAAAGCCCTACTCCTTTTACTTATAGTTTGTAATCCAAGACTTATATCCCCTATTAAATCTTGTTCCCCATCTGTCGCAAAGGATTCATATGACTTATCTATACTATTGTATAGCGAAAATGATAATAAAGAAATAGGACTAATCGAATTAGTAATTTCATGTGTAAATATTCGAATTAATTTTTGCCAAGCATCCATTTCATTATGCTCTATTTGTGTTTTGACATTTTGTAATGAATAAATTTTAACAAGATTGTGATCATATATAATACTATCACATTTTAGAAGAAATGGACTAAGCTGATTATTAGAAATTAGCTTGACAAGAGTAGAATCCAAAGTCCTTAATTCTTTTATATTTACAAATAAATCATAATTTATATTCTCTATTTGATTTATATTGTTCAACTTGTGATTAATATTCAATATTTCTTCAAAACTATTATTTGTCAACAGTACTTTCCCATCTTTATCTATTGCAATCAATCCAATACTTATAGATTCAATAAGTTTGGAATAGAAAATAAAGTTTTTCTCATTTTCTATTTTCAGGCGGCTAAATTTTTCTATAATATAATTATATGCCTCTACTAATTTTTTCGAATTTCTAGACCTGTTTTTAGTCCCAAAATAAATACTTGAATCATTATACTTAATAGCCTCCGCAAAATTCAAAAAATCACGATCTACCCTATTTAGATATTTAAAAAGTAATAGAATTTGAATAAGCCATATTAAAACATGAATAATTCGGCTAAGTACTAAATGGTCGTATCGTAAGAGATAGAAAAATATAGCTGGGCTTAAAGCCAAAAAAACAATATGTATTATTATGCCTAAAGTGAATTTATTATAAGTCATATTTTTTTATTTTATCATATAAGGTTGATCGATTTATACCAAGTTTTTTGGCAGCTTTACTAAGGTTTCCTGAGCATTTTTCTATTGCTTTATTAATAATTAATTTTTCATTATATGATAAGTTTAAATTATTAAAATCTATATTGTTTGAATTAGAATTAATATCAAAATCAGATTCAGACAATATATTAGAATCAGATAAAATTACCGCCTTTTCGATGCAATGTCTTAATTCTCTGATATTTCCTTTCCATGCATTGCTTTTCAATAAACTGATTGCGGTATTCGATAAGCCAATATTCTCCTTTTGATATTTAGCAGAAAATTCAGAAAGAAACAAATTAGCAAACTGAATTATATCCTCATGTCTGTCTCTTAAGGCAGGCATATTTAGCTGTATAGTATTAATTCTGTATAGTAAATCTTCTCTGAACATATTTTCATCTATCATTTTTGGAACATCCATATTTGTTGCGCAAATCAAACGTATATCAATGGGAACAGCTTTGGTAGAGCCAATAGGATAAACTTCTCTATTCTGAAGGGCAGATAATAATTTGACCTGTAAGTTCATTGGAATATTAGTTATTTCATCTAAAAAAAGAGTTCCCCCACTTGCAATAACCAATCTACCTACCCTATCTTCCTTTGCATCTGTGAACGATCCTTTTTTATGCCCAAACAACTCGCTCTCAAAAAGATTTGAGCTAATTGCTCCCAAATCTAATTTCACAAATATCTGATTTCTTCTATTGGAATTATCATGAATATACTTAGCCATTACCTCCTTGCCAGTACCATTTTCACCTAATATCAGAACATTAGCATCTGTAGTACTTATTTTATTAGCTATAGAATATAAGTTTTGCATATTAGGAGCTTTGGAATTATGCAGTTCAAAATCATTCGCTAATGAGGATGTTAAATGTTTTTGTTTTTGTTTTAAATCCTTAATTTGAATCTTTGAAGAACGAAGTTTTAATACAGATTTAAGCGTCGAAATAATCATAGATTCATCCCAAGACTTTTCTATAAAATCATTTGCACCGTTTTTAATAGCTTTTACCGCCAATTGTGTATCGCCATAGGCTGTTATAAGCACAACAGCAATATCGGAATCGAGTTTTCGTATTTCATTTAACCAATATATCCCCTCATTGCCAGTATTTAATCCTGCTTTAAAATTCATGTCCAATAAAACTAAATCATAATTATTTGCCTGTAGGCTTGAAATTAACTGATTTGGACTAGAAATACATTTAATATTTTTAACATGGGATTTTAAAATAATCTTTAAGGCAATTAATAATTCTTGATTATCGTCGACAATTAAAATATTTGAATTTTTCATAATTTCAAATATATGTATAATTGCCGTATTTTAATACATACAGTGTTGGAATTTCCGACACAGATTATTATTGATAAAAAGCTATACTTCATATAATCTGCCGTTTAACTATTGTGGCACAAGACTTGACTATGTTTATGTAAATAAAAATCAAAATTTAAACAAATATTATGATAGAAATTAAAAACATAAGTAAAGTTTTCAGAACAAATGAAGTAGAAACAAGTGCATTGAGCAATATTAATATAAAAATAGAAAAGGGAGAATTTCTTGCAATAATGGGTCCATCGGGATGTGGAAAATCAACATTACTTAATATCATTGGTTTACTAGATATTCCAAGCTCAGGAGAAATGAATTTTTGGGGTGAAGATATTTCGATTTTAAAAGAACGAAATCTCAGCAAGATAAGAAAAGCAAATATTGGATTCGTATTTCAAAGTTTTAATTTAATAGATGAGCTAAGTGTTTATGAAAATATTGAACTAGCACTCTTATATGCAAAAGTACCCAAGTCAGAAAGAAAGCAAAGAATAGAGGATATTATGAATAAAATGAATATAGCGCATAGATCAAATCATTTTCCACAGCAACTATCCGGAGGGCAACAACAAAGAGTTGCTGTTGCTAGAGCAGTTGTTGCAAATCCAAAAATCATTCTAGCAGATGAACCAACAGGAAATTTAGACTCTCAAAATGGATCAGAGGTGATGAATATACTAAAAGAGCTAAATGAAGAAGGAGCTACAATTATTATGGTTACACATTCCGAAACTGAAGCTAGTCAGGCAAGTCGAATACTACGACTTTTTGATGGTCATATTGTAAGCTCCAATTAGTTTTTTATTTAAAATAATAATTATAGAATTAAAATTTTAATCTATTAATAACAAATACTACTTTGCATAAAATTTAAAAATTTACAGAATGTTATTTATAAATAATCTCAAAATTGCCTTACGCAATAATATTAGAAACAAACTATTTTCAATTATCAATATAACAGGTCTTGTTTTAGGTATTTCTTGTTGTTTGATTATCTCACTTTATGTTATTCAAGAAAGCAGATACGACAATTATCATAAAGATATCGATAGGCTATATAGAGTAGGCGTTTCATCAAAACTAGCTGAAATGGAACTTAATTTAGGCTCCAACCAATACCCCTTAGCTCAAACATTACAAAAAGAAGTTCCTGGTATAGAGTCCTTTTGCAGAATAGTAAACAATGATTACAATATAATAGAAATAGAGAATAAAAAATATAGAGAAAAAATTTTCAGTGCAGACTCAAGTCTATTCGAAATATTTAATTTTGAATTAATTATAGGTGATAAAAACGCCTTAACGAAAGAAAATGTTGTAATAATTTCAGCTAAATCTGCAAAAAAATACTTTGGATCGATTCAGAATGCAGTAAATAAAAATATAAAAATAAATAATAAAAATTATAGAATTAACGGTATATACAAGGACTTAGTCTACAATACTCACTTTCATGCAGAGATAATAAGTTCATTAAAGGGAAATAGATGGGCAGATGCAAATAAATGGGCTGGACCAGACAGCGCCTTTACATATCTAAAATTAGAAAAAAATGCAGATGTCAAAGATGTTGAGCAAAAAGCTCAAATACTTGTTACTAAATACTTAAAACCCGCATTTAGTGAGTTTTTTAATTTAGATTTAAGTCATCCAAATTATTACAGATATTATCTAATACCCTTAAGAGATATACATTTAAAATCTGACACTCTTACCGAATTATCAAAAAATGGAAATATAGTATATATAAGAATATTTATTATTATTGCAATTTTTATTCTACTTATAGCATGTATTAATTTTTCGAATCTTACAACAGCAAAAGCATCCAGTAGATCAAAAGAGATAGGTGTAAAGAAAAGCCTTGGTTCTACAAGAATAAAACTTATGACCCAATTCTTCTTAGAATCTATAATGGTGAGTATAATCGCCTTAATAGTATCATTAATTTTATTAGAAATTAGTATTCCTATTTTGGAATCTGAGTTTAACATAGTATTCCACATAAAATTATTCGATGAAATATCATTAATCTTATTCTTCTTTGCAATTGCAATTGTTGCGGGTATTTTATCTGGCCTTTATTCAGCGATATATCTATCATCATTAAATGCGGTATCTATATTAAAATCGGTATTTAAAACAGGTAAAAAGGCAGAGATATTTAGAAATATACTTGTTGTAATTCAATTTAGTATTTCAATATTTTTAATCATATCAACTCTATTGATAAAAAAACAACTAGATTTTATAGAAAATAAAGACTTAGGATACAATAAGGAAAATCTTTTGGTTATTAGAAATATAAGTGCCTTAAAAGATAGACAAAGTTTTAAATCTGATATTAATAATTTATCTTCTGTTGTAAAATCCTCATTTGCTAGTAACCTTCCTGGTGTAATTTGTAATGGTACTACAGTGAAAAAAGAAAATTCTACCGATAATAAAGGATATTCTATTAGGCAACTAATAACTGATTATGATTATTTGGAAACCATGGACACCAAATTAATTAAAGGTAGAACATTTGATCGAAATTTTGCAAGAGACTCTTTTGCAGTAGTTATTAATAAAGCAGCAGCAGAAAGATTAAATTATGATACAGGGGCTATAGGAAAAACTATTCTATTTAATGGAGATAGAAAATATAAGATAATAGGTATAACAGAAAATTTTCATTCAAATGATATGAAATCAGATTACTTTCCATATGCTATTGTTATATATATGAAATATTATTACGAACCAGATAATCTAGCTATTAGAATAAAAGCCACAAACAAAACTTTACTAATCAAACAAATAGAATCAATATGGAAAGAGGCAACAAATGATAGTCCCTTCCAGTACGAATTTATGGATGACATTTTCCACAATTTACATAAAGCAGAGAATAATACGATGATGATGTTTTCTGCATTCTCTATACTTGCCGTTTTAATTGCCTGTCTAGGGTTATTTGGCCTAGTTTCATTTACAACCGAAAAACGAATAAAGGAGATTGGAATTAGAAAAACTTTAGGTGCTTCTGTTAGTCAAATTGTAATAATATTGAATAAAGACTTAATCAAATGGATAGTATTTTCTTTTATAATAGCTTGTCCTTGTGCTTATTATTTTATAGATAATTGGCTTAATAATTTTGCCTTTCATACGGAAATAGGTATTGGCTTATTTATTATATCTGGTCTGATAATAATATTAATTGCTCTAATTACAGTAAGCTGGCAAGCATTTAAAGCTGCCACAAAAAACCCAGTGGATGCCTTAAGATATGAATAAAAAAAGGAGCTTAAAAAGCTCCTTTTTTTTTAGTTTATATTTATTATTTTTTTGGACCATACCTTTCCATCAATAATCATATACAGATTGTAAATTTCATTACTTGCATTAGGAATTTGAAACTTAATAGTAGGAGAATAAGAACTATATTGCTTTTCCAAAACTATTTTACCAGTGCTTATAGATACTAATTTTAGTATTATGTTGTCATACTCCACAGATCCAAAATCAAGCTCTACAGCCCCGTTTCTAGATGGATTTTTGGTAGTCTTGATATTATTCTCATATCTCAAATCTATGTCTTTTGTAATATCACTATTCCCACATCTATTTATTGCCTTCAAATTGATTTTAACATCATTAGTCCCTTTCTCTAATTCCAAACTAGTATTTTGATCTGTAGAAAATTTTGAATTTCCAAAATCCCAAATATATGATTCAGAATCGGTGCTTAGATTATTTAATTCAATACTTGATTCTTTTATAATATAATCAAAATCGACCTGAGGAGTTCCAAAAATCCTTAACTCTTGAGCCTTTTCAAAAATACTTTCCGTTTCACTATTACTGACAACTAGTTTAATCGCCTTTGCCCCTTTTGTTGAATAACTTACAGAAAAAGGTCCTCGCCCTTCAGCTGTTTGCGGCGATGCATCTTCCCCAAAATCCCAATTAAATGATAAATCTGAATCTAATGCAGAAGCAACAACATATATAGATTCGCCCATACAAATTGTATCCTTTGAGATTGTAAAATGAGCCAGATCCGAATCATTTAATTTAAAGCCAGTCATAATCAACTGCCCTGAATTTGTAGGATCTAGCCACTTTTTTAGCTGCTTATTGTCTTCTGGATGAGTGTTCCAAGCTGAACTTATTTTTGAGTAATAATCAAACAAAGGATTTAGACATGTAGCTGAACCGCCTGTTAAATCACCGATTATCAATTTGTTTTGATTAAATAAAGGAGAACCAGAAGAACCGCCTTCAGTACTGCCCGAATCCCATCTGACAATCTCCCAATGAGTATTAGCTTTAAAACTCACTTCCTGATCTTGATAAGTTGCTGTAAGAGGTGAATCATTATCCTTAGAAATCTTCTTAACATCTCCGCTAGGATGATGAATACAAGTCGTATTTGTTGGTGTATCTCCTGTCGCATCCCAGCCAGCGAAATAGGGGAAATACTCCTCTTTAGGTTTGGAGCTTAATAATAATAGACTAAAGTCCATATCCTCCGCACTTGCCAAAAGTTGGGCTCCAGATATTGTTTGCTTTTGTTCGACGGGTAATTTACTACCACAAGCCAAAGCATCATAATTGAAAATAAAAATAGCATCCTGAGCACCTGCCTGAGAACTAATAACATGTCTAGCTGTTAGGAAGTATGGATCACCATTATTTAAAGTGGTGTTAATCAAAGCTCCTGTTCCCAAATAACCCAAAGATATAATCTTACAAACAGAATGCTTCTCATCTTGCCAATCAATACCTTCTGTACAATTTACATCAATTTGGCATGCCTCAGATGACAGACGCTTAATACCTTTATTCATAATTCGGTATAAATCTTTAAAATCATGAATAATATAATCAATATCCAAAATATCTGTTACATTAATATCTTTTTGAATTAGTTCAATAATAATATTATTGCCCTTAACAGGCTGAGTAGAGAATCTTTTAAAACTTTTGTTATTTTTGTCGGTAAAAGCTCCTAAAAACATATCCCCATCGGCATTGTAGAAAAATAATTTGGACTTCTCACTCAAATCAAAATGATTAAAACAGATTGACAAACTATAAGCATTCTCAGACTTTATTCGTAACCTCCAAACTCTTTCCCCCGACTCCAAATCAATAAAATCGGCATAATCAAAGAAATCTTTATTAATATCAATTTTATTTCCATATTTAACTTGTTTGAATCGGGAGTTCGCAATAGTCCTTCTCTCCTCCACTTCTGCTTTTTGCCTATTGGGATTCACACTGATGGTTTGGATATTATTTATTGTGTCTCCAAGAAAAAATGGAACTCCCCCATTTGAAACTTGTGCATTAGAATTAATTGTTATCAAAACTAATGAGAACAGTGAAATTAAATATGCATATAATTTTCTCATCAAAATATATATTACTTTTTTTTAAAAATGTTAGTATTCCTTTGTACGTTATACTTCGTAGTTAAGTTGCAAATCAAGCTGAATATTAATAATATAATTATAGCTAGTAGTTGCATAATATTACACATGAAAACTTAACTTAATCAAATATACGTAATTTTACAATCCTCCACCTTATAAAATAAATAATAAAGTATGATGGACAAATCTAAATCTATTACACTAAATGCTAAGTGCTTGAATTTAACGATGTATAACAAATTATATCATACATAAATTATTATAGCTGGGAATTTGCATTAAAACCAATAATCGTAACTAATGTATAATATAATTTAAATTTAGATAATTTGTAATTAAGTCTATAATGACTTATTATAACCATCTGTGTATTAATGATGATAATTTTATTTTTCTGAAATGCTTGAGATTTTAATATTTGGATTTTGTTTGGAGATTACCCAAGATATTTGATTCAGACTAAGATAAAAAAGTTTGGTGAATTTATAAACTTTTTGAATCGCTATCCTATTTAGAGGTGTAAAAAGCTTACTTATAAATTGCTCTTTCTAATAATTTATTCGCATTTATGTTAAGTCCCAATTCATTTAATGTCCTAAACCAGGCTAGATAGTTTTCCAGATATTTGCTCGCAACACCATTAAACCGAAGCATCCATTTCTGAATAGACAGACAATAGCTCCAAGCCTCATTAGTGTATTTATTCTTATTTTTTAAATATCTTGCCTTTTCAGGATTAACTAAATTATTTTTGATTTCTGTTCTTTGCAGTATATCTCTATAGTTTTTGAAGTTTTTAACACAATACGCAGAATTTGTCTCCATTAATGAGTAAATTTCCTTGATATCAATATCTTGGAGTTTATCACGAAGAATATCATAAACACTACCAATTCCATCAATATTTACAAAAAGAGTATGTTTATCAATACTATTTTCATTAGAAGTATTTCTGGCTCCTCGTTTCCTTGGGAGTCTATTCAATTTTTTGTTTCCTTTTTCTGATTTAAAAAAGAAACAATCGTCTGCTTCGACTAATCCCGTAAGTTTTTGGACTTTATTTACTTTATTGTTTTCAAGGAACCTATGTCTCCACTTCAAAGCGGTATTCTTATTTATTCCACATATTTCGGCCGTTTTCCTAATAGAGTATCCTGATTTTAAACATTCACAATACTTTAACCATTTCTTCTTTAATCTCAATTTAGCTAATGGACTATTAGTTAAAATATTGTAGGTTTTGCCACAAGATTTACACTTATATCGTTGAGCCTCATTACGAAAACCATAACTAACAATTTCCTTGCTATTGCAATGTGGACAAATCTTAGGTTCTTTAAGGTTTAATAGAGGATTCTCTTCTGTTTCAACATTTGAAATTTCTTCTTTTATTTTTGTTAGCTGCTTTAAACTAAGCTTTTTGATTTCCGAAATGATCTTACTAAATTCGTTGACATCCATAAATTGAAATTTTTAAAATTTTCGCTTCTCCCCTAATTATTTTTAAACAAAGTTAAAGTATTTTGATCTTATATAAAAATATTTAAACCTTTAAGTAGGACATAGCATCTTTAATTTTTGATTGTCTTAATTATATTTAATTCAATCTTTATTTTCTTGTTTTTTTTATGTTTTTTGTAGTACATTTATTTTCGATTTAGAAACTAAAAAATATATATGTACGATATTATTGGAGATATACACGGAGAGGCGAAAACTTTGCGAAAACTACTTGAAGAATTGGGTTACTATGAGCAGAATTCCGTATATATTCATAATGAAAGAAAGGCAATCTTTACTGGTGATTATGTTGATGGTGGAAATGATATAATAGAATGTTTAGATATCATTAAGTCAATGGTTGACTATGGTAGTGCTTTTGCAATACTTGGAAATCATGAATTTAATGTACTTGCATATTACACTAAAGATGAGTATGAAACTCCTTTGAGAGAACATAATACAAAAAATTCTATACAGATTAAAAAAACAAAAGAGGCTTTTGCTTTAAATAAAGAAAAGAAGAAGTACTATTTAAAATGGTTGCGAAGTTTACCTTTATTTATTGAATTTCCTGAATTTAGAGTAGTTCATGCATGTTGGGATTTTGAGTCTATCGACATACTTTCAAAGCAAAATAATCATAGTATACTGTTATCTAAAAAATATTTACGAAAAATATTCAAAACAAAAAAGAAGAAATATAAAGCTGTCTGTAATATTCTTAAAGGCAAAGAGTTAAATCTACCTAATAAATTAAGTCTGAAGGACAATTACGGATATAGTCGTGATGCTGTTAGGGTAAAATGGTGGTTATCAATGAAAAATAGATTATTTACAGAAATTTCCATAAATAATAAGAGCTTACTACCTGATTCTATAATTCCTGAACATTTAATTACTATTGATAAGGACTACGATAAGAACGAGAAACCTGTTTTCTTCGGACATTATTCTCTAATGGATAAAGCTGGCGTACAGGAAAATAATATCTGCTGTGTTGATGGTGGAATTAGTAATAAAGGCTTTATGGTAGCATATCGATGGGATGGAAATCCAGTCTTGAGCAATAAAAATACTGTATTTGTAAAACGAGTAAAAAAATAGCTGCATAATTAATTGCAGCTATTTTTTTCTAATCATCTCTTTTTGATTTTCCTTTTATTTTTGATTTTTTGTTTAGGACTATTTCAGAACTTACACCGTCAACGGTCAATGTGGCAAGACTATCAAGACTACCATCTCCAAAATCTAAATTATAATTTTTCTCATTAGATTTGACATCGATTGTACCACTAATAAAAAATCTATAATTTGTTTTCCGAATCAAATCAGTCAATTTTCTATATTTATTATCCGATGGACTAATTAAAGTATCATTGCCGTTAATCTTAAATTCATCATCCAAAAATGCTTTTGTTTTAAATCCAGCTGTTACTTCTTTTGTTTTTAAACCTTTAAAACTTAAGCTATCGTTAATAATCAAATTAAACTTTTCAGTGAACAAGATACCAGCATCTTCTGCTTTTACTTTAGTTCTTTCTTTCGTTCCGCTGATAGATTGATCGTTTATATAAAAATCTTCGAAACTAATATGTTCAAATCTTGTTTTTTCTTCCTTACTCCCTCCTTTTTTTAATATCAGTTTGCCCTTTCTTATATTACCTTTTTTATCTTCTTTACCTGTTTCATAATCAAATGTAATTTGATATTTATATTTTTCATCATCAACCAAGGTATCGATTTGAATAATTGCACCCGTTTTTCCATTTCTTTTCGGTCCTTGTCTAACTTCTCCTTTTTTTAATTCTATATCTAAACTTGATATTTCATCATCAACATTATCGTCAATATCATTTAAAATTTCATCTGATAGAATTTCATTATCTGCAATTGTTCCTGAATCAACAATCTTTGTATCATCGTCATCATCATTGCATGACACAATTAATAAGAGAGATAAAAGCACAAATAAAAAACTTAACTTCTTCATAATAATATTTTTTGATTAATATTGTTTAATTTAAAGATAAGTTCTTATAATGTCAATACTTTTTAAAATAGAAAGATATTATTTCTCATTTAAAAAGTTCAAACGAAGTAAATTTAATGCATGCTTTGAGGCTAAATTTATATTTACATTTCTGTTCTTAAATAAGTTAAGTTGTTTACTTATTACCATGTCCTTATTCGCTACAGCAATCCAAACGGTCCCTACAGGTTTCTCCTCTGTTCCGCCATCAGGACCTGCTATTCCTGAACTTGCAACAGCATAATCCGTATCTAATAATTTTCGAGCACCCATAGCCATTTCCTCCACCACTTGCTGGCTAACTGCTCCATATTTATCAATATTTTCCTTATTTATAGACAGAACATTTATTTTAACTTCATTAGAATATGATACCACAGATCCATTAAAAACTTCAGAGCATCCAGGAATTGAACTAATCATATTTGCAATTTTTCCTCCAGTACAGCTTTCTGCTGTCGAAATAGTTTGCCCTTGATTCCTTAGTTTATTTAATACATCATTTACTAAAGTTTCCTCATTATAAGCAAATATATTCTCTCCAAAAATTGATTTTAATACTTTATTATATGCCTCAATTAGTTCTTCTACCCTATCATGTGGTATATTTCTAAAACTTAATCTTAATTTCACAGTTCCTAGCGAAGGTAAATAGGCTAAACTTACGCCTTCTTCTAGTTCGTTTTCAAAATTTTCTAATTTTTGAGCAATCATTGATTCAGGAACACCAAAAACCATAACATTATGATGCCTAATTTCATCTAAATGGTATTTGTTTTTAAAAAGTGGAATGACTTGATCTGTCATAATACCTTTCATTTCTCCAGGAACACCTGGCATAGAAATAATTATTTTATCCCCATGTTCAAAAAGCATAGCAGATGCGGTACCATAGTCATTATCAATTATTTTTGCTTTTTTGGGAAAAAGAGCTTGATCATGATTTAGTTTATTGATAGGGATTTTCAAACCTGATAATCTCGTCTTAATTTTATTCAATAAATAATCATTTAATTCCAATTCAGTTTCAAAAAAATCAGCTAAGGTTTTTTTTGTAATATCATCATTTGTTGGACCAAGACCTCCAGTAACTAAAACTATATCAGCATCCTTCATCGCTAATTCAAGATTAGCGTTTATCTCTTTGGCATTATCTGATATACTTATAATTTTTTGAATATCTATTCCTATACTATTTAATTGTTTTCCAATCCATGCCGAATTTGTGTCAATTGTTTGACCAATTAATAGTTCATTACCGATTGTTATTATATTACATTTCATAATTTATATATTTATTAATTTCGACAATTATTATCGATCTTGCAATTTCGCTAAAAGCTTCATAAATATTTATGTTCTTTAATATATTAGTCGATTTTAACATTAATATAGCATATTGTTTTGTTTGAAAAATGATTTTAAGTTTATAAAAATCAAAATATGAATTAAAGTATACATATTATTCTTTTTTCAATATATATTATAAGTCTTTATGCTTTAGTTTTTTAATTCAGATAAGATTGTACTTATTCTTCAGATTATAAGCTTACGCAAATACATTATATTTTTCTTTTTTATATTATTGTCTCGCTCTAATAAATTATATTTTTCTTTTTTGTATTATTGTCTCTCGCAAATACTTTATCTTTTTATTTTTTACATTATAGTCTTACTCGAATACATTATATTTTCCTTTTTTGTATTATTGTCTCACGCAAATACATTATTTTTTTCTTTTTTATATTATAAGCTTGATCGAATAGATTATTTTTTTTCTTTTTAGATTAAAGTCTCTCCCAAATACATTATATTTTTCTTTTTTGTATTATTGTCTCTCGTAAATACTTTCTTTTTTACTTTTTTATATTATTGTCTCTCGTAAATACTTTCTTTTTTTATGTTATTATAAATTTGCATTTACTAATTGAACTTAGGATAGGCTAGCTGTATGGCTGATATTTAATTCATTAGGGAATCAAATACAACAATGTTTGGGCTTTGGTATATATGTCTTTCAGCTAAGGTGATGAATTTTATTTTTAGATTGAAAAATCATATTCCCTCAAAATGACATCGTCCTTACTTTTTCTGGAAATAATTTGATATTTCAGGCTTTCAGCCTTTTCTTTTTTATTGTTATTTAACCCAATGCCTTGCATTGGGCTATGTTGTATATGCCTTT
>JAOARN010000067.1 GCA_025210485.1 Marinifilaceae bacterium | reverse complement strand
TAGTAAGTGAGTTTGACCTAAAGGAATATATGAATAAGGTATATTCTGGAGCCAAGATATCATGGGATGTTCGCATAGCCGATCAGATTCAGATGCCTTGGTTTAGAGATGAGTATAATAATACGATAGAATTTGGGACGAATGCTTGGCTAAGTAACTATACAAAATTGATGAATAAAATTATCAAAAATGGAGAAAGATTAATTTCCAATTCTGATAATTCATCCTATTACCTGTTTATAGTAAAGAATGTAAAGACATCGGATGGTACATTACCAAAAGCATTTATGCCCAAGGCAAAACGATGGGGGTTTGTCTTTGATACGAATATAAAAAGTCCAAAAGGCTTTTTAAGAGCCATAGCTCACGAATTAGGACATGGAGCCTTTCATATGACCCATGTATTTCAGGATTTTTCAGGCATACAAAGAGGAAGCACCAAAAACCTTATGGATTATGGCGGCGGCGATATATTGCGAAAATACCAATGGAATGATATCCACCATAAACGCAAGGTTGCAAAATGGGGACAAGCACAGGAGGATAATGCGGCTTTTGGACAGAAAGGAACAAAAACCTTCTGTATTGGTGATGACAAACTAATAATGGATCTGAACGAAGAGTATAATAAATTTTATTTGCCAGATGGAAGAATTATTGATACTAAAAATAGATTGACTGTATCAGGATTTTTTGATAAAACGGATGTCACAAAAAAAGCAAGAGGAGCTGTATCACATATTAGGGTAAATCAGTTTGATTATAAGCATCATTATTCCTTAAAGGAGAAAAGTACAGTAGGTTATGGATTTAAATTGCAAAATCCAGAAAAGTTGGTTTCTGTTAAAATTGATAGCTTTTTATGTGCCGACGCGTCAGGCGCAGTTAGAGTGTTTAAAGATTTTAGTAATGCCAATGATTTGAAATTACTTGTCAAAGGTGTGGGGGTAGACAAGGTTTATAAGATTTCTGAAAAGAATAAATGTACTACACGGACAGCAAACTATTGTGATTATATATGGCAGAAAACTAAGGCAGATAAGAATGCTATAGGTCATGAATTCACAAATCCTAATAATGTGTTTTATGCTGTTGTAAAAAATGATCCTTGTTTATTGTTGGATTTAGCTAACAATCCTTTTTACGGAGTAGAGATATTGCCAGCTTCAGAGCATGAAGGATTAATATTTATGGTTGTATTTGGAACAGCGACAGCATTGCTAGTTGCTCCAATAATAGCTCCATATGTAGTTCAATTTGGTTCCAGATATGTAGTATCCACTGCAGGTCGATGGATAACCCAAAAAGTTAGAAAAGAATTGGTTAAACAAATAAAGGAGATGGGGGTCGATGCCTTAGTTCAGTTTAGCTTTAATTTTTTGATTAATACACTAACAGATGAGGAAAAAATTTTAGAAGCGGATTATTCTAAGATTCTGGTTAAATCATTTGATGAAATAAACTGGACAGAAGTGGTTACAGCCCCTTTGGCTAATAAACTTGGCGATGAATCGATATTTTATGCAGGAGCTTGGGGATGTATGTCTTCTTTGTCCGATAAAATAATAATAAAAGATTATGTTCCAACATTAACCGAAACTAGTGCAAAAGAGATATTGGTAGATTGCGTAAAGGGAATTATAACGGAATCAATTTCATTTTTGGTTTCTGCAGGTTCGGAAAAGAGGTCGGATATGGCTAAAAAGATGAAAACAAAGCTATCTTTTATACGATCGAAAATACTTAAGAATCCAAACAAATTATTCAGTTTGTGTTCTGCAATCCGAATTTTGGATAATGCAAGTATGCGTAAATTCTTAAAAGCCCTAGGATTTGAGGAGTTTGAGATAGTTAAAATATTAAAAAGATTTTGTTTCCCTGCAGGTACTCCAATATATGCCAATGGTTTATTCTTTAAAAATATAGAGGATATTGAGATTGGCGATTATGTTGATGCTAGAGATGAAAATGGCAGCTTGAGTTTACATAAAGTAATTAAACTTTTTGAAAATCAGGGCTCTGATTTAGTTTCAGTTTACTCTAAAGGTGATTTGGTTTTTTCTTCTACACCCTCTCATCAGGTTTATACTAATGGAATTTGGAAAACTGTAAAATCATTAACTAAATCAGATTGTTTATTTGGATTGCAAAATGAGGATATACCTGTAGATTCTATTGTGTATAGAGCTTATGATGATAAAGTATATAATTTTGAGGTAGAAGATGTACATAATTATTTTGCTGGAAATCTACCAGTTTTAGTTCATAACAAGAACTGTGGAGTATTTCGACAAATGCTACAGGCAGAGTATTCTAGTTTATATGCAAAAATCTCTGACCATCTAGATAAATTCGAAACTGTATTTTCTAATTTTGATAAAGCTGAACTAAAGCCATTTTTAGAAAAGATAAATAAATTTGACACTAAGACTTTAAAAGGCTTTGTAGAAACATTATCAGTTAGGCGAATAAAATTGGTAAAGAAACTATTAATAGATGATGCAATTCTAGAAGCATGGAAAATATTAATAAACAGGAGAAATTTAAGATATAATTTAGAATATTTGGAAAATTTAAAGTCAGCCTTTAAATTTATCCCAGATGGAAAAGAGGCAATAATATCTGCAATAAACACCCCAAACTTAGAAAAGGGCTTGGGTAATTTACTAGAGGCTTTGGGTAACCCAGAATTAATTTTTGATAAAACCTCATTGGATAAATTTTTAAAAGAATTAAAATCATTAAAGGTCTATGCTGATTTTGATGCCGATTTTGGATTAAAAATTGGTGAGAAGCTCGATGATATGGTTAAGATAACGAGAGATGCTTTAAGTTTTGAAAGTTTCAATAAATTAAAAGCAGAAAGAAATGATCTTCGAGCTGAATTAAAGAAACTTAAAAAAAATACCAGTGAAT
>JAOARN010000066.1 GCA_025210485.1 Marinifilaceae bacterium | reverse complement strand
TACCAGTACGATAACCACCTGGGAGTGCATCAGTTGAATTAGACGACAGTGCAAACGTTATAAGCTATGAGGAGTACCTCCCGTCTGGCACAACCTCATGCCGTAGCGGTAGAACAGAATCAGAAACCTCGCTCAAACGCTACAAATACGTAGGCAAAGAGCGCGATGAAGAGACTGGCTTATACTATTATGGTGCCCGCTACTACGCTGCATGGATTTGCAGGTTTGTGAGTGTTGATCCTATGAAGGAAGAGCGTATATGGTTAAATCCCTATTATTATGTTCAGAATAATCCTGTGAATAGGGTTGACCCTACGGGTGCATTGGATGATGCCCCACTTAAAGGAACGAATCCTGAACTTTATGAGAACGATTCGGATGTTATACAAAGCAATAGTGGTTCGAAACTAGAGAAAAACCCAACAGTACCTGATGAACCAGAACCAGACAAATTTAAAGTTTCATTAAGTCAGTTAAAAGAATATTTCCCAAAAGCAAATAGTGATGTATTGAAAGAACTCGAAAAGAACTTAAACAAACATATGAGAGATTTTGGGATTGATAATAATCTTGAATTGGCTCATTTCTTATCACAAGCTGGTCATGAAACTGGAGGGTTTAAGAAATCTTCAGTTACTGAAAACTTAAACTATAGTGTTGATGGTTTGTTAAGTACTTTTAGTAAGTATTTTGTTAAAGAAGCTCCAGAGGAAGTAAGTGAAAATGACACCGTTTATGTAGCAGGTGATTATGGAAGAAAAGAAGGACAAGCTGCAAAACAAAAAGAAATTGCAGATATAGTTTATGGCTCTAGAATGGGTAATGAAGGAGAAGGTTATAAATATAGAGGAAGAGGAATTTTTCAGTTGACTGGAAAAAATAATTACAAATTATTTTCTGATTTTTATCAAAAGAATTTTGATTCTTCAAAGGATCTTTTAAATACTCCTAACTTAATTGCAGATAATTCTGAAATAGCCTTAATAAGTGCTTTATGGTTTTTCGAAGAAAATGTTTTGAAAAAAATTAATATTAATAAAAATACCACTGTTGAAAATGTTACTAGAAAGGTCAATAGTGGGCAAAATGGAATTAAAGATAGAAAAGCAATATTTTCTCGAATTAGGAAAAGACAAGACTAACTATGAAACGATTATTTATTATAACTGGGGTGATACTTTCATTGATGCAGGTATCATATAACTACTTTACTGATTATGAAAAATTAGAAGGCAAATGGGTTTCGGATAAAGATTCGAATTGGACTCTGTATTTCTACAATAATTATTATTTAGATTCTTATTTAGAAAATCATGATACTGTTTTATATGAGATAACTGATAAGTGTAAGATTAAAGATAATTCTGAATCCAATAATGAAAAAAAAATATTTTTTATTAATACATACAATATAAATAGTGAAGACAGTATTTGTTTCGAGATTTTGGGATTATCTGATACTACATTATCTCTTATGGAAACATCTAAAGGGTACCTGTTTTTGTTTAAAAAGAGTAATTAATGTTTATTGTTAAAGGAGTATTGTATGTGGGTAGTATGCGATACTTGACTTTTTAAAAAGATGAAGTGACCTCAAAAAGTTGGACGGATTAATATATTGATGAATGAGTTCCGTATTTTACAGGGCTCATTCTTTCTAAGTTAACCTTTTTCTAACGTTGTTATAAGATTTAGTTATAGGAATATACCGTACATTCACCAATGAAACCTTAAACTTGGAGCATAGTACCGTGCATATAATGGACGATAGAGACAGAATAGCTATTATAGACAAAGAGACAGGAGGTGATACTGTAATAAGGTATCAGCTTGCTGATTATCCTGATTCATCAACAATAGAACTTGATGACAAAGCCAATATCATAAGCTATGAGGAGTATCACCCATTTGGCACAACAAGCTACCAAAAACATAACACAAACATATCGCAAAAACGCTACAAATACAACGGCAAAGAACGCGACAATGAAACCGGAATTTACTACTACGGCGCAAGGTACTACGCTGCTTGGACTTGTAGGTTTATGAGTGTTGATCCGATGAAGGAAGAGCGTATATGGTTAAATCCCTATAATTATGTTCAGAATAATCCTATGAACAGGGTTGATCCTACGGGAATGGTGGATGAAGAACCTCCAAAAGGAGCCGACCCAGCGTTGTATGAGGAGGAAAAGAAACAAGAAAATTCAACGTCTGAATTTTATATTAATGGTGATACTATTTCAGTAACTAATGATAGTGAAGATAAAAATAGTGCAAAGAAAGATACAGGTGGATTTGATAAAAAAAGCGCCAAAGTGGCTCTTAAATAAAAGAATTAAAAAATTAGAAAAAACAAAAACTAAACTTGAAAAGAAGAATAAAGATATTGGAGATTTGAAGGAAAGAATTGAAAGAGTTGAAGAAATCATTATCAGATATAGCAGAAATGAGAAAGGATAAGAATAATAGGTACATTTATGCAAAGGCAAAAGATAATCCAAATAGTGGTGTACCACAAACTGTAAGAACAGGAACTAATGAAATTACTATGTATTATGATGATTTTTACAAGCTAATTCATGAAACTAGACATGGTGGTCAGATAGCTAGAGGAGAATTTGATATTAATGTTAAAGGTAACGTAATAAAAGGATCGTTTGGAGTAAGTAAGGAAATTGATGCTTATAGAGCGCAGTATTCTTACGATGGAATAATTGAATATGTACCTATGATAACCTCAGAGACTGTTGATAAAGAGCTAAATGTGTATTGCAGGTTGAGTCAAGAGGTAAGAAAGAGTACTCCAATTGATGTTTATATTAAGAAAAAATATAAAAGAGAGTTGAATGATATAAATTCTGTTAACAAAGCATTGATTAATTTGATTGTCCGTAATTACTCATAATTGGAATAAATTATTAACTTTGAATAAGTTTCAATATCCTTTTATGAATATATTTAGTTTTACAGCGCACTTTTCAAATGAAGAAGCTTGCAGAGAGCATTTTAAAGAAGAACG
>JAOARN010000065.1 GCA_025210485.1 Marinifilaceae bacterium | reverse complement strand
AGTAATGATTATGTCCATAATTGGACTAATTATGATACGTATCTTAAACGTATCACCTTAACCCTTTCTTTACCTCCTCTTAACCTTCCCTATACCCATAACCCCATTTTGGGTATAGGGAAGGTTAAGAATGGGTAAACACCCGGTATACATAATATGTTTTAAACACGATTTATAGCTGTTTCGACACTGTTTCATTCAGTATTTTGGCTTTTATCAATCTTCTGCCATTTTTTTTGATCTAGGGGATCGACACAAATGTACCACATCCACTATATCTTGGTCGGTTAATGTATCCATTATTTTACCTCATTAGACAACCTCTTTATTATAATATAGCGTTGCATTTATGATTTGAATGCAAGTTTTACGAAATCAGGAATACTTATAATATTACAAATCAAAGTATTTTTAATAAAAAACTATTATATTGTATACTAAATTAGAAGGATAATGGGAATATTCTTATTATCTCATAGTTGGCAACCATATAAATGAATAATGACAGAACAAGAACACATTATAAGAGAAATATTCGCATATTACGGCAGGACAATGTATTTGGCTCAGACTATTGAAAAAGGGTTAATGAATTTAGTTGTTATTAGCCATCATATGCATGGGATTACAAAAACTAGATATGATGAGATTCTCCATGAAAAATCGGGTTTGACTTTTGGGCAACTAAAACGTGACCTTAAAGAACTTGATTGTTTTTTAGACTCTGAGATGGATTTAATTGAGACGTTTCATGAAAAAAGAGATTTTCTTGCTCATTCATACTGGTGGGAAAGAGCAGTTGAATTTTATGATGAAAAACTTCAACATAAATTGCTTATTGAACTAGATAATTTGACTGTATCCTTTGAAAATCTAAATGAGATTATTGAAAGAAAGTCTAATGATTTTATCAAAGAACATAATATTGACTTAGATAAAATTATGGAGGAAATGATTGCTCAAGGGCAAACACCCCCTTTAGAATCATTTAGAGAACTAAAAAAAAATGAAAAAGTAATTAGTCTATTTCAGTATAAAATCACTGAAAATATAATGATTCCTATTTTTGAACTTGAGGACAATACGTTCTGGACAATATGTGAAATCGGACTAACACAATATAAATCTGAGATTATTCTTGATAAGAAATTAAAATTCAAAGGAATAGATGATATTCTTCCAATAAATCAATTTAATCCACGACCAAAAGTTCAAAACCACTGGAATTATGAGCTTGATTTAAAAAAGAAAGGTTTGAAGATGATTGTAAGCAGAGATAGTACAGAGGGAATAATAAGGTGTGATATAAAAAAACCGGATGCCAACAGTGTATAAAAATTATAGCCGAGATAGTAGTGAATTCAGGGTTGTAGCCCGCTTAGATTTTCTTGTAACTTGACAGGAAAGGGCTATGTAGTAGGCTGCTATTCTTATACTAAACGTTGTGTTTCATACCAAGAGAGACAGTGTAACTAAAGCCAACGCATAATAGGATTCGTTAGATTGATAAAAAAATGAAAAATATAAGAAATAATACTCCATCTGAATTTTATAGATTAAGAAGACCTGAATATTTTTCTGATTCTGAAATTATATATGATATCGAATTGCCAAAAGAGCAGTTGGCTTTTGAATTATCCCAAATCACGACAAATCAAAAGCAGGATGAGTTTGAAAATCTTTGCAGAAAACTTGCTGAGAAAACAATATGCCCCAATTTAATACCTCAAGTTGGACCAACAGGTGGAGGTGATGGAAAAACTGATTCAGAAACCTATCCTGTATCTGAGTTAATTTCTGACAGGTGGTTTATTCCAGAACAAGGATGGGAAAAGGATGAAAAATGGGCATTTGCATTTAGTGCAAAGTCTACATGGAAAAGTAAAGCAGAAGGTGATATAAAGAAAATAATCGGTACGGAGCGAGATTACACAAGGGTTTACTTTATTACGAATCAAACACCTTCAAGTAAAAAGAAGAAAGATGCGCAAGATGAATTTATTAAAAAATATAAACTTGATATTGTAATCCTTGATGGAACTTGGATATTGGAAAAAGTTTATACCAATAATCTTCTTGACATTATAATTGACTCATTGAATCTGTCAAATATTTTTAAAAACAAGCAAACGTTAGTTGGAGAAAATGATGCCATCCGTTTAAAAAAATTAAATGAACTTGAACAAAATATTCAAAATCCTAATAGATATTTTGAATTTGATTTTCAATTAGTTGAAGATGCACTTGAAACCGCAATTTTATCCAGAAAATTAGAGAAACCACGAGAAGAAATTGAAGGGAAATTTGATAGAGCAATCCGTTTTTGTAAAAAAGTAAATTCTAAAAAACAATGGATTCGAATACATTATCAAAGAGCATGGACATACTTATATTATTACGATGATTTTTCTGGATTTATTGAGGAATATAATGCGTTTAAAAAAATAATTTCTGAGGATTCTTCGATATCCGAAATAGAATTGTATGTTAATCTATTTAATTCTCTAAGAGGAGCATGCAGTGCAAATTGCAATTTAGCGGACTATAATATTGAAATATCAGAGGAGAAAGAAGAACTTTATTTAATCTTGGATAAATTTTCTAATAAAGAAGAGAAACCATGCTCCTCCCTGATTGCAAAATTTTACAAAGTATTTGAAGAACTTATGGATTCAGTTTCTTCAGATAATAATTCTGATGATTTACTAAAAGAGATATCTAACTATTTTTCAGAAAGCAAAGTCTTCATAGATTTTCCTTTTGAATCATTTAAAAAAATGGTTGAGGAAATAGGTTCTTTCTTCCCGACAGCAAAAGAATATGATAAACTTATTGATACAATTGCCTCAATTGATGAAAAGCGCAGTTCTGAATTATCTGCTGGGCAGACATTTCTAAAAAGAGCAGGTCAAAAATTCATTGCTAAACAATACAAAGATAGCATAGTCTATTTTGGCAAATCTGTTTTAAAGCTTGCTAAGGAAGAAAGTAATGATGGGTTATATTTTGCTTTAAAAGGTATAGGACATGCTTATAACGAAATGGGACTACTTTGGGCATCGAATAATTGCTTTATATCGGCAATCTCAATAGCCTTTAAATCTTGGTATGAAGAAGGTATTTTGGACAATCGTGTTTATGATTGCGCAAAACACATGGCAATTAATGAACAGATAATTGGAAGAGTTCCTAATTTCTTAGCTTGGCATGAACTATTCACTGTTGTTTCGAATCAGGTTGAGAGTAGAGAAGAAGATAATGAAATTCCAACTCTTGAATTATTAGATGCGTGTTTATCTGTAAGATTTTTAAATTCTGATGCTAATCAAGACAATTTATTTTCATTTTTACCAGACATACTTGAAAATAATAATTTATGGTTATCTCAGAATGCTGTTTTATTTAAGTTAGGATATTCGGATTTAATATTAGGTGATTATGTGAAATTTGATATTAAAAATGAACAAGAATTAAATAGTTACTTTGAGTTAATTGCAGGGCAACCATTTAGAAAACAGATTCTTTATCAAACAAATTTTTGTGAAGAAAATGAAATAGAAATCACCTCTAAAGTATTAGGCTGTAGTTTTATATACTCATTTGAGCAAGACATGGAGTTATTATTAGCAGCAGAGACTTTGGCAGCATTTTTCGAGAGTTTTCTTGCAACATCATTAAAAGATGTGTTTCCTAATACTGAAGATATAAAAATTAAACTAATTAGGAATAATAAAGAAAACTTGTTTAGTTTTAAAGCAATTGATTCATCTGAATATATATTTGAAATAGATAAGTTCTCTTTCTCATTAGAAAAAAGAGAAGCCCTTTGGACAAAAATGTTAGAGTTTTCATCTTACATTTTAGGAACAAATTTTTTTATTAACGAACCGAAAGAACTTCTTGAAAGGTTGTTTAAAGATGAAGAAATAAATGAGCGTTTATCAATCATTTTTGAGCATCGAAAATTTACTATTAACGTGTTAGGTGACACACCAAAGCTTTTCTATAATAGCTGGAAAGGCAATAATAGAATAAATACATACCTACCAAAACGAAAATCACCTCTTGTATATAACTTTAGCGATGAGAAAAATAAAGACTCCACTAAAACAAAACCTGACTCTGATTTAGATAATATCCGACATAACCAAAGAAAAGTTTCGTCAATTATTGATGTAAATCAATGGGATAAAGCAAAATGGAATGCTTTTGGTCTCTTTACTGATAATAATGGATTAAGTATTTTCATAGGATATACTTATGGTGAAGAAGGTAAGAAAATATTCAAAGATTGGATAAAGAAGTTTGGTGTCAAAGATACTGATGAGAAAATAAAAATTACGATAATAAAAGGTGTAGATAAGCACAATCCGTATTGGTACAGGGTTCACATTGGAGCAAATGTAAAGAAAGAAGAACTTAAATCGGGAGATATTATTCTTTCAGCATCGAGGTTCCACGAAATGAATGCTACAACACCTAATAATTTGAATAAATTAATAAGTGTATTCAATGATTATAAATCTTTTCGATTCTGTCCTGCGGAAGTAGAATTGAATGCGAATAAAATAAATCCATTTGAAGAATATTCAATAATAAAGCATGAAATAACTTTTCGTAATGCATGGGAAATAGGATTACACGATTTAGAAAATGTGGCAATTAAAAAAGGAGATAATCCTATTATTCCAAAGGATGTTAAAAATGCCCCAGTTTTAGAAGTTTTAAGACGTAAAGAAAATGGGAATTGTTAAGCCAGCCCTTCGTATTCATATAAATTGCCAAGTCGCTTAAAAAAAACAACACAATGACCGAAACTTGTCGAAGAGTATGACTGCGTAAACGCACGGACTGACAGCGAAAATAAAGCATGAAAACACAATAAATACACGGAATGAATCTTGGAAATATTATAATGTTTGCAATACAATTTTCCATACATTTTATGGCAATATGAGGTAGAAAATAGCAAGAAATAAAAGTTTATTTTTTTAATATTTAAAGATTCTTTATTCATTTTATGTATTTTTGGAAATTCTGGTGATACTGCCCCCTTCATTCTGGTAAAGTGACCCCCTTAAGTTTTAATTCAAAGAACAGATTTTGTATGACAAAATTACATTTAGTTTTTATTTCTTCTTAAAGAGAGTCTTCTTTAAGTTCTATTTTATAAGTTCCATGTACATTATAGCATCAGCTACAGTGGTTTCTCCAATAACATAATACCAGCTTCCTATTGGTAATTGATTTGCTATAATTGTAGATAGCTTAACTTATCTGTTGTCTTCGACCATTTCCATCAAATCAAATTGTTTTTGCTGTTGTAGGTTTGTTAAATCAAAATGCTATTTTCTCACCTTTCCCTGAAACTGTAATTTTTATATCTGCTTTAACTCTAATATAGAAAGAATAAATTTTATTAGTAAGTCCATTAAACCATTCTTCTCCAATAAATTATCTGTCTGTCATAAAGCTGGAAATAGATTCAATACTAACATAGTTTGATATATTGATGAGTTCTTTTCGTATTTCGCTATTTGAATTTCCTTTCTTGGTTAAGAGTTCCATATTAACGGAATCCTAACATCTTTATAATAAACACTAAACATCAGAGATTTTTGTAAATAATGTAATGGCTAAAATGTTGAATGTCAGTTGATTTATTTTATTCTTTATACTATCTTTAATTGGCAGTTTGTTCTTTGATAAGAGTTGATTTTTGGTGTTTTGTGTGAAATGTGTTACTTTTGCACTTAAATATAACACATTTTGCATGGAGACTCCACCTAAAATAGCGTTTGATACATTATATACAGAGTATTTTTCTGGGAATCATGTTGATTTTCTTACTAAAATGGAGGATCAGTATCTCTATTGGAATAAGTTCAAATATAAGGCGAAAGAGTCTGCACCTTTCGCGGGTGATATGGCTCGAGCTTGGGGATTGGTTAAGTTGGATCGAAAGACGAAATCGAAAGTTCTAAAGATAGGATCATATCAATTTTATTATTGGATTAATAATAAGATTCAGGAGCGATGTTATCGTTTGGATCGTTTGATTCAGCAGTTAAATATT
>JAOARN010000064.1 GCA_025210485.1 Marinifilaceae bacterium | reverse complement strand
CTTTATCACTTGGTATTTGTTCAATATTATATTCCTTTTGAAGAGATTTATATCCCCTCCATTGATCAGTTGTTATTGAAGCAGAGTTAGAAATATGCTTTTAAATATGGTTTTCAACTGTTTATGAGAGTAATTTTCAATTCGCATAGCATACATTCTTCTAACTTTTCCTTCTTCTTTTCCTCCAACAACAAACTCATCTACATGAACGATACCATTCATAGGTGAATTCATGCTAGATTTCATTGATTCTCTAACCTTATGCATAAATAAACGTGCTGTTTTTTCTATAACACCATATCTAACAGAAATGTAATTAGCTGACAAACTTTTTGTTGATGTAGACATTTCAAAACAAATAAAAAATGCTTTACGTACTCCAAATTTCACTTTATGAAAAAGAGTGTTGGCTGTAGTAGATTCAGTATGAGAGCATTTGCTGCATGTTCTGGATTGGTTCTTTCTTGTCTGTGAATTGCTATATCCACATTTTTTACAAATATATCCATTTGCCCATTTTATTTCTGCTGAATAATCTAGACAATTTTGATTAGATTTAAAATATTCAGCAAGCTCTAGAAGATTTTGACCCTTGAATATGTATCTCATAACATTGATTTACAATACTGTAAGCATACTGAAAAATATGTAATTAACTACAGACTTCAATTATTGTTTTTTAACAAAAAAGACAAATTCTTTAGCTTAGAGAATAAGTTATGGGATTTATCTTTATTTTAATCTCAAACACTTTTATAGCCAAAACATAATCCATGTCTCCTCCCTTTTTTCAAAAAAAGAAATCCTCTACTGAAGATACCAACCACCCAAAATAAAATCTCAACTTATAAAAAATAATCCCTCTAGCTAAAAAAGAAAGACAATCCATAGTATTTTATATTACTAATCGGATTTATATAAATTAACAACAATTTTTTATTGTTTAATTACCATAATAACTTTTTAATATTATATTTGCAGCGATATTATAAAATAAACCTATTGCGTATAACCAGTCATATGAAATGTAAAACGGAATAGAGTGCCGTTATATCTACACGATAGTTTGTCATAGCGTAATACAAAGATATGCACAATATACGGCACTTTGTGATTGATATTGTGTTGTTAACACCAAGGCTGATTGGCTTCTACTCAGAAATGAAACATTATGAACGACACTAAAATACATTTTTTTAGCATTGGAAATGGAGATGCTATTTTAATACAAAATGAGTTTAACTCGAAACATACTAATATCTTAATCGATGGAGGCAAGGAGAGAAATAAATTAAGATATAATAAAATGAGAAATGAGGTTCTAAAATTAATTGAAAATGGAGCGAAAGGCAATTTAGATTTAGTGATTGTTTCTCACAGTGATGATGACCATATTGGAGGAATATTGAATATGGCAGAAGATGATAAAATAAAACCCTTGATAAAAAAATATATTTTCCATTCAGAGAAAAACATTAGTGATTATTTGGAGGAAGATTACTTAAACAAAGAGAAATATCCAGTAAATGCATCTTCAAAAGGAACAGTAAAATCTTCATTCAGGCAAGATCTTGAACTTACACAAATACTTCAAAAATCAGGAAAATGGGATGAAAGGATTAATTTGGCTGGAGAAAAGATTAACTATAATAACTTCAAACTTACAGTATTATCCCCTACAGTTGAGAAATTAGAGTTATTGCAAGCTCATTGGAAAATAAAAAAAGATGAGTATTATAAAGAAAGTGGTATGGTTAAAAGTAGTGATAGAAGCAAATGTACATTTGACTATGATATTGAATTTAAAGATTTTGACTTTGATACCATTGAAGTGACAGAAGATAATTCTCCTGTAAATGGGGCAAGCATCGCTTTTGTTTATGAAGATAACGTTACAAAAGGACTCTTTTTGTCAGATGCACACCCTACAGTTATTATACAGAGTTTAAAGACATTTGTTCAGGAAGGTAATGATAGAATCAAATTTGATTTCGTAAAACTATCTCATCATGGCAGTAAAAAAAATCTTACTCAAGAATTACTTGATCTTATCGATTGTGAAAATTTTATCATTACTGCAAATGCAAATAAAACACATTGTCACCCTAGTAAACAAACCCTTGCGATGATTATTCAACATTATGGAGAGAATAATGTGAAATTCTTTTTTAGTGAGGAAAATCCTCAACTTAAAAAGATTTTTTCAAATGAAAATTTTTCTAATCTCAAGTATCCTATAGGAAATAAGCTAACCATTATAGCAGATAAGTAATGAATAATAATAATATTGAAGTAAAATTAGCGATCAGACTTTTAAAAAACAACAATACATTTGCCTCTGGGTTTTATATACCATTGCCAGAGCAAGATTTTGATCTTGTAGGTACAGCAAAGCATTGTCTCTGCAAGAAAGAACCTGAAGAATGTAAATGTGATAATCCTAGTATTTGTAACAATTGTCAGAACATTGATTTTGACACATTAGAGTTTAAAAATGAAGACAAAACAAGTACTTTAGAATCTTTAAATGAAGCTCCACTTTGCATAAAAGATAGAGATATTGCTTTTATAAAAGTCAAAAAATCAATTAATAACTTTAATAATTTATTAATTAACAAGTCAGAACAAGTTACCCCCCTCAAAACTTATGGATTTCCGAGTGGTGATAGTGGAAATGGGACATTTAAAACATTTAATACATATACAGAAAAGAACAATTCAATTCTGGAGTTAGAGTTTTCAAATAATTCTATTGGTAATTTAGAAACTCAGCAAACTAATTTAGCTGGTCTTTCAGGTAGTGGCATTTATTCAAATAGTGGCTGTATTTTTGGAGTTTATACAGATACACAGTCTACAGGAAATGGAGTTGCTGTAAAATTCGATGATCATTTAATAAAATATCTTAAAAGTAAAAATATTAGTTTAGAAAATAGTTTATTTGAAACTTTCGAATCATATCTAAATGGAACATTTGAAGGTTTTGAAACTTTAAAAAAAGTTATTGAGAATAATGCAAAGAACGTTATTAAAGAAATTTCTCCTAAAGAGATTGTAAATCAATTAGGATGTAATATTTTTTATTCACCTGAATTTAACTCAGTTGATAATTTAATATCATATCTCGAACAAAATAAAATAACAAATACCAGATTATGGGAAGGTTGGCTTCAGCTTCTTTCGTATTTAAAAGTTCTACAACTTGAAATTAAGGACACATCTAACATTACTACAAATTTAGAAATTGAACAAGGAGGTCGTAATTATAATATAAATATTAAACTAAATCTTTTTTTTACAGATAAAACATCTTATGAAACTTCACAAGAATTTATTCATAACAAATTTAACTGTAAACTTCATTCCAATAATTGCGTCATTTTTCGTTCCGATACAGATCAAAAGGAAAGAAAAATATTTAATGCTCGAAAAGCTATAATCGAAAATATTGCAGGAATAGATAGTAATGTACCACAAAATTTCAATTTTGGTACAGTAGGATTAAGTAAATTGTCTGATGCCGTAATTAATAGTGAGAATCTAAACCAAGTAAGAGTTGAACTAAAAAAATGTTTCCAAGATGCAATTAAATAAAGCCAATAATATAATAGAGCAGTTACAAACTCTAGATACAGTGAATTTCCCTGAAGGACTACAATGTTGGGTCAGGGAAGAAAAGACTTATAATATTTATATATTTTCTGTTCTTGTTGAAGATGAAAGTCATTTACAAACAATCCAAGAAAATGTAAGAGACTATATAGCAATATACTTTCAAGGTCAAATTTTGGAAAAAGAAGTGGAACGGTGGAATATTTATCAAGTTTTCTTTTGCAAGGAGCCTATAAGTAGTAGTGCAATAAAACTAACAATAGAGCAAGACAAATTTGCTACAAGAAAAATTGTTTTGGATAATAATATTGCACAGAACATTAGTGCTGAGGCAATGAAGAACCTAATTTATGATGAAATCTTCAAGTTTGAATTTAAACCTACAATAAAGAATATTAATAAACTTTCTGAAAGTCTTACAGAAGATGATAAGAAAATTGTTGACTTAGCTACTTCATTTGATTTAACAGATAATACCTCCCTTTTTAATTTTGTAACAAGCATATGTAATGAATAAGATTAAACGAATAAACATATCCGATTTTCGTATCTATGAAGGTACACAGGAATTTAATTTTGAAAAAGATGGTTCTCCTGCTAACCTTGTTGTCCTTTATGCTCCAAATGGTTATGGTAAAACTTCTTTTTATGATGCAATAGAATGGAGTTATAGTGATAAAATTTCACGAATTGGTGAACCTAAAAAAGGTGAAGAAATACAGCAATTAGACTTTAATGAGAATATTAAAGATAAAATCATTCTTACAAATCGGAAAAGTTATCAAAATAAAAAAATAGGGAAAATATCAATTTTAACTAGTGATGGTGAAATAATAAAAACTGTAAAACCATATACAAGAAGAATTCAAGGCAAAGGTAAGGGTACAAAAAATGATTATTGTGAAGGTAATTATAAAGGAATCTTTAATAGAGATAAACTAAAAGAGTTATCATCCTCAAACATTCTATCTCAGGATCTAATAGATTCTTTTTTAAGACATACAACACCAGAAAAAAAATTTGAGCAACTTGAAAAATTTACAACTCAAGTAGAAGCTGATTTGATAAAATTCAAACAAGTTGATGATGTTTACACTTCAGTATTAAAAAGGATTGATGAATTAAAGAAAGAAGTTATAGACAAAGAAAAAGCAATCGGTAAAATAAAAGTTGATAAATCAGCACTCGATTCTATAAATGAACTTATCGTTGTAGTAACTAAGATTGAAGAAGTCGATTTACAACTTTTGCCACTCTCAGAAAAGATATCTGCTGAAGAGCTTGAAGTTCAAAAAGAGAACTTACTTTCTGGAACAAACATAGTTAAAAGCCAAATTGAACAGCTCGATAATTTAATTCAAACAGCAGAAGAGTTACACAAATCATTTCAAGAGTTTGAAGATGCTAAAAAGAATGAACAGGAGTGTAAAAAAGAGATCTCTTCATTAAATGAGATAAAGAAATTATACACAGACAAGAAAACTTTAAGTGTAGTTTTAGAAAAGAACAATAAGTCTTTTAAGGATTTAAATGAGTTACTAATAAATTATAATCGTTTATTTGATTCTTCAAAAGTTGCTGATAAAATACATAAAAGCATAAGGAATGAAAGAGAGTTTCTTAATGGGAGTCAAAAGAAACAATTAAAAGCAAAGACTTTAATTGCAAAACTGAATCAGCGTATTCTTGAATTGGCTCAAGAAAAGAACAGGCGATCAAAAACTATAGATAAGTATCAAACATATCTTAAAGAGAGAGAACAACAAATCCTAGAAGAACATGAATATGATAAGTATATAAGTGTAAATGAAAAGAAGATAATTGAACTTGATGGCATTATCTCTCCTTTAACTGAGGAATTACAGAAGCATAGAGAACAAAAGGACTTGCTTTATGACATATTAGAGAATAAGAAATGGAAAGAGTTCAAGATCTTTGCAAATGAGGAATATATTCATATGCTAGAACTGTATACTCAACATTTAACAGAAATAAAAGATGTAATAGAACAACAAACTTCTATTGAGAAGAAATTAAAAGCATCAGGTTCTTTACAAGAAAACTTAGAACGTATAAAGAATTGGGGTGCTGAGTTTGTTTCCCAAACAAATACTTCGACTTCTAAGATACACGCTTGTCCATTGTGCAATACATCTTTTGACACTTTTGAATTGTTATTAGAAGCCATTGAGAAAGATCGTATAGGTGTATTAGATCTAGAAAAAAACAGAGCAAATCAGAAAGATTTAGAAAAGAAAAAAGAGAGTTTACAAAATGAACTTTTGAAGTTTGAATCATTTTTCAAAAGTATAGTAGAAAAGCAACGACAAGAAGTAGATAAATCAATTGCAAATAAAAACAAAGAGCTTGAAAGTCAAAAAAAGTTTCGAAGTGATTATGCACTAGAAATACAAACTGCAAAAAGGAAAAAAGAAATACTAAAGGAAAAAATATCCAAGGCTATTTCTCAGTTAAACATACCCATAGACATAAAAGAAGAAAAATACTCGCAGTACATCCAAGATCAAATAGAGAACTTTGAGAATAGAAAGTCAAAATTGACGAGTAATAAAGAGAGTTACATTTCATTTATTGATTCTATAAACGGTGTAGTAGCTAGTAGAGAAGTGGCAAACAATGAAAAACTTGCTGAAATAGATAAGTTGGAAAAAGATGTTGCTTATGTAGGTTTTGTTGCTCTTCTAAAGGAATGTAATCTAAGGCATGAGGATGTAGTTTCGGAAGGTTTTAAATCAGGATACATTGATGTAAAAGAAAAACAGTCACAAGAAATTGCTAAGTTAATCTCTGAGAATAAGGATAAGGTACTTGAGCTTACTGAAAATATCGAAAAACATGCGTGTAAGGTTTCAGAAGAATTACTACCAGGTAAATTAATCGAAGAAGAAAGTCGGTGCAAAACTTTGTCAGATACTGTTGAATCATTTACAAAAAAATTCAAATCGATAAATCTATCTGAAGTAAAGTCTATAGAGCAAATCAAAGAGCAGATTAATACTAATGAAAAAAGAATAGATATTTTAAATAATGTACAAAAATATATTTTATCAATTCAATCTAAATCTGAAATTTTAAGTAAGCAAATAGATAAGAAAGCTTTGGAGAAAGAGCTCCAAGATTTAAAGGAAGAAGAGGAAAAATATTCAATAGCTCATGGAAAATTAAGAGAAACTAGAAAAAACTGTGTTAAGCACATTCAAAAAGGTATAGAAACGACATTTAATAAAAAAGTAATAAATGAAATATACCAACGTATAGAACCACATCCTAGTCTTGATGAAATATATTTTAGAGCTGAAATAGGAGAGAATGGAAAACCTAGATTAGTAATAACAACCAAAGGTGGTGGTGATGAGCTAAATCCAAATATATTTTTAAGTGCTGGTCAGGTAAATGTCTTATCATTAAGTATATTCTTAGCCAAGGCATATGAATATGGAAGTGAGGTTATCAGTACAATATTTATGGATGATCCGATACAAAATCTTAGTGATATAAACATTCTTTCATTTATAGATGTACTACGAACTCTTACGCAAGATCATGATAAGCAAATAGTAATTTCTACTCACGATGAAAAATTCTTTCATCTATTAAAGAATAAAATGCCTGAAGAACATTGTAACTCAAAATTCATAGAGTTTGAAGCTCCTGGATTATTAAAAAGCTAAATTTGGTAATGCTCAGGTGTTAACATTACCTATACGGAAAGCGAGTTTTTATGGTGAATGAAACTTTATTGTTTTCAAAAAGCATTATACATGAATCAAACAATAAAGCATTCTATCTCGTATCTGGACGAAAAGTAATATTAAATGTCTTAGTTGTATTGTTATGTAAAATAACATGCATTTGTGTATACCATAAATTTATGAATTGGTTTGTATTTTATGGTATTGTGACCTCAAATAGGGATGTAAGAACTTATATG